>JARYME010000017.1 GCA_029907315.1 Armatimonadota bacterium | reverse complement strand
CATGTCGACTGGAACGCCTACAGCATCCACCCCGCTCGAATAGTTGGGTTTTGCCTCGGAATCGTAAGCAAATGCTCGATAATAGTACGTTATTCCGGGAACCAATCCCGTGTGCACAAAATAGTCCGGTGAATTTGGCACAGCCGGACGGTTGCAAACCAGCTGGCCGTCATTTGGATCAACCGGAAACCCTGTGGTTTTGACTCTTATCAGCACGCCTTTAAGATCCACATCCGGCGGGTTGATCCAGGAAAGCTTTATATCTCTCGAGGTATACGGCGTGGCGGAAAACCCTATAGGATTCGCTGGAGGGGTAACGTCGGACGTCGTTCCAGCCGACGCGCGTACCGGTGCAGACCAATTGCCTGCTGAGTCCTGAGCAAACACTGAGTAATAGTAGGTAACACCGGCCGGCAATCGGTAGTCGATGAAGCTGTCGCGAGTTCCCGGAGCCCCTTTTCTGACACAGACTTCTCGTCCTTGAAAAGGTCCTTCCGGATATCCGTCGGTGCTCGCCCTCACAACTGTAGCCAGGAAATCCGCATCGCTCGGATTAGTCCAACTGAGCATAACGCGGTTCTCGCCTCCGACACAGCTAAGTTCCGAAACCGGCGCAGGCGGAGTATTGTCATCCGACAATGGTCGGTACTTCAGGTAGACGTTTGTGTTGGCGCCGCCGAATTTATGGCTGAACGCGCACCACAGCAGGTTGTCGTGAACGCGCAGTGCCTTCGGCGTCACGCCGCAATCAGTTTGTATGATTTCGGGATCCATCCATACGCACCCGATACGGGCTCGACAGTACAAGTTGAACTTCGAACTCTCTGTGTCACGTCCTTCCCACGCGACGTATAGGTTGCC
Source organism: Armatimonadota bacterium (assembly GCA_029907315.1). Taxonomy (GTDB): domain Bacteria; phylum Armatimonadota; class UBA5829; order UBA5829; family UBA5829; genus CALJES01. Next base: position 40,840 of record JARYME010000017.1, on the reverse strand, counting down.
TTTTTGGTCGTAGGTGCCCACGGCATGCCTTTGGAGATCGCCGTAGTCTCTTACTACTACCTCCGGGCCCCACGTAACGCCGCCGTCTCCTGAGAATCTACAGTAGACATTCCAGTCAGTGCCGCTTTCCGGAGTTGGGTCGGCGTTAAAGTAGACTACGGCAAGCTCACCGGTTGGAGATGCAATGATGTTGCCTGCATAGGCGTTATCGGTCAGGAATAATTCGGGACCCCATATGCCACTGCTGCTGCGCACCCGGTGATAAAGCGACATGGTCGTGTTTGCCAGCCTGTAAACCACGTGAATTGTGCTGCCGAGTGCTGCACAACTCAGACCGTACGGCCATACGTCGTTGCTTACGCCTGCGACAAACTCCGTAGGTCCCCAAGAACCTCCGAGCGGACGATATCGAGCCCAAGCTGCGCTGGCAGGATTGGTACTTGAGTCGAAAAGGTGCAACCAGCAACAAAGAATACCTCCAGACCCGTCCATAACTACATCTGCTATGTAACCCCCTGCCGGATTCTGATCTATCTGCGTGGGCGACGACCACGAACCTCCCGTTACTGGCTTTGTGCGCTCGTAGATATGGTTGTTGTAACGATAGAAGAAGTGAATGACCTGATCGGGTGTGATAATCAGTCTGCTGTCACTTCCGGTAACCAATTTAGCACCCGACCAGCTGCCGCTCGTGTTGTTGGCATAGTAGAGATCGGCATTTGTGCCGTCGTCGTCCCACATCTTCCAAGTCATGTGGATCTTTCCGGCGGCGTCGAAGTCGTAGAACGGGTAATACGTAAACACCTTCGATGAATTGCTGCACTGAATCGGCTGGCTCCACTGACCGTTTGCCGAGGTGGTAAGAATGCACCCCATAACGAGCGCGATGGCAGTAAATTTTGCCACACTTTGCGATAAGGACCTGTAGAACAAGACCGGCGCACGCACACACAACATATCTACTCACCTACTCACAAACACACAACCTAGTCTACTAACGATATTCTGCCGATAACACAATTGACGGAAGTCCAATCGTTTTAGCCCAGCAACGGGCAGGTGATTTAATAAGCGCACACTTTCAAGGTATCCCGTAACAAATAGCCTGTCAAGAGGACCTGTTCTGGAAAAGAGTGGTTGACAAACGTTTTAGTCTGCAGTATGATTCAAGTGGGAGCGTGTGGAGCATTATGAGCATCGGCTGCGTCTAAGTTATAGTTCTCGACAGCGCGTGCTCCAGGCGGTCCTGCCGAAATTACGGAGGGTTATGATGAAAAGGGAAAAGGGATTTACGTTAATAGAGCTGCTTGTAGTCATTGCAATAATAGCCATCCTGGCTGCGATTCTATTTCCTGTGCTCTCATCGGCCAGAAGAGCAGCTTGGGTGAGCGGTTGCACCTCCAACATGAAGCAGTTCATGAATGCCGTAAACCTTTACAGGGGCGACTATAACGGCTTCCTTCCCCAGGCAAACAATATCTGGTACATCGACTACGGGAATCCAGCAACACTGAAATTCAACTATTTCGACGAACTCTTCCCGTATATGAAGACCACCAACGTCGCAATATGTCCTGCAAAACCGATTCTCGCTATAAAGAACAGCCTGGTCAATTTGTGGTATTATCCGGCGGAAAGTGGCAGTTCTGAGCGAAAGCCCACTAAGTGGTACGGCGCTGTCTACACGCCCTCGATGTGGCCTTGGCCTAAGGGAAGTGGTGGCGAGCGCCGGTTAGCTCATATGATCTGGTCGCAGGGTAAGAACCTGGTCAATCCGGACACAGTGGACTACTGGGCAAAATACAATTGCAGGCCGAGTGAGGCTGTTATGCTGTTCTGTATGTCGGGAACCTGGTCGATAACGTGGGACGATGCCCGAATTCGACAAATGTTTCCCGATAAGATTGCACATGGCTCCCATGAGCGCGGAACGCCAGCTCTATTCGCCGATGGTCACGTGAAGTTTGTGGAATACGATCGAGTCGGCAACCTCTGAACCAACACCTTGACACCTACTGATCTTCAGGTTGGCCGCCGCAGACGGCGGCCAAAACTATGTGTGTCTGCGGAGCAATTATGAAAACGTTTGTCTGCACACTTCTTTTCACTCTACTTATCGGCGCCTCTGGTAACGCCGGACCCCTTTTCGACGACTACCTAAACCCTGTGCGCCCAGGCCCATGCACCGGACCGGGCAACACTTCGGTTTCTACCGGTCCCGGAAAGACGATAGGCCAGACATTCACAGTAGACGCAAACGTCGGCGAAATATACAGGATAGGCGTACGCCCGGTGTACGATTCTTGGGACCTGAGCGAAAGCGTCACGCTCTGCCTTTACAGTGGCCCCGACAAAAAGACCAAGCTAAGAGAGTACACCATAAGCGGTGCAACCAGCCGAGTACAACAATATGTTATCGGTGACGGCTCCCACTTCAGAGAATCCGGAGACCGAGTTCTCTTCTTCCAACTCCGAGTGCCGACCGGAGGAAGACGAAATTTCTACTTCGAACTGACATCGAGCGGCGGTGATGGCAAAGTCGCTTTCCAAGCATTTGTCAACGACGCATTTCCCGGCGGCTCGGCTGTGCCGAACACAAGCGTAGCCGATCTTTCTTTTGAGTGTCACATCAAGCTCGTTGCAGACCGAGAGGCCAATCTCCGCAAGTTCTTCACCGAACGATTGGATCTTTCCAGACCTGAACTGGCAGCAGTAAAGAGCGCGGTTGAAAAAGGTGACTGGGAGCAAGCGATAGCTGAGACTGTAAAGCACTTCCATAATCGAATGGATTTGTGGGAGTCTTGGCGCAGTGTGATGACGGTACAGCCAGATCCGAACGCAGACACATCGACGGCGGATCTAATACTCAAAGGGATGGTACTTCACGCCGACACCGGAAAACCAATTCCCTGGCGCAAGGAAAGTTGGTGGGCACCGGAGATTCCCGACGCAAAAATGCCAAGCCACGGCATCAAGCCCAGCCCCGACCTGTGGGACTTCGACCGAGTGCTGGCAGCAGCATATACGGCGACCGGAAAGCCTGAGTATGCTCGAGCAGCAATAGATATTCGCATCCAATGGATCTTGGATAACCCCAACCCCAAGTTAATATATAACTCCCCAGAGTTTCCATACTATCACGAACTTTGGAACGACCGCACGGCCGCCGCGCGTATGCCTGGACACGGCGACCTAGTATACGCGCGGTTGTACAATTTCTCCGGCTGGACAAACGACGAAAAGCTGATACTGCTTTCATTCTTTGAGGACAATGCACGCTGGGTATACCAGTGCAAGTCTGGAGGCAACTGGCTGGCAACTGCTGCCAAATCAGCTCTGGATTTCGGAATCGCATTTCCAGAATGGAAGATCAGTGGACCTTGTAAGACATGGGGAGCAACCGCGCTGATACAGGTGAGTAAAGAGGGTGTCAGAGGCGAAGGCACCTGTGTAGAAGGTTCCATCAAATACCATGCGATGGTTGCCAGAAGGCTCCTTGGACTCTTGAAGTATCACGTTGAAGGCACCATCGAGCTCGAGCAAGATACCTACAATGATCTTGTTCGAACACTGAACGGTATGTATGACCATATGGCGCACACACTGCAACCCAATAACTACGTGGTAATGTGCGGAGATTCCTGGTACGAAAATTACACAGAGAACCCCAATTTCTCAAAAACGGACTTGCGAGATCCGGCTGGCTTGCTCACTCGGCTGCGGGACGCGTCGGATCCTGTGTCAACACGAATCAAGTCTATGTTCAGCCCGCAAACCCGCGAGCTGGTTGAGCAATTCACTCCTGGAAGAGGCGTTCCAGAATCTGTTCTTGACGCCCTGGTCGCTGAGTTCAACAAACTCTTGAAATGCGATACCCTCTTCGATCAGGCCGCTTGGAAGAACGTGCATCTGCGCAGAAGGACCATCCGAGCTCTAAAGACACCTCGCACAACTCCCGAGGATACAGCTTTTATCAACAGGTGGTTAATTGAAGACGCGTATCCCAACGAGATAGCAAAGGCCTACACAACGGGCGAGCTGTATGAAGCAGGCAAGTTGCTGACTCGGCCTGATATTGTGTGGATCGCCTCGCAAGGAGAAGAAGGCACGCCGCCCAACTGGCCCAGTAAAGTATACCCGGAAGCAGGCTACTTCATTATGCGGTCCGATTTTGGGGAAAAAGGCTCGGATTACAGGGATGCTCGGCACGTGTTCATTCACAATGGCGGATGGTTCGGAAGCCACGGCCACTGGGACCTCACATGTCTGAATCTATACGCATATGGCAGAACTCTCGTTATAGATCCCGGCCAATACGACTACAAACCGCCGGAAGGAATCGACGTCTACTGGACTAGCAACATACATTCAATAATGGTCTGCGAGGGCCGCGACGTCAAGCGTGAACCAGGAGCCAACCGTTGGGTGTCAAACAGCACATTCGACTGGTTTGATGGCCGACACAACGGTTACAACTATCTCGGAAACGTAAACTGTGTCCGAAGGCGCGTAGCATTTGTCAAACCCGACTACATCTTGGTTGACGACTCAGCAGAGACAACTAGGAATACCGCCTGGACTCAGGTTTGGAACCTGACCGATCCGAACGCCAGATTCGACCCTCGAACCGGTGTCATAGCAACCACATTTGACGAAGGCGGCAACCTGCTTATCCTCAACCAGAATTTTACCGACCTCGAAGTCCGAAAAGCACCGGGAATCACAGCCGCGTCGAAATACCCGAAGACTTCGATCTTCAGGCTCACTCGCAAGACGGCAAATCCGAGATTTCAAACGCTGCTTTTCCCGTATTTGGGCAACAAGCCGCCAAAGATCGTCTGGCAGCGCATACCACCTGACAACCGCTCGCTTTCGGACCTTTTCTACAGTTTGCGCATAAGTACGCCTCGAGGCACGGACTGGGCTGTCTTCGGCTCACCAAGAGAACCCGCGAGCTACCGCAGCGGCAGCCATATCTCTGATGCCGCATTCGCGGTTGTAAGACTCGATACGAAGGGAAGAATCACCAGCTTCGGATGGGCAGACGGCAGCAAACTCATTTTCAACGGCAAACTGCTAGCGGAAGCGGCGCAGCAGCGTATTTCCAGCCTCTCAGTCGCTTATGTTGGCAGCACTTTGTATGTCGAATGCGCCGAACCCCATCCCAGCATTCGCATTCTGACCGGGGGCGCAAAGAGGTTTGTGGTCAACGGTAAGTTTTTGGTAAAACCCGTTGTGATCAAGGGCTTCGTGCATCCGTTTCCTAACGCACCGGCAGCTTGCGTCGCCGACGACCTGGACGGGTTTGTGAAGGTTACAAAGACAAACGAGTGGACCGTCGTACCTGATCCTGCGGCGTGGTCAGGCAGCTACACACAGCACGAAACCGACCCTGGCAGACACGAATGCGGTGAGTACGTGTTGCAGGTCCCGAAAGCAGGAGTATACGCAGTCGAGGTATTTCTGCCCGTGACCACTATAACACCGTCCGACCGAGTTGAATATACGATCAATGCCGAGCCTGTGGAACTGTCTGCCACGAGCGGCCCAATCGTGCAACGACGCATGAGTCAATCAGGCTGTACGTTTGTTCTCAACCAACAAACTATGGCCGAATGGGTAAGGCTGGGAACGTTTTCCCTGAGTAAGGGCGAGCTAAGAGTTCAAGCAAGGAACGTTACGGAAAGAGACGGGCTGTACTTCATAGCTGACGCTGTAAGGATTGTTCCCGTGCTCAATTGACAAGGCAGCGAACGCTTCGGCACGAAACGTCACCGATTAGAAGCGCACCAGATCGCTCCAGTCGCGCATCTGAATGAACGCCCGATTGGTTGTCCAGTCCGGGCTGCTCGGGATGCTTCCTTCTACTACACCTGTCACGCCTACTATGTCGCCTACATTTACCGAAGGAGTACCCGGGCATTTGACCATGACCCCGCGAACAGGTGTGTACAACCCATACAGGTTCTCCACGCTGCTGCCGTCGTCCACGTAGATGTAGCTACCGGACTTGTAAGTGACTTTGCCGGCAATACGCACCAGAAGCCCTATATTGTTCAAACCGATTCCGTTCCTAACTCCCGGCACCATGGGCCCGGCCGGACCACCGCCAACGCTATTGCACTTCATTGCCACAGGCTTTGGCGGGGAACCAGAACGAATTCTTGTAATCGTCGCCTCTGTAATCACACGCTCCGAACGATACCCGCTGAAAAACCGGCTCGATATCTTGCCGGACACATTTACAACGTCCCCCGGCGAAAAACCGGTTTGCGTAGTTGCAACGCGTAAGCCGGAGGTGCCGTCTGGATCCTGCACGTAGATGCACCCATCTGTTGAAGCAAAGTCGGCGCTCACCACGCGAGAATACATATCCACAAGCCAACCGTCCGGGAGACTTTTGACGAACGAGCACGTGGCATTTACCGGCACTGCGTAAGCCAAAGCTGGGGCTGAGTAATGCCTGTCCCAGTCGTAAGCGAACGCGGCATAGTAGTAGGTTACGCCATTTGTCAGCCCAGTGTGAACAAAGCTGTCAGACGACTCCGGCACATTTTGCTTATCGCATACCAGAACTCCGTCTGTAGGACCTGTGGGGTACCCGTCTGTCTTGCACCTTACAATAGTTCCTTGGAACCAGGATTCTGAGGGATTTGTCCAGGTAAGACGCACCAGTTTGTTTGACGGCATCGCCGCGAAACCCGACGGCGCGGAGACGGGTATGGCTGTAATCGTGAAGTCCAGGTTGATTGTGCCTCCAGCCGGCACAACAACGTTCTCAAGCGTTTGCCCCACATATCCTGTCTTCGATGCCGTAAAGCTTCTCACTCCACTCGGAACGCCTAGGGAATAATATCCACCGGCTGTGGAAACGGTTACGTAAGCTCCCGAACCGACAGACGCATTCGGAATACCTTGCCCGTACTGGTCTCTAACGTAACCCCGAACAACGGCGTCCGGAAGCGGGTTTCCTTCGCGGACCGAGAACCACTGCTGCGGTTCGCCGCTTCCCCAGTACTCCCAAGATGCGTAAAGGGTCCCATCTGGACCCGCGCACACATCTGCATCAACCACAAAGCCAGCGGGCATCCCCACTGACACAAGTTCCTCCGATTGCCATACTCCACCTTGCCAACGACGGCCATAAATCTGGGATGCGCCTGGGTCTCCTCTTCGGTAAACCAGGTAGAAATCCGCAGTGCCAGGCACAGCAGTAACACCACCGAAACCCGAGGATTCGTTTGTTATGCGCTCAATGGGACCCCAGCCGACGCCTGGGGTGTAGATCCTTGTCCATATGCGTTCGTCCTGCTCCCACATCACAAGCACATGGCCCGTAGTATTCACTGCGATATCGTGGCGACAGAAGAATCCTGGACTGGCAACAACAACCTGTGGTTCCCAATAGCTGCCGTTGAAGCGCCTATAGCAAACACTTAGAACGCCACCGATTTTGGTGCCGTAGCTGCGGTAGACCGAACCATCCTGAAGGCTCCTGCACATTCCGAACACTTCGTACTCATTGTCCGCATTCTGGTTCATATTCATTAGCGGACCCCAAGAAGTGCCGTCATATACCCGCCAGTAAAGATTCTTTTCCTTGGCTTGCCAGAAGCTCATGATCACTGTCGGACTGTCGGGCGGACCGTAAGGTACGATCAAGGGCCACTTGGTGTCGCCCGTATTCGTTATCTCCTGCCAAGGCAAGAAGCTTGTGCCGCGATTCTTTGAGACCGCCCAACCGATTTGAAGACCATCGTCCCAATCCTCCCATACCAAGTGAACGTCGCCGTTTCCGGCCTGACACAAGTTGGGATTGGGCACGAAACCATTACGAATGATCTGCCGCGGTGAAAGAATGCCGTCTTTGTATCTTTTATAAACAACCTGCCAGCTGGGTTTTGTGTTGGCGTAAACCGCGTGAAATCCGCCGTCGATCGCGGGCCAAATTTCACCGCCCTTGGTGGCAGTCTCCGACACGTCGTTCAATAGTCGAGCAGGTGACCAACCCGCCCAGCATGTCAATGAGGCGCTAAAGAGAAATCCCGTAGCAAAAACGAGAAAAAAGAATCTTCCAGGCACCCCGCGCATAGTCAAGCTACACCACCCCGATAGCATATAAAACGTTTCACCTGATCGCAAAATACCTCAACTCTGCAGCGCTGTCAATACTTTGTGATGTCTTCGATCGATCTTGGGTGAATGCACCGACGGTTAGAGGTCCACCCAGTCGGAATGCTCCCCTCAACGATGCCGACACAACTCACGACGTCTCCTACCGATACCTGGGGGTCGAAAAGACACCGCACCATCACGCCGGTGCGACCGAGAACATCGGTCACGCCGCTGCCGTCGTCCACCCAGAAATAATTCCCTACTCGGCACGTGACACGGCCGCAGACCTTGACGAGTAAGCCCACGTTGTTGGGTCCGATCCCATCAACAACTCCCGGCACCCACAGTCCTACAGGACCACCGCCGACTGACTTGCCACTCATACACAGCGGCTCAGGAGGCGAAGCACAACCGATCTTGTTGATAGTCTGCGCGGTGATATGTCTTTCCGAACGTTGACCACTGAGCCAGCGCGTGCCAATATAGCCAGTCAGTTCAACTATGTCACCTGGAGCCAAACCGGAGCTTGGCACCACAACCCGTATTCCGCAGCACCTGTCAGGCGTCTGAACATAGACACATCCGTCGGCGGTAAACACTGCCGTCACTATGGCGCCGCTGTAAGCAACCCAAGTGTTATCTGGAAGTTGCTTGATCGCGGCAAGGCAGCCCTGGCCAGGTGTAGCAGATGTCTTGGCAGGCTGCGAAAAGCGTCTGTTTTGGTTGTACGCGAAGGCGGCATAGAAGTAGGTCGTGCAGGGAGTAACACCCAAGTGAACAAAAGAATCTTGAGAACCCGGCTGGGCGGGCCGATCGCAGACCAACTCCCCGGACTCAGCGTCGGCAGGATAGCCTGACGTGCTGACACGGATTACTGTGCCGGCAAAGTTCGCGTCCGAAGGATTGACCCACGACAGCCTAACACCCGAGTCGGTTGGCTGGGCTACGAACTGTGTAACCGGACCGGGAGGTTCTGAACGCGACGGGAATAGTGAGACCGGGAAATTATCGCGGTAGTAAGCACCAGCAGGTTTGAGAGTGTAGTCGTAGCGCCACAGTCCGAAATAGTTTTCGAAGCTTACATTCGGATCAGGCGTGTACATACGCGCGTCGAAAGTCATCCATTGTAGACACCCGGCAATTCCCTGAGATGCAAACGCTGTAAGGTGGTTTGTATATACATTCAGCTGCTCGGCCTCAGTGTAGCTCCATATGAGCTGACCGTCGCGATTACAAGGTGTAGGATTAGTAGGCCAACCGAACTCTTGGCAAAGTATGGGCTTAGGATTAGCCCCCATGTAAGACCTGATATCAGAGATTTGCTGGACAACGTTAGGCCAGTAGGAGTGAAATACAGCGATGTCTACGAAGCCGATCACATCCTGTACGTTTTCCCACCATCGGATCCCAACAGAAACAGGGTGGTTTGAATCTATGGCTCTGACAGCGTTGCACATGCGGTTCAACCAACTGATTATCTTGTCCCGCGCCGCAGGGTTTGAATCCCAGTTATCGTAACCGCCGATATTCGCAGGGTGGTCTGGCTCATTCTTAACGTCCCACATGAACACATACTCGTTGTTCTTCAGCCGGTTGACTATGGCCGACAAGTAGCTTAGGTGATCCCGTTCCTTCGTTGTGCCTGCAGCGGGAAAACTGGTCTCCCAATCGAAAAGCGTTATGCAGCTTCGAATACCGTTGTCTCCAAGAAGGTTTACCAGATCTTCCAGCTTCTGAAGCCGGTCCGCAGGCGGGTTTGCCCCGCCCCAGCCGCCGTGACTATAAGGAACCAGTATGCGGACGCAGTTGAGTCCCAGGTCCCGAATCATCGCAACTTCGCGCGTCATCTCCTGCCAGTCCCAACTGTTCCACATATCCGCCCACATATGGTCTCGAGGATAGTAGTTGGTTCCCTTGAACTTGACTACCTGACCGCGGAAGACGAACTGGTCGCCCTGGATACGTACAAAATCGGAGGCGGCGGACTGTGTTACCGCCGCACAAGCGAGGACACCGCAAACCGTTATCATTCTGAGAAAACCTGCCGTATTCATCATATGTGCTACCTAAAACCATTTATACCACAAGAGGCCGCTCTGCGTATATATGCCCATTCATTGCAGCACGACATATTCGCGAGTTTTATAACGCATGACGGCTGACGCAGGTGTTAGGAGAGTGATGCGTTCCCGGGTATCCATTGTCCTAGGTGAAGCCATCAGCAGTAAACCTGCCTGAACAAATAGGGCTTTTCAACCGATAATTGATGTTAGAGGGTAAAGCGAAAATGTGGCTCGCGTTCGTCTTAGTATGGATTGCCGGCAGCGCGCTGCTTTATTACGTGCTTGTATCTTCGGCACAGGAACCTAGGCATCCAGAATGCATGGAGTGCAAGCTCACTGACTGTGCCGACTGTCCTCTTGCAGTCAGTTCGTCCGGAGACTACAACGTGGAGCGCGCCGCTTGATCAGCTAAAAGCGTGCTGTACATTGAGGAGGCTGGTGCACTGAAAGATTGATCAGCCTACGAGCCTGGGATATCCACTCGCAGCTTTCTGCTTAGCGGACTACGTACGCGACGATAGCGCTCATTACCAAAAACGTTATTGCAGCCCACTTCGTAATCTCGCCGAGTCTCTCCTCGAAGCCCGGTTTGCCCTGAAATGCAGACTCTGCTTTGCCACCAATAGTGCCAGTGAGACCCTCGCTCTTGGTGGCCTGCGACATAACTATCGCGATCAACGCAACCGCACTGATCATCTGCAGTGCCACAAAGAATGATTTCATCTCTTCTATAAAACCCTCCTCAAGAGGTAACTTCCCATAAGTATGCTACCACATCAGGGTGCGGTCAGTCAATTCGAGCGAAGCTTGAAGAAGTAGCTCGATCTTGTTGGGCATGGTCGCGAATCGCTTTTGGGAAGCCCACATATCTAAAGATGCCCACCGTGCATAGACGTCTCTTGACTTCAAAATCCTTGTTCGGTACTATGCTTCCATACCGCTTGGAGAAACAAATGACAGGACTTGACCGCTTTCTTGCTGCACTAAACCGCGAGGAGCCGGATGTTGTCCCGGTCTGGGAACTCATCATTAACGAGCCGACGCTTTCCGCACTTCATGGAGAAGTCGGCTACCTCGAGTTCTGCGCTCGTGAGGGGCTTGACGGCGTCACAATTTTTGAGAACCAGATGACATCGCCCGGACCAGACGGCGCCCAGGTCGACGAATGGGGTATACACTGGAAAACAGCCGGTTTCGGTGTGTATTACCCTTCCGGCGGGCCAATCAAGAGCAAAGAGGATCTCGAATCCTACGAGCCACCTGATCCCAATGCTCCGCACAGGTTCACAGACCTGAACGCCGCAGTAGAAAGATTCAAGGGTGAAAAGGCGATCGTATTCCTAACGCACGAAGCGTTCGAGTTCTCGCACTACTTGCGGGGTTTGGACAACCTAATGATCGACTACATCGAAGACCCCATGTTCGTCCACGAGCTGGCAGCAATGGTAAGCGAGTACAAGGTAGAATTGGCTGAAGCTGCTATCGATCTGGGAGCCGATGTGATAGTCTCAGGCGACGATTACGCCAGCCGCCACGGCACGATAATGTCAGTAGAACACTGGGAAGAGTATTCACTGCCGTACCTCGAAAAGTTGGTAAAAGCGGTACATCGCAAGGGCGTGCCTTTTATCAAGCACACCGACGGCGACATTTGGGGAATACTAGACCAGATGGTTAGCGCGGGTATCGATGCAATAGACCCGCTGGAGCCTATCGCCCACATGGATATAGGCAGGGTCAAAGAGCGCTACGGCGACAGAGTATGCGTAGTGGGAAATGTCGACTGCACTGAGATACTGACCCATGCGCCTATAGAAGAGGTCGTCGACGCGGTTAAGGAGACGATAGCCAAGGGTTCCCCAGGTGGAGGACATATTCTGGCTTCATCCAACTCGATCCACCCTGGGGTTAAGCCTGCAAACTACCGAGCGATGGTCGAAGCAGCCAGGCAGTTCGGCGTGTATCCACTGGACGAAGAACTGGTCCGTGAGTACTCTCAGCGCAGTTATATCGAAAGGTACCTGGATGGATAGACGACAAGCCCATATTCAAAACTCTCTGCGCGCGCTTGGACTTAGGCAATCAAAATTGTGCCTCACAGCGGTTCTCGTGTGTCTTTTCACCGCGGGTTGCACATCTGCACAGTCCGAATTCAGAGGAGCATGGATAACCGCCTGGACATCCGGCTTCTTCACACAAGAAGAGATTGATGCTACTGTCGCAGCTGCGAAGAAAGCCGGTATCACAGCCCTGTTTGTCCAAGTGCGCAAAAACGGTGACGCTTACTACAACTCGGAAACCGAACCCAAGGGAAGCGGCATCGCACCAGACTTCGATCCGCTCGCAGCTATTATCAAGAAAGCTCACGCTGAAGGAATAGAAGTCCATGCGTGGATCAACACGCTGCGGATGTGGTCTTCAGGAACCCCGAGTGACCCGAAGCACATTGCGGTTCGGCATCCCGAATGGGTCAATAAAGATAAGGACGGAAACACCAGAGCTAGCGAAGGACTGTATCTTGACCCTGGGATCCCGCAAGCACGGGATTACGTAGCGTCTGTAGTTGAAGAGATCGTGAGAAACTACGATGTTGATGGCATCCATCTCGACTACATCCGCTACCCCGGGAAAAACTGGGGGTATTCAGACCTGGCACTGGAGCAGTATCGCAGCGAGACCAACACTACTGCAAAACCGGCAACTGATGATCCGAAATGGCTTCAGTGGAAGCGCGACCAAGTGACAAGATTGGTGGCAGAGATTCGCAAAAGGGTGAAGGCTGTCAAGCCTAAGGTCGTTATCTCGGCTTCCACGATTGCTTGGGGTGATTGCCCAAGTGAGTTCTCTGCATCGTCGCCATTTGCTGTCGTATGTCAAGACTGGAAGAGATGGATGGAAGAAGGTTTGCTGGATGCAAACTGTCCGATGAATTACAAGGATGAAGCCAATCCTAAACAGGCAGCCGCATTCAGAAATTGGCTGTCCGGATTCAAGAAATGGTCGGGAGGAAAACCCACCTACGTCGGTATAGACGTGCACACGAATACTGTCCCAAACACGTTGAAGCAGATACAAGCAGTCCGACAATCAAAGCTGGATGGATTTGTGTTGTTCTCATTCAACGCTTCGAAGAAGCGCGAGATGATCGTTGAGGCTTTGGCAAAGACGAATGGATTGCAGGTAACCGCCATGAGAGCAACGCGTCGGCAGTGAACTTCCCAGGTACCGCAGGCAGGTATTCCGAAGCGTGCTCTAGAACAAGATAAGTAAAGTCTACTAGGACGCAAAGAGGAGAACGTAAAATGCCAAAGGTATTGGTAAGCGACAAGATCGCATCCGAAGGTATCGAGATACTCAAAAAGATCGGCGAAGTAGACGTTAAGACGGGGCTTTCGGAGGACGAGCTTTGTAAGATAATAGGCGACTATGATGCGTTGGTTATACGCAGCAGCACGCAAGTTACCGCCAAGGTGCTCGAGGCTGCCAAAAAACTGAAGATTATAGGCAGGGCTGGAGTAGGTGTTGATAACGTCGACGTAGCAGCCGCAACCGAAAAAGGTGTCATCGTTGTAAACAGCCCGGGCGGAAATACCATAGCAGCCGCGGAACTAACGGTCGCAATGCTTCTGGCGCTTGCCAGGAATATCCCGCAAGCATACTACGCGATGCGCAATAAGATATGGGACCGAAGCAAATTTGTCGGCAATGAAGTATACAAAAAGACCCTGGGCGTTATTGGTTTGGGCAAGATTGGCCAGGAAGTAGCAAAAAGACTCCAGGCGTTCGGTATGAACGTCATCGCCTACGACCCGTTCATAAGCACACAAACCGCTGAACAGATTGGCGTGGAACTCGTGGACTTTGAAGAGTGTTTAAGGCGCAGCGATTATATTACCCTCCATGTGCCCAAGAACAAAGACACCATAGGCATGATCGGCGCGAAGCAGTTCGCCATCATGAAAGACGGTGTGCGGATCGTCAATGTGGCGCGCGGCGGAATAATCGACGACGCAGCCCTGATTGAGGCCCTGAAAAGCGGCAAATGCGCAGGCGCAGCGCTCGATGTGTTCGTCACTGAACCGCCAGACTTCTCGAGTGAACTTTTTGAGCTGCCCAATGTAGTCACGACGCCTCACCTTGGCGCCTCGACCGTCGAAGCACAGACCAACGTAGCCATAGACGTTGCCGAGCAGATCGTAGATGTTTTCGAGGGGCGATCTGCGCGAAGCGCGGTGAACATGCCGGCGCTGTCTCCTGAGGTCTTGGCGGCCGTTCAGCCTTTCCTACCGCTGGCCGAAAAAATGGCTTCACTGGCGGCACAGATTACAGAGGGAAGAGCCACACAAATAGAGATACGGTACTGCGGAGAAGTGGCGTCAATAGACACGGGACCGATCGGTAGGTCCGCACTTGTCGGGTTCCTGAAACCGGCAGTCGGTGAATCTGTAAACCCCGTAAATGCGCCAGTGATTGCCAAACAGAGAGGTATAGAAGTCGTTGAAAGCAAATCACCTGAAGGCGGAGACTATGCATCCACACTAACGATAAACGTCAAGACGGACAAAGGGACGACCGAGATAACTGGCACGCTCTTCGGAGCTAAGGATATGCGTGTTGTACGCATGAATGGCTTCCCAATAGATATTGCGCCTGAGGGAATACTGCTTGTGTCGCCGCACACAGATAGGCCCGGTATCATTGGTCAGGTGGGCACTATACTGGGCAACGAAAACATAAACATCGCCAGCATGCACCTGGGACGGAAGGCTCCGCGCCAGCACTCACTGATGGTACTCAGCGTGGACTCAGAGGTGCCACCCGCCGTACTCGAGAAAATCGCACAAGTTGATGGAATCGACAGCGTGAAGCAAGTTATCCTCTGAAAGCAAGCAGAAGAAACAAGAACAGAAAGCCCGGCGCGTGAATATGTGCCGCCGGGCTCTTTTTCACCTCTGTGTAAATTACTTCGTCGCCTGCGTAACATGCGGTTCGCCTTGAATATCGAGCACAACTACCGAGGCAATCGGGTCGGGCGCTTCCTTTGGTAGTCGTATCTCCAGCGCGTCGCCTGTGCTGCTGTATGTCAAAGTCTTGTCGGGCTGGGCAAGCAGCGAAACTGACCGTATCTCGTTCATGAGAGGCACTCTCAGTAAGCCGTCTGACGGCCAGTCAAACACGTGCAGATAGAGTTTTGACCCCTTTCTAGTGCATCTGCCCCATGGGAGCTGCTCAGGAAACGGGCTGGCAGTGGTGCCGTAGATTGCTTCGCCGTTTGTTTTCAACCATTTGCCCATTTCAAGGAATCTGTCGACTATGGGCTGCGGGAACACTCCCTCCGCTGTAGGCCCAACGTTGAGGAGATAGTTGCCACCCTTGCTCGCAATGTCGATCAAATTGCGCAGCAGAGTTTCGGTGGACTTCCAGTTCGTATCCGTCGATTTGTAACCCCACGTGTCGTTTACTGTCATACAAGTTTCCCAATCGCGGCCTGGGATGCCGTTCGGAGGAATTTCCTGTTCCGGAGTATCAAAATCACCCTTTACGCCTCCGCCCAAACGGTTGTTCATTATGATGCCGGGCTGCAGTTTTAGCAACGGCAGTAGCTCCTGCGCCATTTCTGGCGTCATTCCCACAGGCGTGTCCCACCAAATTATCCAAACCTTGCCATAGTTGGTAAGAAGCTCCCTAACCTGAGGCACGGCTATCTTCTTTATATAATCCATCATATCGCCGTCTTGAGCAGGATCCCAGTGAGTGTTGCCCCAGGCAGCCCCGCCTGGATGATGCCAGTCCTGAGCCTGAGAATAATAGAAGCCCAAGGGCATGTTGTATTTGCGGCACGCTTCGGCAAGTTCTTTCAAAGGATCGCGTTTAAACGGCGTGGCGTCGCAGATATTGAAACTGGATGCCTTCGAACAAAACATCGCGAAGCCGTCATGGTGTTTTGCAGTGATCACGATGTACTTCATACCAGCTTCTTTTGCAATTCGCACCCACTCTTCGGCATTGAACTTCACGGGATTGAACTGCTCCGCGAGTTTCGCATAGTCAGCCACTGGTATCTTGGCGTGGTGCATAATCCACTCACCTATGCCAGGAATCTCCTTGCCGTTCCAGACACCGGCCGGCACAGAATATATCCCCCAGTGAATAAACATCCCAAATCTGGCTTCCCGCCACCACTTCATACGGGCGTCACGCTGCTCAGGTGTTTCGGACAGGACGCTGCCAGCGTCGCCCGTCACCGCGGAAGCAGCAACTACCGCCGACAAACTGAGCGCAGCGCCCACTGTTCCAACACTATGCAAGTACGACATATCAACACCTACCTTCAATGACAGAATTGACCATCGAGGTGATTCAACGTATTTGCCCAACGCTCCTTCATCTGATCACGTGCTCGGTGGACAAATTGCTGCAACACTCCGGGAGGAAAATTACCGACCCTGATGTAATTAAGCTTGGGATTGCCACTCAAACACAGTTGTAGAGCGTCGAATTGCCGTGACTCCGTGCAGAGACCGGCCAGACAAAAGTTGGCTAGTGGTATGTTTCTTGCAACACAACAAGTAGCGGAACGCGTACGTGGCTGATCAAAAAGAACCCTACAGGACTAGAACCAATGCTTACCTCAAAGATTTGGCTGACAATGGTGTTGACACTGGCAGTTGCAGCGTCCTCGTCGGCAAGCGCGCGCAAACCGCCGCGGCCTGGTTCATTCGTGAAATACGCTGCCGACACTGTTGAGGAATTGGTCAAGCAGGTTTCGCAAGAAAAGGTAGTCGGCAGGCGCTATTCCCAGTTTTTCAAGGTGTCTCAGGAACACGTGATTCAGTATTTCCGCGAGAACTTGCAAGTAATCAAGCTTGCCAAGCCTGTAAAGGTCAGGATGCACTTCGTATCCAAGACCGGTGCTATACTTTGCAGAAACTGCTGGCTTTCTGCCAACCACAAAGTATTTGCAAATCGATCCGGCGAGCCAGTACTGGACATCGGCTGTGGAAACCCTATAACGGAAACACTCCCGGCAATTCAAAGCAAGGTCAAGGGCTTTACGCAGGTGATATCAGCCGAGGCAAGAGAAGAAAAGCCGGTAACCATACCCGAAGGCGCACACGAGACTCCTCCTGAAACAGAACCAGCCGAAGTGTTCACCGTAGCAGTGGCACAGCCGTCGGAGGAAGAGGTGCTTCTGAGGCTTGTCGAGCCGCAAGTAAGTCTGACGCCGATAGCCTCCGAGCCGCTGATTACGGAAAGCACACAGATTGTACCATTCCTCCAACTCGCACGAGGACTGCTGCCGCTACTCCTTATCTATAACCACTCGGACCACGAACAGCAGCCGCCGATTGTGCCGGAGCCCCAAACTGCTTTCTCGCTCTTGGCAGGAACAGTCGCCGTGGCACTGAAGATGCGTTACCGAGAAGCAGCAAAGTCAAAATAGATCGGCGTCTGCGCAGCAGACGGATCGGAAGCCACTCGGACCACTGCGCCGGCCACGGACTCGCTGACTCTCTTGTCGAAAACACTGGGGATTATAAAATCCGGGCGAAGTTCGTCCTCCGAGATAACCGACGCAATTGCCCTTGCTGCAGCCGTCAACATCTCTCGCGTCACTCGCTTCGCGCCACACTCCAGCAGTCCGCGGAACAATCCGGGGAAACACAAAACGTTATTAATCTGATTTGGATAGTCCGACCTTCCAGTGGCTACGACCGCAGCGTATTCGGCTGCTGCCTCTGGGGCAACCTCTGGAACTGGATTGGACAGTGCAAAAACTATCGGAGCTTGTGCCATTTTCCGGATGTCGTCTCCGGTTAGCAAATTCGGACCGGAAACGCCCAAAAACAAGTCGGCACCTACGAGAGCTTCCTGAAGAGTGCCCTTGAAGTTTTGCGCATTAGAGACCTGCGCAAGCCATTCTTTCGCAGGATTCATTCCTTGGCGTCCGCGGTAGATGGAACCCTGTCTGTCACACACGATAACATCGCCAATGCCAAGATCATAAAGAGCCCGCGTGCAAGCCACGCCAGCAGCTCCGGCACCCGAAATAACCGCTCTCATCTTCGAAGGCTCTTTTCCGGTTAGTTTGACAGCATTGATGAACGCCGCACCGACAACTACGGCCGTGCCGTGCTGATCATCGTGGAATACAGGGATGTCTACGGCATCCGTTAACCGACGCTCAATTTCAAAACATTTCGGGGCCGCTATGTCTTCCAGGTTTATCCCACCGAACGTTGCAGCGACGGCACGCGCACAGGCAAGCAGCTCCTCAGGGTCCTTCGTGTCAACACACACTGGGAAAGCGTCAACTTTCCCGAACTCTTTGAACAGGACAGCCTTACCCTCCATTACCGGAAGCGCGGCAACAGCGCCGATATCGCCTAGTCCAAGAACTGCCGACCCATCCGTCAATACAGCAACCGTACTGCGCTTTATGGTGTAGTCGCGCGCAGCCGACGGCCGTGAATGGATAGCCTGGCACACTCTAGCGACCCCAGGCGTATACGCCATCGAAAGGTCTGCCGAATCGCGCAGCGCAACCTTGGAAACCACCTCCAGTTTCCCACCCTCATGCAGCTTGAACGTGCGGTCGTAGACATCCAGCACCTCTATCCCCGCCAAACCCCGCAGCGCAGCTACTATACGATCCGGATGGTCCCCGCCAGTGGTGTCTATAGCTATTCGCCTCGTTATTGACCTGGTGGTGCAATCTGTAACCTCTATCGGCCCTATACCCCCACCAGATTCAGCGATGACACGAACCACCTCAGCAAACGCCTGAGCGGTATTGGGGTGACGCAAAAGAACCGATATGCTGTTTCCCGGACTAGGGGTAATTCTCATCACACTCCTCCGTAGCTAGCCAGCATCAATGATCAATGCGCAAGCGGCTCGGACAGACGCAAGGCTTCCTTGCTGAGCTCAGGGGCAGCACTCAGTACTGTTTCAAGATCGGTGACGGCAATTTCACCCGATTGGATGCCGACCATCACGCCGGATTTTCCCTTCAGCAAGCAATCAACCGCTGCCGCTCCTAGACGCGTACCTAGAAGACGATCGTAGCAAGTAGGGCTGCCTCCACGCTGGACGTGTCCCAGCACAGTGGTACGAACCTCGTGGCCCGATGCTTGGACATACTCCGACAGCAACTGAGAGATACTTTTTTCGGCGCTCGATGCGCCCTCAGCAGCGACTATTATGAAATGCGGTTTGCCGCGCAGGAAAGCCGATCTAACTTCATCAACTACTTTGTCTCGATCCACTTGGGTTCCCGGCAGCACAACCATCTCGGCTCCGCCTGCTATGCCTGCCATCAGAGCCAGATACCCGTGGCTGCGACCCATAACCTCTATCACGAAAGCCCTCTGCAGCGCCGCAGCCGTATCTTTGATTCGGTCGACGGCCTCTAGGATAGTGTTGAGAGCAGTATCCACGCCGATTGACATCTCAGTGCAGGCGATATCGTTATCTATCGACGCCGGCACACCCACTACAGGAAAACCTTTACGGTGAAGCTCGAGCGCTCCGCGGAGGCTACCGTCGCCGCCTATCACCACGAGTCCGTCGATATCCCAGCCGCGCAGCACTTCAATAGCACGGCACTGACCAGCCTCGGTGTGAAACTCCTGACTGCGCGCACTCATAAGTATCGTACCACCGGCGCGGAGTATGCCGCTCACAGCTCGGGAGTCTAACGGAAAGATCTGATTGTCAATAAGCCCCCGGTAGCCCTGACGTACACCGTACACCTGGAGTCCTGCGGCAAGACCGTAACGCACCACAGATCTGATGCAAGCATTCATTCCCGGCGCGTCTCCGCCGCTGGTCAACACTGCTATGCGTCTCAATGGGGATTCTCCTAGTAATGAATCAGCAGGAAATACTGTAAGAGGGTGCCGTTTGCGCACGCCCTAGGGTAAGTTTGACAGAGGTTTCGTTTTATCCTGCAGTAATAAGTGCTCCCTTGGAAAGCAAGCCAGTTTTACTCGCTGCCCGCAGCCTGCGAGAAAACCTGACGTGCGAGCGGCTCGAGAACAGCAAAATCCGAAGCGTCGTCGCAGTCTACAACCATGCGCCAGACACCTGCTTCGGTCCTCGAACCTCGCACAAACACGAACGCCCGTCGCCCCGGCGCAATAAGCATCACGCGCCACGCACCACTCTCATCACCGGTCCTCTGCGGAACACACTCAGTACCCTCGAAGTTTTCGAATTGGTAGGACTGGAAGCGCGAAGAAAGACGAGGCCAAGCGGTTCTGACAAACACATCCTCCAAGCGCTTTTTCATCTCAGCCTGTGAAATAGAAGGTGCAGACAGCCGAAGCATTACATTTGAGTTGGTTGGCACCGAGGAAACTAGCATACCAAGATCCCAAGGCCTCTGGGGCTTGCTGCTGTAATCTTCTCGGCCCCGACAACACTCAGATGCAACCCGAAACCACTCTTGTGCTATTTCCGGCTGTGATTCAGCCAATGCGGCAGCCATCGCAACCTGCAGGCCATCTCGGCAAGTGCTGGAACCAAAAATAGTACCCCCGTTAGGACCTTCGACGCCAACTGGCACCTCGTACCCCTTTGCCCGCAGCTGATGCATCTTCGTAACTACGTTTATTTCTCCCGTCTCCACCACGTGCACTTCAGCACCAAACGACTCTGCAACCCTAACTGACGCCAGTGAAGTGGCGTCCGACAGCACAACCGCAAGAGGCTTGTCCGTTTTGCCCCTCAGTTTGTGCCGCGCCAGCGCAAACCCTATGTTGAACGTGGCAACGCGCTGAGGAGGGATGATTGCGGATTCGTCTAGTCCCGGCAGTACAAGATTTCCGCGGTCTGCATCGTAGTCAAACGCCACGCCGAACCGTGCCCTGTGCCGTGCCGCCGCACGGGCAACCCGCAAGAGCATATGCCTACCGCTTGCCGGATCGATTCCGTCAGTGTCGATCCCGTGCTCAGGAAATCCCAGCTCGGCGTTAATCTCAATCGTGCGCACACCAAAATGCTCAAGCACACGAGCCACAACCCCAGATCCGGCTCCTCCGTTTGGATCTAGCAAAGCCGGTCCCAGTGTAAGTGGCTTCAAACAATGTGGAGCGATACCCCAGTCACGACCGATTTCATCCAGATATGCTCGCTCCGCCTTGACCCTCGGCGAATCATTATCCGGCGAGCGAAGCGCGCACTCCACACGCTCTCGAGTAACCTGCTTCACCGATCTTGCGAACTCATCGGCATCTACACCATTAGCCAACTGCCTCACAGCATCGATTACCTTTGCCATGGCCGACGCCGACAGAAGCGCTCCACACGGTGCCGATTGAACGTGCTTACTCCCAACAAACGACGTATTAGTGCTCGCCGCATTGGCGAGGTAATATGGATCGGAATATGCGGCACCGGTCAGAAACTTGAAGCCGTTGTGATCCAACGGATTGTGACTCGCAGTTACCATCACACCGCCGTCGGCGCCCAAAGCTCGCACGGCCGTTTGAGCAAGAGGCGTTGTTATTATTCCCAGATCGATAATTCGCAGGTCGGCACCGCGCGAAGCAGCTCCAGCCAGAAAACCCTTTGCGAGAGCAAATGCCACAGCTTCGCCAGTAGGCCGAGGATCACGCCCTATGATGAAAACGGGGGCACGTGAAGAGACCGTCGCTCGTACGTATGCCCAACCGTAAGCTACGCATAAAGCCTCGAAAGCCTCAGGAATCCCCGGGCCGAGCCCAAGTATCGCTCGGACCCCGGAAAAGGATTGTACAAGGTCTGGGCTAGCCAGAGCTGAATTCAGTAGCGACATCATCATGGCAGATCAGTAAGGGTCTTTGCAGTTACGTATTTTCTATGAGCCACCGGATTAGATTGTCTGCGTCCTTTGCGGACGCAACGCCGTGAACATCGTAGAAGACTTTGTTTGGAGCAAGCTCCCTGTGGTAAACAGGAAGTTCTTCGGCCGTGCAGCCGACGTAGACTGATTTACCGGCATCCTGTATGCGCTTGAGCAGATCCATCCATTGTATTAACGGGGCATTGCCTGCTCCCGGAACCCACTGAATTGCCTGAATTTCTTTGATCGACAATATGTCCTCCAGATGAACCAACGCCTCTGGACCATCTAAGTGGAAACACGAATGACCCAGGTACGCCGCCTCCTCCTCTAGAGCGGGCATTACGAACCTGCGAAAATGCTCAGGGCTTATCATACAGATGAAATCGCACTGCACCACTGCAAACTTGCCTGGATAGTACATCGGAAGCCAGGTCGTGCATCCGGTCTCGTTCTGACCGGAAGCTTCGTAAAGCGCCTCAAACACAAGAGGATAGGTTCGGCGCACACAGACAAGCGCTTCTTCGACGGCATCCGGACAGTCGAGCAGATCCATACAAAGCTGCTCAGGACCACGCATAGCTGCCAGGCAGTCCAAATTGGAGTGCAGATCGAACACGCCAACCCCGAATTTGCCGCGTCCTATTTCGCGCGCCTTGCTGACGAAGTCCAGTGCCGCATCCCACCACCGACCTTTCGGACTGGAGAATAACTCTGCCACGTTCTCCCAGTCGGTAACAAAGGGCACAGCCCAGCTTGTCGCGTGATCTTTTGCGAACTTCAGTTCCGCGCCGAAGAACGCCGCGTAGACGTCAGGTCCGAAGTTGGGCACGAAAAACGGCACAGCGTCAGCTGCAAAGTATGTGTCGGCCGCCCATTCGTCAAATGCTCGTATATATGTGGCAAGGTCTTCGCCGGGATACTGCACCCCGGAAAGCGGTTGAAGGTCCTTGCGTCCCGTCGCCGAAACAACTATCTTGGCACACGGTCTATCGATAATCTCTTGTGCCCAGAATGCATGCCAGTGACGCAGCGCGTCTTCGAAGTTGGGTTTGTAAGCAAATTGGGGCATCAGAACTAAACCTCGCGTGTGTCACTTGCCAGTGTCAGTACTTGGTCCTACTGAACTGGACGATGACTTGCGACTTCCAGAATTCGGCATTACGGCTGACTGAAGCTCAGGAGTCCGTGCAATTGCAGGTATAACCCAGTGCGCACGCAGGCCGTCATGCGTCATACTTAGGTCAGCCGCTACCTTCACCCCTTCTGGAAGCGGAGCATTGGGCTTATTCCTGGTCAGGATGCAATCAGCGCGGACAGACTTGCCGCTTGCCAAGTTCGAAAATGGCCATGTGGTCTTCTCGCACTTCCAGCCGGCCGGAACAGTGACAACTATTTTCCCTGAAACGGGTAGATTGCAGTAGTTGGTAACGGATGCGGCTATGCACGGTTTGCCATTCTTGACGGCGAAGCTCGCAGCAAAATCGACCGGCGTCAGACACATCACGGCGGAGTTTCTCAGGTCCGGATCCTGTATCACCGAAGACATTCTGGAACGCGCTTCGTGCAGCAGTGAGCAGGCCCTATTTACCGATGCCATGGTGTCTTCGTCGTCAAGCCTGGTAGGAACATTCGGACGCTGCAGCACGCGTCCCTCCGGAACCGCGACTACCGTCAGTGAACGGTAAGTTTTTTCTATCTGTAAGCTGGACCTCACCCACCCTATCGCCTGCTGCAGAGTTGCACAGATCCTCGCAGGTTCGGGACTTCTGATATCTTTGAGTCGCGAATACTCAGCCTCAATAAGAGGCTTCACAGTTTCCAAACACAGGACCAAGCGCGGGTCTACGATTCGCCCAGGAACCGTCAGGTCGAACCCTTTTTCTAGCTCAGCTGCATCCTTGACGCCCAGGTACTTGCCGTTCACGTATAGATCGTATCTCGCCTCGCTTAAACCGCAGAACTTGACCTGCAGTTTTCTCGGCTCAGTCGTGGTGTTTTGTACGAACGCGCCTACCTGACTGCCGAAAGGTTTGAGCAGTCTGGACTCTAACTTTTCGTCGTCACACTTGACTGACTGGCTGCCGGCGTCTATAACCAAAGCGGCGGGTGACGCCTGAACCGCCGAAAGCACAGCGCAAAAAAGAACCGCCGCCCAGAAGGCTCGGATCACGCGTAGCCTCACGTCTGAATTCCTCCGTGAGCTGCACTGAAATACGGGAGACTGCGACTCCCTACCAGTTCAATTATAGCAATCCCGCGGGAGTATTTGGAGAACGAAAGCCTCGAAAGCCGATTTATTCGGGCATTTTCTTCTCAAATTGCGTAACTTGTGCTGGAAATGGGTTGTCAACCCTGTTTCTACTGTTATATAATGCATCGCGATGACAGCCATGAACGAGATGGAAGCCACATCGGCACAAAACCTCGTAACTGAGGAAGAGCCGATCAGCAAAGTTGCATCGCGAGCAGCAGATGCCTTGGACCTGGTCATCGACTTGCTCGAGGATATCCAAAAGGTGGTCTCGAGCGGTCGACCGAAGAAACTCCGAATTCGCTTCGGGGACAAACTGTTGGCTGAAATTCCCGTCGCTTTGACTGCGGCAATGGCAATAGCTGCCGGACTGGCGGCTGTTGTGTTGACCAAACTTGCAGTCGAGGTCGAGCACGAGACTTGAGCCAGTTGAGAAAGAGGTGAACTGGTGCAAGAAGAATTGCAGGAAGAGCGAAATCTGTCCAATTCCCGCTATGCTCTCCTCAGCGACCAGGAGATAGTGAAGATTGCCCAAGCAGGTGATGAGCAGGCTGCGGAATACCTGCTCTATAAGTACCGAGGCTTAGTCAGAACCAAAGTAAGATCTTACTTCCTGATGGGCGCTGAGAAGGAAGACCTGCTGCAAATTGGAATGATCGGTTTGTGGCAGGCCATTGTGGACTATCGTCCCGAGAAGGACATTTCCTTCATTTCATTTGCCAGGATATGCATCGAGCGCCACGTAATAACTGCAATCAAGACGGCTACCAGACGCAAACAGACCCCATTAAATACGTCGGTCTCCCTCGAATATCCGTCCGACGATAGTGATTCCGAGTGGAACCTTGCTGATGTGCTGGTTTCCGATGATACGGTCGATCCCGAGGAGCTTGTTTTGAAGAGAGAAGACAGAGCGCGATTGGAACATATGCTTCGAAGAATGCTCTCGGACTTCGAGTATCGAGTGCTTACGGGGTACCAAGTGGGCAAGTCCTACCGCGAGATAGCGTGTGAACTCCAGTGCAAAACGAAGTCCGTGGATAACGCGCTGGCTCGCATCAAACGCAAGATCTCTCTCGCGCCGCATCCGTGGCCTGGAATCACCGACAACAACTGACATCTGCGGCTCACCTGTAAGTGCAGAAAAAGGCACCGACCCGATTGTGTGAGTCGGCGCCTTTCATTTCACCCGTTGCTACTGCATCAACTACTGCGGTTCGCCTTCGGATAGCTCCACAATAAGCGGCGGATATGACCAAGCGTCTGTGTGAATCCGCATGGGGGTCGGCTGTCCACTGGGCATTATGGAATACCTGGGCAAAGCGCGGCCCTGCACGCGGTAGTACTTGCCGAGCGTAACACCCGCATACTCGTGCTGCAGACAAACCACTTCAATCTGCTGACCGCTGCCGTCCTCCAGGTAGAAGTGAGCATCGTCTCGCCACGGTGGGTACGAAGGCACCGGCAGCGTTCTCTCGACGCACCGTCCGTAAACTACGAAAGGCCAATTCTGGGCACCTGTGCGAGATGCTCCTTCTTGGAGGGCTTTCCCGTTCATCGCGACAGGGGGATTCTTGCTGTCTGCTTCGAAATCGTATACCACATAGTCTGCACCAACTCCGACCTGTAGGTAGTCAACGAATCCGACAGCGTTGAGTGCTTCCCTCCACCAATTCTTCCACGGCTGGGTAGGCCAGTCGCCTCCGCCCCGAGATTCGGCACCCCATTCCAGGCTCAGACCGCACCCATTGGGAGTATTGACGGGATATGCCTCAGGCCACTCGCCGCCAACCTGCAGTTCGGGGATGGTGATGGTAGCGTTCGGGTATTTCGCAAGCAGCTCGCCCCAAGTTCCTGTCCAAAGGCACGGGGTCTGACCATAGTAGAACTCCGCCCAGCACCCGTCACCTCCATACAGACAGTCCTGCGTCTTCCACAAGTTGAGGTAATTGAAATCCTCAGGGTACGGAGCTAAGCCGTATCCGGGTTCGCTGGCGCCTGTGAGCTTAATGGGACGAAACATCAGCATTCGAATAGGCGTCGGATCCAGAGGATCATTGGTGTTTATGACCAGCCTAAGCGTGCAAGGCTGCCTTGGCGGCGACCAAGTGCCTTGCGCAGCGTTCCAAATCCCTGAGTTGGAACACCACGTTTGATATGAAAGCATAGTCAGGTCAGTTAGTTTGACTCCGGCAAACGCGTTGGTCCCAAGCCATACCTGACCGCAGTAATTACCTGTGCTGGAACTGCCATCCCCGCCCAGCGACATAAACAAGGCACCCGAACCACCCAAGCCACCTGGCGGTGCAGGATCGGCAAACCAAGCGTTCGCGCTCGTCACTGTCGCCAATATCATGTCCTGCATATTGCTGGGAGTAATCACCTTAACTTGAGCCCAGCACGAGGAAGCAGCAAGTAGGAAGACGAAAGCCAGTACAAGGAAGCGTGATCTAACCGGTGTCATAGCAGTCCTTCCCTTCCTTTCTTTTCAGAATCTGCGGACCCTCATACTGTTGAGTCAAACGATCTCCCGCCCCCGGCCCCAGCGGGAAACAGCTGCGCTGACCAACAGCGCCGCTCAATGATTGTAACCTGCTACAACGCAGAGATTTGCGCTTCCGCGCACCTGACGCGGTCGCCAACCTGAGGATCTCTTATGGGGGCCCGGCCACCCGCCCCGTGTCCTCTTGGCACCTATTGGTCCAATGGCAGTATCCATCAGAAACGCAAATATGTCAAGGCACAGGCCGAGTGCTGTTTAAAAATTTTGTCGGCGGTGTACAGCACCCTTTACGTACACCAAACGCGCATCACCACCGCCGCACAGGATTGGTAGAACCGGCGATTATCCGCCACATGCTGCCGTCTGCGGCCTTTACGCGAAACGCAAGCGGAGGCAATTCAGATTTGGCTAACGGCTCTTGAGAAAGGCGCTCGATACGAGGCAGTTTTCCATCCAAAGCAATCGCCCAAATGACCGTGCTCTCTTTACCAATTGTCCGAACAATCGCGCAAGGCACACGCTCCTGGCTATCACAAATACGACCCATGGCAGTTATGAGCTGTGACGAACGCGGTGCGTCAACACATACCCTAAAGGTCTGTGCGCCTCCCAAACGCGTAGCCAAAACAGTTTGTGATTCAATCTCGCGCACAGCCACGTTTTCCAAGCACTTGTACCCCGGCTTATCCGGTGGTTCCCAAGATCGCCCAGGCGGCAAATCCACCCACTCGCCCCGCTGATGATAAGCTATATCGATAATCCTTGGTCTATCCGCTGATACCTGGTCCGCAACTACCAGCAAGTTCTTATTCAGAAGGACCGCAGTGCGCACAAACTTGACGCCATCGTATATGGATCCGGCGTCGGCTACGACAAAGTCTGCATCGTCTTTCGAGCCGAATGCTTTCATTTTGCCGTCGACTGCGTTTTGGGAAGTTTCGTCTATAACCAGTGTGTTATGTGCCAAACTGGTCCTAAACCACTCTGCCTGAATCGGAAGACCGTAGTATGCTGTTCCCGGGTCGGGAGCTACAACCTCTCCGCGCGAATAAAGCACAAAGCTCAACTTGTCGGGGTGGCCGTGTCCACCTCCGTACGGACCATACTTGAGACACAGCCAGGTAGCATCTTCGTCGTCGCCCCTTGTCAATATCGCGTAACCTGATGCTTCGAAGTTTGCACTCTTCGTAGGCTGTCGCGATGCTGATGGCAGCTGCGGTTCACCAAACCAAAATGCATAGTCGCTAATGCGATCGCCGGAATGCAGCAGAGGCAGGTAAGCAGGGTCGTGATATCGCGCATAACCCAACTCATAGATCCCCCTCGAAGCCTTTAAATCACACTCGCGGCTGTCGCTGAATGCGGGCAGACGCAAGTTGGGCATTGCAAACTTGAGAGGCGCGTCGAACATTCGTCGAAGCTCCGGATTGTACAAGTCGATGCCGCAGTTTCTGGCAGCTTCAGCCAGCGGCCAGAGCGCCCACATAGTATAAAAATGATATCCCCACGTTCCTTCCCACCATTGACCGTCGGCAGTAACCCCTTTGGCCATCTGCACGCGATAACCGCGCTCGGGATCATCAACGGCCGCTTTGACAAGCTCCTCATCGCCCAGCAGCAAACCCACCAAACCGACCGCGCTGTTCTTCCAACATTGGATATTGTGTATGCCGAGTTTATGAGGCAAGATAACCTGATTTACGGCTGGCAGAAGCAGCTTCTGCGTTATGGTTTGCCTTTCGTCTTCGGAAAGCGTGTCCCAAATCAGATCCGCGCCTTGACAAATCGGAATCAGCCAAACGGACTCATCCAACGACTGCGCACCGACTTTGCCACCGCCGATTTTCGGCTCATTCCTAACCGTATGGAGAGGGTACTTCTCGTACACCTCTGCATAGCCCAATAGAATCTCCCGCGCCTTGTTGGCATACCGCCGGTCACCAGTTACCTGATAGGCTACACCCAAGTCACGAACGGCGTAGGACCAATCAGAATGCACCGAAGCAATCGCACAGCCGTCGTAGTCGCGAGCAGGATCGGACGGATCCCCGCGGAAAACCTCCTTGTCGACCGGGCACACGTGTTCCCACTCCCAAGGCCCAATCTGCTTCCCAGTAATCAACCTATCGCCGTGTTTCGGACAAGCATACCAATGGTACCAGTTGCCACCGCGGGGTGGAGGCTCGAACTTCTTTTGAAGTAACCCGTCTGCGCGTTTCTTGCGCACCTCCCAACAAGCTCTTGCCCAGTCGCAATCAGATATCCGCCGAATAAGATTGTCGACGCCTTCTCTGCTGAGAAGCAACCGGGGATGTTGCGGAAAAGCGACGACCCCACAGACGGCCAGTGCAGCCAACGCGTATGACATCAGGTCCCGTCTCCTCTCCACTGATGATTGTGTATGAGTGATACAAGGGTTATATTTGTGCGCAGAGAACCCGAGTCCTGCTCAGCACAGATACTTTAGCAGGGAAGTCGACAGGTCGAGGATGTGCAAAGCTCTTGGTAGAACAAAAGCCACTAGACCGAGCAAGAGGCACTGGTGCCGCCAAGTGCTTCTTCCACAATCTTCATCGCGCAGTACTCTGAGCACATAGAGCAGACGTCCTCGTCAGCTGAAGCCCGCTGACTCCTTACTCGCCGAGCACGTTCCGGATCGATCGCCAGATCGAACTGCCTGCTCCAGTCGCGCGCTTTGCGAGCACGTGCCATCTCCAGATCCCATTCCAGCGCATTGGGAATACCCTTCACGATGTCGGCTGCGTGACCTGCTATGCGCGCCGCGATTACACCCTCTCGAACATCCTCAGGCGTCGGCAAGCCCAAGTGCTCGGTGGGCGTCACATAGCATATGAAGTCGGCGCCTGCACTTGCCGCAATCGCACCGCCTATAGCAGAGGTAATGTGGTCGTAACCAGGTGCGACATCGGTTACGATAGGCCCAAGAACATAGAAGGGAGCATCTTCGCAGAGGCGTTTTTCAAGCTGAATGTTCGCCGCTATCTGGTCGAGCGGTACATGCCCAGGTCCTTCCACCATCACCTGGACACCGGCATTCCTTGCTCGTCTAACCAGCTCGCCCAACACAATGAGTTCCTGAACCTGCGCACGGTCTGTCGCATCAGCCAGACAGCCGGGGCGCAGCCCGTCGCCCAACGACAGTGTAACATCATGCTTTTCGGCAATTGCAAGGATGTCGTCATATCGTTCGTAGAGAGGGTTTTCCCGGTTGTTTGTGAGCATCCAAGTCACCAAAAAGGCACCGCCGCGGCTGACAATATCCGCTACCCTGCCCTGACGCCGTAGTCGCTCAACTGTTTCACGCGTAACACCGCAGTGGATTGTCATGAAATCTACGCCCTGCTTGGCTTGGCGCTCGATGACATCCAAGAGATCCTCAGCGGTCATGCGCGTTATTGATCCGCGCTCAGACCCAACTCGAACAGCAGCCTCATATATCGGCACGGTCCCAAGTGGCACGGGACAGCGCTCCAATATCCGCTGCCGAATGGAACCCAGATCGCCACCCGTAGACAAATCCATAACTGCATCGGCGCCGGCCTCCACAGCAGCCCGCAGCTTGTTGAGTTCTTCTTCTACGTCACAGAAGTCCTGAGACGTGCCGATATTTGCATTTACCTTGGTCCGCAAACCGCGGCCTATTCCTCGGACCTCCTTGAGATCTCTGTTCACGTTGCGCGGAATAACAATGCTGCCCTCCGCAACGCGCTTCACCAGGATGTCGACGTCGACGTTTTCCTGGCGCGCCACCTGCTCCATTTCCGGTGTTATTCTGCCCATCCGCGCTGATTCGAGCTGTGTCAATTTGCGTTACCTACCTATGCCGATAGTTTGTGCAGCACCTTCCTCAAACTTTCTCCGCAGCTCCTGAACTGCTTTCACCATGTCGTCAGCACAAACCACTGCCGACACCACGGCAGCACACTCTGCTCCTGCAGCAGCAACCGAGGAGATGTTTTCCGCCGAAATACCTCCTATAGCTACTACGGGTATTTCAACGACTTCACAGACACGAACAAGTTCGCTGAGTCCCACAGCTTCCCCAGCATCAACCTTGGTAGTGGTAGGAAAAACGGGACCGAAGCCGACGTAGTCGGCACCAGCCTTCTGAGCTTCAAGCGCCTGCTCAAGCGAATCCACAGAGACTCCTATGACTGCACTGCCGCCCAACAGTTTTCTTACAACGTCAACCGGCAGATCCGTCTGACCCACGTTCACACCGTCGGCCTCCACGGCCGCAGCCACGTCTACTCTGTCGTTCACAAAGAAAAGCGCTCCAGCACGACGCGTCATCTCCCGTAGGCGGCAGGCTATCAAGTAGAACTCGCGGTCTGAAGCTTTCTTGTCGCGCAGTTGGATGATGCGAGCCCCGCCCTCGATCGCAGCCGAAGCTATGTCCACATGAGATCTGCCTGGTCGCAGCTCTTCGTCAGTAATCACGTAAAGTCCTTTAAGTTCTATGCGCATCTCGCTAAAAACAAAGCCGTGAACCACCTCCGGAGACGGGATTCACGGCGCCCAGGTATCCATCTCCGCTTTCCCTACGCCCCAACCGACGCATTGGGAACCAGGTTCTAAGGGTTTCCTGAAAGCTTCAGGATCTCAGCCTCTAAGGGCACCCCCAGCGGCTAGCCTATTCTCTTTTTGGCATAATTTCTTCCACCAATCAGTATAATACCCGCCCCGGCACCTGTCAAACTATGCCACCGGAACTCTCCCGTTCGTCACACTCAGCCTAAACCCCGCGTACCACTTCAGCCATCGCTTCGTCTGAAGCCGAAATGGTCTCCTCGACTGCCGCATCGTCGTGCTAAGGCGACGATATAAACTACACGCGTCCCGGGCTGAAGTACACGCCGCGCTCCACCACAGCTTCCCAGACACACTTCTCCTAACTCTACAAGCAAACTGGCCTTACTTATACAAAAGCTGCGACGCCGCTCGCTAAGTTCGCAAGCGGCGTCTGAGCCCACTACAGAGTCCTAGCAAGAACTCACATTCACACTGAGATGGAAAGCGCAGACATACGCTGGTACTTTATCGCCCGAGAAAC
Source organism: Armatimonadota bacterium (assembly GCA_029907315.1). Lineage (GTDB taxonomy): Bacteria > Armatimonadota > UBA5829 > UBA5829 > UBA5829 > CALJES01. Next base: position 9,004 of record JARYME010000017.1, on the reverse strand, counting down.
CTCCTACAACCAGCAACCTACTCTACAAACACAGACGCACCCCAGCCATCCATGAAGGCGCAAATCACTCGGGCGCAAGTGGTGTCGACAGCGTCTATCGACGGCAAGAACTACAGCTTGACGCGCTACACCCGCAGCAACTTCCAGAGCCAGACGAATAACTGCCGTCTTCGCCTGAAACCCTGCTTGCAAAACTCGAGACTAGCCGCCTGACCTTATCGGAACCGCACTTTGGACAAACAGCCTGGTCAGCGCGACTTATAGTCGTCAAGAGCTCAAAGCGATTCTCGCAAGATCCGCATCGGTACTCGTATATAGGCATAACTCAAACCTCTTCGCGTCCGTTGTCGTTGCTATCCACGTCACGCCATCGCAGCACGCGGCCCCCACGCCTAAATTTGAACTGCCGGTGATTCTTCCTATTTCGACGATTGTCGCCCCGCGCAGGCGCCTGACCACCAGTATCTGCAGACCCCGAACTCAGACCGGTGCTCGACACATCTTGTTCGCCGGGAGCGGCTTCGATTGCAACGGACAGCTCTTCTTCATACGAATCGGCGGTTGTTCCGTTTTCGAAGGATTCGTCTTCCGAATCGTCCTCGCTGTCGAACTCATCTGCGCTCGTGCTTCCGTTTCCAACGACCAGCGGTGCACAGTTCGGCTCAGTCATATTGCACGCAATACCGTGTTTCCTGCACAGGCCCTCGAGGTTAAGCTGGTCGGCCTTAACGTGAAACTGCAGCTCGTCCTCAGTTTCCAGCGTGAGCGTGTTTGTAACGAAGTTCACTCCTATTACCTTTGCCCTGCCCTTTTCGGTCTGCAGTATTGCTCCAATAGCGGGAAGCTGTTTCTGTGCCTCCTTGTAGAAGTCATGCTCGTAACGCAGGCAGCACATCAACTTGCCGCACACGCCGGAAAACTTGGCAGGATTCAGAAACAGACTCTGATCCTTCGCCATCTTCATCGAGATAGGTTCGAAGGTGGTTAGGAATGTGGAGCAGCACAGCTGACGACCACAGGGTCCGAATCCGCCGATAAGCTTGGCTTCATCGCGGACACCTATTTGATGCAACTGGACTTTAATCTTAAGGGCGCTCGCCACATCCTTAACCAGTTCCCGGAAGTCGACTCTACCCTCCGCGGAGAAAGAGAACGTTATCTGCGAGCCATCAAACGCCATTTCAGCATCGAGTAACTTCATTGGCAAACCATGCTCTGCAATCTTACGCTCGCACAGTTCGAACGCCTCCTTCTCGCGCTCGCGGTTGGATGCCTCTCTTTCCAGGTCTTCGCCGGTGGCAATACGCGCTATTTTCTTGAGTGGGGCTACCAATTCGTGTTCGGGAACCTCACGCGGCTCAACTACTACCTCACCAAACTCCAGGCCGCGCGCAGTTTCCGCTATAACAAAATCACCCTCTTTGAGCTCAAGCTCACCAGGGTCGAAATAGTAGACTTTTCCCACCCTTCTAAAACTTACACCAACTACGAGGGGCATATGCGCATCCTCTCAGTTCAGAAGGGTATGTTAAGTAACTTTACTCTCTGGTATCATTCTAGCACATAGCTGAAACCCTCGGCAAACCGCCATTGCAAACGAGCCCGCCATTTGGTATACTGGATGTGAAACTGGTTGGCATTGCTTTGAGAGTGGGTCAAAGCCCACTCTTTTCAGTTTACGACGATAGGGGCGGGAGAACCTATTTGGCATGAATGCAGAGTTCCTGGATGCCCTAAGGCAGATCGAAAAGGAAAAAGAAATACCTCTCGAGGTTTTGCTGTCTACTATAGAAAACGCGCTGGCCACCGCGTACAAGAAAAGGTACCAAGCGTCAGGCGATGTGCGCGTACGGGTAAGCTCGAGCAAGGGCGGCTTTCACGTGTTTTGTGAGAAAGAAGTTGTCGAGAAAGTCCAAAACCCGCACACTGAGATCAGCTTGGAGGAAGCCAGAACACACAACCCTGACGTTCGCATAGGCGATACTATCGAGATAGAAGTTACTCCGGAAGATTTCGGCCGCATTGCTGCACAAACAGCCAAGCAGGTCGTGGTGCAGCAAATCCGGGAGGAAGAAAAGAAAAGAGTCTACGAGGAGTTCAGCGAACGCATAGGTGAGGTTCTAACCGGCGTCGTCCAGCGGCGCGAACAAAGAAATGTGATCGTGAACCTTGGGAAGGTCGACGCGATCCTTCCGCCCGCTGAGCAAGTGCCAACTGAACCTTACAGATTCAACGACAGACTGAAGGTATACCTTTACAAGATCGACAAGACGCCCAAAGGGCCTCAGGTGATGGTATCGAGAACGCATCCTAGTCTCATACGCAGACTTTTCGAACTTGAGGTGCCTGAAATAGCGGAAGGGATTGTGGAGATCAAGTCGGTTGCCAGAGAACCAGGTGCCCGCACAAAGGTGGCAGTATACTCTCACGACGAGAAAGTAGACGCTATGGGTGCATGCGTCGGGCACCGAGGAACACGAGTCCAATCGGTGGTCAATGAACTCTATGGCGAAAAGATAGATATCGTTCGCTGGCACGAAAACATAGAGAAATTCATCGCCGAGGCTCTATCGCCGGCCAAGGCGTTATCCGTCACCTGCGACGAATCCACCAAGACTGCGCTCGTTATAATGCCTGACAACCAGCTTTCGCTCGCCATTGGCAAAGCTGGTCAGAATGTTCGATTGGCTGCCAGACTGACGGGCTGGCGTATCGACATAAGAAGCGAGTCTCAGCAGGCAAAGGCTGAGGCCGGAGGCGGAGCTGAGGCAACAGAACCTGTGGCTTCGGCATCGCCTGATCCAGACGACTATGAGAACGCAGAGACGGAATCCGACCAATAGCGTCATTGAGACATGTTTTTGGCTGAGGACGTCGAGTGGCCGGTGAAAAGAAAATCCCTATAAGAAGCTGTGTTTCGTGCAGAGTGCACTGCGAGAAGAAAAAGCTGATTAGGATCGTAAGGAGCCCAGACGGTCAGGTCCGCATTGATCCTACCGGAAAAGCTCCGGGACGCGGCGCATACTTGTGCGGATCGAAGGAATGCACCGTCCAGGCAATTAAGAAGAATAAGTTGAGCAAGGCTCTCAGATGCGAGGTGCCGGAGAGCCTGAAAACTGAATTGTTGAATCTCAGCAGTGAGGAAGAGGCTGCTATGGCAACGGGGAATGCGCAATGAAAGCTGAATAAAGTGCTGTTGTGCAGGTTACACCCCGCTGTTGCCCCCGTTTGCTTCCTCCTCTTCCCCCGCTGCTCGCGGTTGTGGTGTTTTTCTATTCTTTGTTGGAAGGTAGGTACACGCCCGTCCGAATCTACATTGGAAACGGGCCGCTGCCTTGGAAAGAGGTTTCGCAAATATGGGTTCAATCAAAGTCTACGAGCTAGCAAAGAACCTTGGAATCAGCAACAGCGATCTGATCGCGGTGCTGAGAGACCTGGGCGTGTCCGTTTCCGGGGGTTCCGCCGACCTGGAGGAGTCCACAGCGGAAGCTGTTCGAGAGATAATCGCTCAGGACAAAGGAATCATAAGTCAAGCCAAAACAATTACTATCCCTCAAGTCTTGACCGTACGTGAGCTGGCTGAGGCAATGGGATTGCAGCCAGCCGACATCCAGAAGCGGCTGGTTGAAATGGGCGTCCTGGCAAGCGTCAATCAGCAGATAGGATCCGATGTTGCCGCCAAGGTAGCGGAAAAATGGGGTTACACCGTCAAGGTTGATTCGAGTGTATTGGTTCGCGAACCTAAGCCCACAAAACTAGCACCGCAGCCGAAGCCGAAACACGCGGGGAAGCTGGTTCCCAGGCCTCCTGTTATTACGGTGATGGGTCACGTCGACCACGGCAAGACCACGCTGCTGGACACAATCAGGCGGACCAATGTTACCGAGCAAGAGTTTGGCGGCATTACGCAGCACATTGGGGCATACCAAGTCGAATGGCAGGGCAAAAAAATCACTTTCCTGGACACACCGGGCCACGAAGCGTTTACTGCTATGAGAGCGAGAGGTGCGAGCGTAACGGACATCGTCGTTCTCGTAGTTGCCGCCGATGACGCTGTAATGCCGCAAACCGTTGAAGCCATAGATCACGCCAGAGCAGCCGGCGTTCCGATAATCGTAGCGATAAACAAGATCGACAAACCGGATGCCAACATCGAGAGAACAATGCAGCAGCTTGCGGAGCACGGTCTTGTCCCCGAAGAATGGGGCGGCGACACCGTGACCGTCAAGATATCCGCGAAGCTTGGACAGGGAATCGACGAACTGCTGGAGATGATTCTCCTAGTAGCTGAGATGCTCGATCTGCGCGCAGAAGTCTCGGCAAGCAAGGTTTCCGGTACTGTAATCGAGTCGCGTGTCGACACGGGCCGAGGGCCGGTCGCTACTGTCTTGATTGAGCGCGGAACCCTCAAAGTCGGCACTCCGGTTGTGGCCGGGCATGCCTATGGAAAAGTCAAAGCCATGTTCGACGACAAGGGCGAGAGGTTGACCAAAGCTGGTCCAGCCACTCCTGTCGAAGTGTTGGGTCTGAGTGCGCCTCCTCAGGCAGGAGATAAGCTGGAGTCCGTCAAGGACGAAAAGGAAGCACGGGCAATTGCCGAAAAGCGCGCAGAGGAGGAACGCCAGCGGCGCATCGCCGGCACCAAGAGAATTACGCTTCAGGATCTGTCGGCGCAAATAAAAGACGGCAAACTCGAGGTCAAGAAACTGCCCATAGTTCTGAAGGCAGACGTGCAAGGTTCTGAGGAGGCCGTGAGACAGGCGCTGAGCAAGATACAGCATCCGGAAGTGACCGTAAACATAATCCATTCTGGCGTGGGAAACATCACGGAATCCGACATCTTGCTTGCCTCAGCATCAAATGCAATAGTCATCGGTTTTAATGTGAAAGTAGACCCGCAGGCAGCCAAGACGGCAGAAATGGAGCACGTCGAGATTCGTACTTACAACGTAATATACGAGCTCACCAACGACGTTCGCTCAGCGATGGCGGGTTTGCTTGAACCGGTCTACGAAGAAGAGAAACTGGGCACGGCTGAGGTAAGAGCAGTGTTCCGCGTTCCGAACACTGGTATTGTAGCGGGCTGCTACGTGACCGAAGGGCGCGTCGTTCGAAACGAATACCTGCGAGTAAAAAGGGACGGCAAGGTCATTTTCAACGAAGGCAAACTCGATTCCCTCAAGCACCTGAAAGACGAAGTCCGAGAAATGGCTCAAGGCTTTGAATGCGGAATATTCTGCCAGGCGTTTCAGGACTTTCAGGTGGGCGACATCATCGAGGTATACACCAAGAAGCGTGTAGCTCGAACTATTTAGCACATTTGCTCACGTCCGTACACACGTACCGCGGCCATAATGAAGTGGTCGGGTGGTGAGCCATGACAGTTGGAACCCTGGTAATAGTGCTTTCCATACCGGGCAGTGATTCACTAAAGGACAAGAGACAGGTAGTCAGAAGCATTCTAGACACCGCAAGACGGCGGTTCAATGTCTCAGCCGCCGAAATAGACCATCTGGATTCGCACCGCCGCGCGGGAATAGCGTTCGCATGTGTGAGCAACGACAAGGCTGTTGCAAACAGCGTCCTTGACAAACTTATGGGATTTGTTGAGTCAAATCCCCTCTGCGAGATAGCTGAGGCGGAAATGGAGTTCTTATGAGCACGCGACAAGAGAAGCTGAATGAGCTCCTGCGTGAAGAGGTAAGCCATATACTAAGGCGCGAGTTCAAGGACCCGCGGCTGGGTTTTGTGACGGTTACCGGCGCAGAGATATCGCCGGACCTGCGCCACGCAAAGATATTCGTCAGCATAATGGGTTCCGAAGAGGAAAAGCAGCGCAATATGGCAGTGTTGAAGAACGCAGAGAGCTTTACGCGCCAGGCGCTGGCGAAGCGTGTCAAGATGAAGATCCTGCCGCAGATAGAGTTCAAACTGGACACGTCCGTGGAGCGCGGCGTGCGGATATTCGAGCTGTTGGAACAGGTGAAACGTGAGGAAGGAAAGAAGGAGGGAGCTTAGGGACTCCTGGGCTCAGCTTACGCGAGGCCGGTCATTCGTTCTTGCTTGTCACCAAAGACCAGACGGCGACGCTCTTGGCAGCGCACTGGCACTGGCGCGGGTACTTCGCGGACAAGGTAAGGATGTTGTTGTAGTCTGTGAAGACGGCGTCCCCGACAACTATAGATTTATCCCCGACTCAGACACAGTTCTTCTTTCGACGAACCGGCGCGGGTTTGACGTAGGCGTGCTCGTCGACTGTGAATCGGTAAAGCGCATTGGATCAGCTAAAGACGCCCTGCTCAGTTCGTCTATTACCGCGTGTATTGATCACCACCTGCCGAACGGCGAGTTCGGCGACATCAGAATAATCGATCCAGAAGCAAGTGCCACAGCGGAGCTGGTTTTTGAACTATTCTCCGCTAACGGCATTCCAATAGATCGGGACTTGGCAACACAGCTGATGGCTGGTATTGTAGGGGACACCGGCGCGTTCAAATTTGCCAACACCAACGCCCGCACCTTCCGCATTGCATCGAGACTGGCTGCCGCGGGAGCGCGGGCCTCAGATATTGCCAGAGAGATCTACGAAAGCCATTCGCTTCCCGCTATGCGACTGTTAGGAAGAGCGTTGTGCTCTCTGACCATGCATCCTTCCGGACGTATTGTATGGGCACAAGTCACGAAGAAAGACCTGGACGAACTCGACGCTACCGATGCCGACACTGAAGGCATCGTCAACCTCGTTAGATGGGTCAAAGGACCGGATGTCGCCATACTGTTTCGCGAGACGAAACCCGGCTCGATACGCATAAGTCTGCGTTCTACCGACGATTTCGACGTGGAACGGATTGCCAGAGTATTCGGCGGAGGAGGACATAAGGCAGCCGCAGGGTGCACGATAGAAGGATCACTTGACAGCGCACGCGAGCTGCTCATTGGGGAAGTGCTCAAGTGGATGGAGTCATCAACGTAGACAAGCCGAGCGGTCCGACTTCGCACGACGTTGTCGACCGGATAAGACAATTAATCGGCCAAAAACGCGTTGGACATGCGGGCACTCTCGATCCGCTGGCATCTGGTGTTCTGCTTATATGCATCGGCAGGGCAACTAGGATCGTCGAGTATCTGATGTCGGCTTGGAAAGAGTATCGCGTGCGAATGATTCTGGGCGTGGAGACTGATACCGGGGATGCCGTCGGGCAAGTGACGGCCGAACACGACGCCTCGGGTATTACGAGAGCCGCATTCGAGGAGGTCGTCTCGTCTTTCGTGGGCGAAATTGAACAGGTGCCGCCGCTTTATAGCGCTGTAAAGCACGACGGGAAAAGGCTCTATGAACTTGCCAGGGAGGGTAAGATCGTCCAACCCTCAGCTAGAAAGGTAACCATTTATTCCATAGAGGTTGTTTCCTTCGACGGAGATCGGCAAGCGCAGCGGAAACCCCAAACCAGAGAGGCAGAACTGGTGGTCAGATGTTCAAGCGGCACATATATAAGATCGCTGTGCACAGACATCGGAAGCAGGCTCGGCTGCGGAGCGCACGTATCAGCACTGAGGCGCACGTGTGTGGGAAAGTTCAGAGCTGAGGATGCTGCCACTCTGGACGAGCTTGAATCTGCCGCGAGCGAAGGTCGTCTGAAAGATTACGTTATGAGCCTGGACCGCGCATTGGAATTGGCGGAAATGCCCAGCGTGCAAGTGGACCAAGAATGCGTCGCTGCAGCCCTGAACGGTAGACGCATACGCTGCGACTTTAGAGGACAAGACGGCACTGCGGTTCGGATTCTGGCACCTGACGGCACCCTGCTCGCAGTAGGCAAAACATTTCGCTACAACGGCAAGACCGGTGTGCATCCCCAAAAGGTATTTATCCCCGAAAACCGAGGGCAATGATGGAGGTCGTTCACGGCCTGAAGAACGTGCCGCAAAGTTTCAAGGGCGGCGCCATCGCGATCGGATTTTTTGACGGTGTCCACTGGGGCCATCGAGCCATATTCGACCGACTGCTCGATGTCTCGCGTAATGCCGGCATAAGTGGTATTGCTTTTACATTCGACAGGCATCCCGCAGAACTGTTGGCTCCGGAAGCTGCTCCGCCGTACATCACCACCCTACCCCAGCGCATAGAACTCATTCGCGAAGCCGGGGTTGAGCGAATACTCATAGCCGAGTTCGAACCCGACCTGGCTCTGCTTACTCCGCACGAGTTCCTCCGCAAAATAGTTTCGCAGCTTCTCTCTGCGAAATACGTGGTGGTCGGATCCAACTTTCGCTTCGGCAGAAACAGGGAAGGCGATATTCGCTACCTTAGCTCCGTAGCCACAGAATTCGGCTTCGAGCTCAGCGTGGTACCCTCAGTGATTATTGACGGAGCGCCGGTGAGCAGTACTCGCATAAGATTGATCATATCCAGAGGAGACGTCGAGTTAGCCTCCAAGCTTTTGGGCCGCTGGTTCGTTTTACGCGGAACGGTCGTTCCCGGAGATCGTATCGGCAGAACTATCGGATTCCCGACAGCCAACATACAGACTGAACCGCGACAGCTGATTCCGGCACACGGCGTATATACGGTCCAGACACGCATAGATGGTTCCGTATACAACGGCCTTTGCTATATAGGCAGAAGACCCACGTTTCGGGACACGCGTGAAACGGTTGAAGTTCACGTGATGGGCTACAGCGGAGACCTCTACGGCCATGTTCTCGATGTAGCTTTTCTGCGGCGGCTGCGAGGAGAAATGGTTTTCAAATCCGCAGACGAACTGGCAGAACAAATACGCAAAGACATGCAGCGAGCTATGAGCGAGCTGAAATAGCAAAGCTTCGACTACTACGAGCTAATCCGGCGTGGAACCGGATTCCAGATCTGCTGCACTTGCCGCTTCCAAGGGCTCCGTTGCGAAACAATCGAGATCCAGCCCAGCCGTTTCACCTCGGCAGAACCGGAAATAGCCCGCAGCGGCTGCCATAGCTGCATTGTCGGTGCACAAGATAGGCGGAGGGA
>JARYME010000179.1 GCA_029907315.1 Armatimonadota bacterium | reverse complement strand
CGAGTTGTTTCGCAAGTTCTTTTAGGCGGTCTTCGGATACGTCGACCATAGTAAGCGCACTGCAGGTGCGTGCCAGCACCTGAGAGCAGGTCCACCCTATTGATCCTGCCGCGCCGACCACAGCAGCGTGCGCTTCGGAGGGATCGATGCCCATCATCTCTGCAGCTTTTAGTGAGCCCTCTATTCCAGTAGCAACAGTGTAGCTATTTCCTGTAGTGACGGCTATGTTGGATCGTTTGGCGATAGTGATTCCCCCGTCGCCCACCACGGAAGTATGAGCGCCCAGTCCTACGATCTTCGCCCCCATTTCCTCCGCCAGTTTTACGGTGTCCACGATCTTCTGGTAGACCTCTTCAAGCGGCAGGTTGGCGAGTTGCCTGGGAGTTAACGGGCACCCAACAAACCAGCCTTCTGCTTCGGCACCTGTGAGGGATTTAACACCGGTAATGTGGGAAACCACCATCGGGCTCTTGTGCTTCAGAGCCCATTCTATCCAGGACTCGGGAAACAATTTAACAAAAGGATACTTCCGCGCGACGTCTCGTTTGGCTGAGAGAGGGTGTATGACAAAGGCGAACCTTTCCAAAGGCAATACCTCGTAAGCAAAAAGCGCAGCCCAATTGCTGGCGCTTTCGATGGTTCGATTGGTTGCAACAGCGTTATTCTACATCACCCGGAAGTTCAGCTCAAGCCGTTGGCGGACAAAACACCTGCTCGAGCCGACACTGAGCGTTCACCCGATGCTTGGGAATGCGCCAACCGGTAGCTGGTGGAAAAAGCTCACGTTAAGCACTCTTCGGTCGGCGGGTCGGTTGCGGCTACCTCGGCAATGGTTTTGCGCTAAGGGACTTCAAACGAATATCATAAGTTTCGATGCGCGCGAAAAGTGCCGGCGGCTTTACCTTATCCGTTGCCTCGCTGCTAGCTTTTGCCTTTGCGGCTGGGGTCCTGCTGCGCTTGTACGCGCCGCTATGGGTTTGCGTTGTGATTGCCACTGCCGCGATCATTTGTGCTCGTCATGTGGACACACGATATCGAGCGGCAACGACGATTCTGACCGCAGTTTTCTTTCTTGGCGCGTGGAGATACGACGTCGAACTGCGCGTGCCGCGCGACGATGTGTCCCGGTTGGTCTCGCACGCGTCGGCACTGCAAGGCGTTGTTGCCTCTGATCCTGAGACTAACGAAGCTCGCGCCAGCTTTGTGCTCCGAGTAGAACGCGCCAGGATACCATCCGGGTGGGTTGACGCGTCAGGCCGCGTTATGGTCAGCATATACGCTGGGCCCGGCTGTGCCGGTATGCTGGAAAGCTGCAACTCGGATGAGCGTCTCGGGTTGGAATACGGCGACAGAATCATAATGCGGGCGCGGCTCTACGAGCCTCCAGCTCCCTCAAATCCCGGAGGTTTTTCTTGGAAGGGCTACCTGACTCGAAAGGGTATTTACGTTTGCGCGAGTGTTCACAGCTGGGAGAGCGTTCGGGTCCTTCCCACGCGCGGTGGGAATATCGCAGTGCGCTTTGCGCTCCGAGGTCGGCACGCGTTGACGGACGCCGTTCGGCGGGTTTACCCCTGGCCAGAAAGCACGGTCATTGCGGGTATGGTCTTGGGTACTTACGCATATCTTCCATTGAATGTGGTGAGGGATTTCTCCAGAACCGGCACCTTGCACCTACTTGCTGCGTCGGGTTACAACTGCTGGGTTGTGGTTTTCTTGCTTTCGCCATTGTTGAAGCGGATGCGTATTCTGCCCAAGTGGAGAGGGCTGGTGATTACGGGAGCACTGGCAGCCTATGTGCTCGCGGTTGGGGGGAAGCCGTCGTTGGTGAGGGCGGCGCTCATGGCGTCCCTTGCGCTGTTGGCTGGTTTTTTGAACAGGGCGCCTGATGTCAAGAACCTGTTTTTCGTGGCTGCGCTGATAATACTTGCCGTCGAGCCCTCCGATCTTTTTGATATAGGCTTTCAGCTTTCTTTCCTTTCTGTGTGGGGCATAATCAACATCAGCCCTGTGCTTGGTGCAGTTGTGCTGCTCCGCAGGGCGGGAATAGTGAATTCGCACGCTTGTTCGAATGGGAAGTCGCTCCGGCAGCTCAGTAAGAAGGTAATCGCTGGTTTGGGCGTCACTGCGATAGCTACATTATCGGCAATGCTTGTAACTGCCCCTCTCATAGCATACTACTTCAACTACGTATCCTTGGCAGCTCTGCCCGCAAACCTTGCGGTTGAGCTTGGAGTGCCGGTCGTCTTCGGTGCCGGTTTGTTGGCACCGGCAGCAGGCTGGGTGCCGTCAGCAGCTCAGCTGATCGGCTACACGGGAACGGTGGTGACTAGGGGTATGCTTTGGATTGGAAGTTGGCTCGGCAGCGCGCGGTTCAGCGCTCTATCGGTGCCGTCGCCGCCGGTTTTTGCCGTTGTGGTGTACTACCTGATCTTGTACGGAGTGCTCTACCGGCTGAGAACGCTTAGCTGCGGGAGTACAGGTAAACGGAACTCCTTGGTGTGAAACGCTTATTGCAGAGAC
>JARYME010000178.1 GCA_029907315.1 Armatimonadota bacterium | reverse complement strand
AACTCTGGAAGCGCTGGCTTGTGGCACAGCGGTGATTGGAACACCAGTTGGCGCAACTCCAGAATTGCTGTCACAGTTGGGGAATGAATTCCTTTTTAACGGATGCGATGCTGCAGCATTGGCCAATGGGATTCTGCGGATGCGTGAGGAATTGTCAAGACGTGGCGTGGGTATTCGGGCAAATTGCCGTCGCTTGGTCGAGACCGGATATACATGGGCTGCAGCCGTAGAACGCCTCGAGGATGTCCTGTACGAAGAAATCCGCCGCAATCTGAAGGCTAAGAATCGTGTTGCCTGAAGATGCTTGCTTAGGAGAGTTGGGATCGCAATCCCCGAAGGCACAGTCAGGTTGGCGCAGCCGGCTCAAGAATGCTATGCGTGCGCCGAGTGCATGCCTGAATACGGGCACACGCTTGAGCTGGGTGTTGGCACACCTAGATTCATCAGCGTGCATTTTGGACCTTGGCTCCGGAACGCGCCGTTTATGCGTGGGAGCGGTCAACTTAGATATCGGTCCGTTTCCCAATGTAGATGTGGTTGGTGATGGGGCCAGACTTCCGTTTGCCAGCAACTCTTTCGATGCGGTTATTTGCCAAGCTGTTCTAGAACACGTCCTCGATCCACGTGCAGTCGTCGCTGAGATCGAACGTGTGTTGCGGCCTGGTAGTTATATATATGCTGAAATCCCTTTCTTGCAGGGGCTTCACCCTGACCCGCACGACTACCAAAGGTACACGCTGAGTGGAGTCGAAAACCTTTTCAGAAATTTTCACAAGGTGGACAGCGGCCTCTGTGTTGGGCCAAGTTCGACACTGGCTTGGATATTGCGAGAATACCTTGCTCTTTTCATCGGGAAAGGTAAGACCAGAACAGCCGCCTCGCACTTGTTTGGCTGGCTGACTTTCTGGATCAAATACCTCGACATTGTTTTGGTTCATCACCCAGAGGCTCACTTTATCGCTTCGGGATTCTTCTATCTCGGCATCAAGGTCGATTCGCAAGGCGTATATGAGAGTAATCCACCTTAAGCGAACATTCCTGGCACGAACTGAGACATTCGTCTATACACAGGTAACACATTTACAGCAATGGCAGTCCATGGTATTAACGCGCGAATTGCTGAATCCAGAGTTGTTTCCTTATGCGAACCTGAAGGCGTTTTGTTTGGAGTCGCCAGGGTGGCGCAAGCGGTGGGCAGACCTAAATTACAAGACGCTGCGGCGGATGTCGGCCTATGAGCGGCATTTTTATGAGCGGCAAATCCGCGATTGGGGGGCGGATTTGCTCCATGCACACTTTGCAGTTGACGCTTCATATTTCATTGCTCTCAAACAACGACTCCGCACCCCACTTGTTGTGTCGTGCTATGGTTACGACGTATCGAGTTTCCCTAATCGGTATTTTGGACTGGGTTGGCATTACTTACAACCGGTATGGCGCTGGGCGGATTTGGTCCTGGCAATGTCCAACGATATGCGCACAGACTTGGTCAACTTGGGCTGCCCCTCCGACAAAATAAAAGTTCATTATCATGGTATCGACCTGTCACGCTTTGGGTATATAGAACGTCCCTTAACTGCTGACAAGATTCGCATATTGTTTGTAGGGTCATTGACCGAGCGCAAGGGTGTAAATTACGTTCTTCAATCATTTGCACAGATTGCCGATCAACGACCCCAGGTGGAATTACGTTTTGTTGGAGAGGGTCCACTCCGCTCAAAGCTTGAGCGATCTGCTCAGTCCTTAAGACTCGAAAATCGGTTGTCTTTCGCTGGCTTCGTGAGACATGAACACTTGAGAGATGAGCTAAATGCTGCCCACATATTCTGTCATCCAAGTGTAACAATGCCGGATCATGATAAAGAAGGTATTCCTGGCACTATCGTTGAAGCGATGGCGACTGGCTTGCCGGTAGTGACAACTCGACATGCGGGAATCCCAGAGATCGTTACTGACGGTGAACATGGTTTTGTTGTGTCCGAACGCGACATAGCAGCCATTACGCGCTCATTGCTTGTATTGATCGACAACCCGGCACTGCGTGCTCAGATGGGTGCCAAAGCTGCACAGCGCGCAACTGAGATGGGTGACGCGATTCGACAGACCGCTGAACTTGAGTCCATCTACAAAGAAGTCCTTTCCATCACAAGCCATCACAGTTGATCTATGGATCAAGTCTTACAGTGAGAACGAGACCGATGAGGTATACAAATCTTAGAAACCTAATCGCTGTTGGTGTATCAATTATCATATTGACAGTCATTGCGCTAATGGAATGGTTTGGACGGTTTCCCAGGTCAAGTACGCAAACTGTGCCGACGATTTCCCCTGCAGCAAGCCCAAGCATGATTGCGTCAACCGCGAGGACCGGAGTACCTGGGCTTTCAGCTACCCCCACAGTGATTGCCTCTGCATCTCTGACGGCAACTTCGTCTGTAACTGTGCAAACTGCGAGTCCCCGTGCGGAGAATGACTTCCAGGCTCTGCTTCTCTACGATTCCACACAGATACGCGATTCGGACATCAATTTCCGCAAGCTTGCTGAGTACTATGGTGTGCGCCTCAAGCAGGTTGACCTTTCCCAGACGCCCCTGACCGACGCCGTCCTGAAGAATCAAAAAGGCCAGTACTACCTGGCGATCGGAATCAACGCCAATACGCTTGAGCATCGCTCACCAACCTTTTTCGAGGCGGAGCAGATTCGTTTGCTGAAGAACGC
>JARYME010000177.1 GCA_029907315.1 Armatimonadota bacterium | reverse complement strand
GTGTTTGCCAGCCTCCAGTGCTTTCTTCGCAAGGGGATAATGCGCGCTTACGTGCGTACAGACAGCCACAGCGTCTATAGATTTGTCGTTTACTATATCGTCGAAGTTGGTGGTGACCTGAATGTGAGGATAGAGGCTTTTTATGTGTTTGAGGCGCTTCTCGTCAAGATCACAACATACAGCCATATCGCAAGTCGGGATCTGATTGAAGTTCCGTATGAGATTGGGACCCCAATAACCCGCTCCGACTACAGCTACCTTGATACTCATTGTTTCGTACTCCTTTCCGCACTGTCCGGGGCTGTATCGAACGGAACCACCGCGGTCAACACGCCCCTCTACCCACGATCGCCTTGGTGATAGTTCGGAGCATAATCCGGATGTCCAAAATAAGGGACTGGTGTTCCAGATACCACAGGTCCATTCGCACGGCCTCGTCGAACGGCACTCGGCTTCTTCCGTGTATTTGCCACCAACCTGTGATGCCTGGCATTCCCTCCAACCTACGTCTGTGCCAGTCTTTGTAAAGCTCCACTTCGTAAGGCAGGTGAGGCCTGGGGCCCACCATGCTCATCTCGCCGCGAAGCACATTTATGAGTTGAGGAAGTTCATCCAAACTGGTGCGTCGAAGCAATTTGCCAATTGGTGTAACCCTGTCGTCCGAGGTCATCTTGTAAAGTTTCTTGTCGCCCTGCAGCTTTCTGAGTTCTTCGTCGCGACCCTCTATGAAAAGCTTGATGTACTCGCGATGGCGCGAGTCGTCGCTGCCTACATACATACTTCTGAACTTGTACAGCACGAACTCCCGCCCGTCCTTTCCGACACGGACTTGCTTGAAGAGTACGGGACCGGGACTGGTCAGCTTGATCAGCAGGGCGATAACGGCAGCCAACGGCGCTGCGAGGATCAGCCCTATACAAGCGGCAATTACATCAAGCGGTCTCTTCAGTCTGTAGGGCTTGAAAGACTTAGTTTCTCCTACCCCCTCTTTTGTTCCGCTCTGAGCAACTCCCTCAGCCATTTTAAAACACCATATCGCCGAACTACCATACTCCTCAGCTTATGCAGCGACTGCCTCTCGAATAGCCGCCGCCACATCAGCTACTTGATCATCCGTTAGCTCTGGATACATCGGAATTGAGACAATCTCTTTCGCGTAACGTTCTGAAACAGGATGATCCCCCTCTTTACCGCCCAAGAACGCATATGCCGGCTGCAGGTGAAGCGGCACAGGATAGTGTACTCCGCATCCTATGCCTTTCTCCTTCAACCTGGCCATGAATGTGTCCCTGTCTTTGACACGAACGACGTAAACGTAGTAAGAATGCCGAACGTCCGGTTTCTCCTTTGGAAGCACAATGTTCTCGACATCACTCAGGAGTTCACCGTAGCGTTTGGCGTGGCGACGCCTTGCTTCAACCCACTCGTTCAGCCGCCGAAGTTTGATTCTAAGCACGGCGGCTTGGATTCCGTCCAAGCGCGAGTTGTACCCTATTATCGCATGCTCATACCAGGTTGTGCGACCGTTGTCCCGGAGGAGTCTGAGCTTCTCTGCTATCTCGTCGGAGTTTGTAAGTACCATCCCCGCGTCGCCGTATGCGCCCAAAGTCTTGCTCGGATAGAAGCTGAACCCGGCTGCATCACCAAACACGCCCACCTGTTTGCCTTTGTAATGCGTCCCGTGGGCTTGCGCACAATCTTCAATCACTTTCAAGCCATTTGCTCTCGCCAAAGACAGTATACTGCTCATATCGGCCGCATGGCCGTACAGATGGACAGGCATTATTGCCTTGGTCCGGCTGGTTATGGCTGCACTAATCTTAGAAGTATCGATGCAGTACGTCTCAGGATCGCAGTCGACGAAAACGGGAGTAGCGCCTGTATGCGAAACCGCTGCTGCCGTAGCGATGAACGTGTTTGCCGGAACAATAACCTCATCGCCGGGACCAATATCGAGTGCCTTCAAAGCCAAGAAAAGTGCTTCAGTGCCGTTCGCTACGCCAATGCCATGTTTTGCGCCGCAGTACTGTGCAAACTCTGACTCAAACGCCTTCATCTCATCGCTGAGAATGAAGGCGGTGTTTTCGCAAACGTTTTTTATCGCGGCTTCGACCTCATCCGCGATTGTTCGGTGCTGGGCTTTCAAGTCGATAAGAGGGATCATCCGACGAAACTCCTTTCTTTATTTTCGTCCTTCCAGCAGGTGGCTGTACGGTCTGTCGGTCAAGCCGGACTGACACTTCAGATCATGGATACTGCAGATTACCCTTCCAGGGTTTCCCACAACCACCGACTCCGGTGGCACGTCCTTAACCACCACTGCTCCCGAACCGATCAGCGAGTGGGCACCGATCCGTACAAACGGTAGGATTGTCACATTGACTCCGATTTCCACACCTTCCTCAATATACGGACCGCGCATACACTCTGCAGAGTGCAAGCATCCTGGGTGTATGTCGTTTGCGATCGTCACCCCAGGTGCCATAAATGCATTGTCCTCGATGACCGTAAACTGAGCCACGTAACAGTTGCAATGGATTTTGACGTTGTTGCCGATCTTGCAGCCATAATCGATCGTTGTGCAGTTCCAAACTTGGAAATTATCACCGATTTCATTCTCTTCACGTATCGTAACATTGTGACCGGTAGCAAGGCGATTTCCGATGGTGGTACCACCGTAGATCACGGTGCCTGAGCGTATGGTTGCGTCGTCGCCTATACGCAGTGTGTAGTCCTTGATCTTTCGCCCGGTAATATAACCTAGAATCACGTTGTCGTCCACTCGCGCATTGGCTCCCATGATCACGTTGGCTTTTTCCATTGTTGTTGCACTCCTATCTGCAATTCTACTTGGATAGTTATTCCACGCTTTTC
>JARYME010000176.1 GCA_029907315.1 Armatimonadota bacterium | reverse complement strand
GTGGTTCCGCGTCGGATCAAGGAACGAGTACACCGGTATCACCGGCGTCTCACATCTGTTGGAGCATATGCTCTTCAACTCCTCAAAGAACTATAAGAAGGGGGAAATAACACGGCTCATACGCGGTAAGGGTGGTCTCGAAAACGCGGCAACTTGGACCGACTTCACTTACTACTGGCAGCTGCTGTCAAGCGAGCACCTCGAGCTTTCCCTGAAAACCCTGGCCGAACGAGTTGGCAACGCTCTGCTGCTTGAACCAGAGTTGGAAAAGGAGCGCACAGTAGTACTATCCGAGCTCGAGGGCCACGAAAACGACCCTGGGTGGCTGTTATATCACGGTCTGCTTGCCACCGCGTTTCAGGCACATCCTTATCAGTGGCCGGTTATAGGGTGGCGATCGGACGTAGAAAACATAACCCGGCAGCAGCTCGTTCGCTACTACCACACCTACTACCACCCGAACAACGCGACACTGGTTTTGGTTGGCGACTTTGACTCGAAGAAAGCCCTCGCACTGGTTAGGAAGTACTTCTCACACAAACCGCCGGCAGCGCTCCCAAAACAGCCCTACACGCGCGAACCAGCGCAACGTGGTAGACGCGAGTTCAACCTTACGCTCGCAGGGTCCGCCGCCCGCGTCCTGCTAGGGTATCACGCGCCGGCTATGACAGACCCCGACTCGTACGCCTTGATGGTCCTGGATCAAGTCCTAAGCGGCGGGCGTTCCAGCCGACTCTACCAAGCATTGGTTGAAACAGGACTCGCGACTTCCGCCTGGTCGAGTGCAGACTTGCGCCGCGATCCCGGGCTGTTCGTCCTCGGCGCCACCGCAAGGCAGGGAATCCGATGTTCCGAAATTGAGCAGGCGCTGCTGAAAGAAGTAGAAAAGATCAAGACCGAACCGGTAGCTCAAGACGAGCTCGCAGCGGCAAAGAACCAACTCGAGGCGTACTTGGTATTCCAAAACGACAGTGTCTCAGACCAAGGTGAACAACTGGGATACTACAACACAGTCGCAAACTGGCGCTACCTACAGACGCTAATCCCTCGCATAAAGTCCGTAACTCCGGAGCGATTACTCGCCGTCGCTAGGAAATACCTGACGGAAGAGAACCTCACAGTTGCAAGGTTTGTTCCGTCTTCGGGGATAGCTTCGTCGGCAAACACTGCGACTGCGGCAGCAGCTGCCAAGAGCAGCGCCGAAACACAACTGACACCAACATCACAGCTCGAGCAGCAGCCATCTGGGGTGGTCTCCGACAAACTCCCTCTAAGTGCCGAGGCAGCGCCGACCAAAACCCACCGACATCAAGCCAAACCGAAAGACCGCTCCGAACCGCACAGGATAGTCCTGGCTAACGGAATAGTGGTCATAGTCCTGGAGAACCACGCAAACCCCACTGTGGCCGTAGCGGGCAACTTGAAGGCAGGCAGCTACTTTGATCCCCAAGGCAAGCATGGGCTTGCACGATTGACAGCCGAAATGATAACTCGCGGCACAAACAGACGCAGCGCTCTCCAAATAGCCAGAGAGATTGATTTTGTCGGTGCGAGCTTAGAGACTTCGTGCGACGTCGAAAGCATGGACTTCAGCGCCAAATGCCTGACAAAGGATTTCCCACTAATACTTGATATACTGGCCGACGTGCTGCGGAATCCGTCGTTCCCACAGGATCAGTTTGAAAAGGCGAAAAGCGAGATGCTCTCACAACTGTTCCAAACCAAAGAATCCCCTGCCTTGCAAGCTTCTCGAGCATTCTACAACGCCGCATACCCTCCTGGGCATCCTTATCATGCGCCTACGATTGAGGAAGAGGCAGTTGATCTGCGCGCCATTCAGCGCCAGGATCTCCTTGCTTTCCACAGATCCTACTACCGTCCCGACACCATGATTCTCGTTATCGTGGGAGATGTGGATACCGAGGAAGCGTTCGATCTAGTCAACCGCTGCTTTGGAGATTGGTCAGCCGAAGGTCCGGCTCCTTCTGTGCACATTCCTGCTGTCAGCCCCCCGCAAAAACCGACCACCATCAGTGTGCCGATGGCGGACAAATCCGAAACCGCCATCCTATTCGGTCATCCTCTGAACCTGAAGCGAAGCGATCCCGACTACTATGCCGTGCGAGTAATGAACCAAATCCTGGGCGGAGCTGGTGCGCTGGCCAGTCTGTTGGGGCAGGAGGTCAGAGAAAAACGCGGACTCGCATATGACGTATATTCAACGTTCGAGGCCACCCTTGGTCCAGGACCGTGGTACGCGTCGCTAGGAACAAATCCGAAAGACGTCGACCAGGCGGTCAAAGTACTAAAGGAAACAATCTCTTTATTCAAACGGAAGGGCCCTTCAAAACAGCAGTTCGAACAAGCGAGAGAATTCGTTATTGGGGTTTTCCCCATCGCGCTCGAAACAAATGCTGGTATGGCGCGCGCTCTGCTGAATGCCGAGTTCTACGGGCTGGGGCTTCAGTACTTGAAAAACTATGCCAAGATATATCGCTCAGTGACACTGGAACAGGTCAAGGCAGCAGCGGCTAAGTATTTGACACCCGAAAACGCAATTCTCGTAACCGCCGGACCCGTGAGTTCGAAGTAGCCTATTTAGCCTCGTTCCAAACCTCGTCCATTTCTTCAAGGCTCATCTCGGTAATCGCCCGGCCGGTCTGCCTTGCGCGTTCCTCTATTCGGCGGAACCGCTCCCCAAACCGCTTCAGCATCCGGCGTAAAGCCTCCTCGGGGTCCACATCAACCCAGCGGGCTATATTGACAATAGTAAAGAGCAGATCCCCTATCTCACTTTCTATATCAGCACGCTCACCGCGAGCCAGCGCCGCTTCAAGCTCGGCAGTTTCTTCCTTTAACTTGTCCACAACCGCAGCCAAGTTCGGCCACTCAAAACCAGTTCGCGCTGCACGTTTGCTAAACTTCATTGCGCGCATCAGAGCAGGCAAACTCGCCGGTATGCCGTCCAACACCGACTCCCGATCGTTATAACCAGGCTCATCGCGCTTAATCTTTTCCCAGTTCGTAAGCACCTCGTCCA
>JARYME010000175.1 GCA_029907315.1 Armatimonadota bacterium | reverse complement strand
AAAAGTTGCCCTCACCACGGAGTGAGCGATAATCCCAAGCAGCGGGGCACATTAAGGAAGAAGAAACCGTGTTTACCAGGACGTCTCAGTCGTCCACGGGGGCGGGGTGCAGTTAGGGCATATCCCCGCAGGGGCGCGGGGTGGCAAAAACATTCACATTAGGGGCTACCGCCCAACATCGGTTGGTGCGACCTGTTCGCTTGAAACCGGCTGGATAAGCCGGGGGAAAAGCGGCAAAGTTGGCGAGATAACACAGAAGCACTCTCTGTGTTGTCAGTCGGCACTTTGACAACTGTATGTCCAAGCAGGTGCGACCGGCTACCAACCGGTTAACTCCTGCCCCCCAGGTGGAGGGGAGACAGCATCACCCTACTGCGGGAGACTGGTCATCAAACGTGGGGGTGCAAGGGTGAGAAGGGGATAAGCTGCTAGCCGAAAGCGGCGACCGCCCCAAGCAGGTGACTATGGGTAGGCGACGAAGGTATGTTTGAAGCGTCGTGAGTTGGATCCTGCCAAAACGGCTGAAAGGCAGGCCCAAAACGGGAATTGTCCCCATTCGGCCACGTACTCAACCGATACGTGGTATCCATCCGATACGCGGGACACGGCGTAGAGTATCACCCTAAAGTCACGGAAAATGGACATACGGAACAGGGAAACCCGTCAGGCGCTCTCTCAGGTGAAGCTGGAGCAGGCGACCAGGCCGCAAGCCCTGACGGAGTAGGATGCCCTAAGAAGCCAAAGCCCAGGGTAATGCCTGGGATATGCAGACGTAGGGCCGGTACACGGGAAGGCATAGGAGCAGAATGAGGTAAGGTCCTAGGCAGACGTGCTGTGCGTATGCATACCACGGACTGAGGACAGGACGCAAGTCCACCTCTGAAAGCACAGATGCCAAGCACCGGCGGGGAGTAATCGCTGCCAATGGTGTGCCTATGACAAAGGCTCGTGTACTGAGGAGCCGGATGAGGTCGAAAGTCTCACGTCCGGTTCTGAACCGGCGGCGGGGCGGGGGACTGCCCCGCCGACCGTAACCACTTGACGCGGCTTAGCCGCCGCCAGCCGGAGGGGCCACGCGCACAAACAGGTCTCGTCTCGAAGGGGCCACGCCGTAGTCGCCGCGCCGCTGAACCAGGTCGTTAGGCGCAACGTGCCATAAAGGAGATGTCCGAGATGAAGCCTTTGAAGTCATTTTCAATGCTCCAGTTGAGCAGCAGGATAACAATATTGGCTCTCTTCCTGTTCACTTCTACAACAACTCTGGCTCAAACTACTACTCTGGGCGATGCCGTAGACAATATTTCTCTTACTTGGACCACAGGAGGAGATGCCAACTGGTTTGGTCAAACGTCGGTCTACTATTACGACGGCGACGCCGCGCAAAGCGGAGACATGCCTAGCGGCACTGGCCGAAGTTCGTGGATTCGGACGACTGTTGTGGGGCCTGGCATTTTATCGTTCTACTGGCGAGTTTCGGCTCTATCTGCGGCAAATGAACTCGCGTTTTATCTGGATGGGACCAAGACATTGAGTTGTTGGGCATATAACAACTGGGAAATGCAAACCTATTCGATCTCGACCGGAAGTCATACGCTGGAATGGAATTACGCACCTGTTATTCATTCTAGCGGGGATGCAGGGTTCTTAGATAAGGTTGTATTCACCAGTGGTCCTGCAATTGTGGTGCAATCACCAAATGGGGGCGAAACGTGGTATCATCGGAACTACTACAATATCAAGTGGACGAGTACTGAGGACACTGGGTCGGATGTAAAGCTAGAACTTTACAAAGGAGCAAGTTTGCATTATACGATCTCGAACAGCACGGACAATGATGGCAATTACAGTTGGTTTGTCCCCGTTTGGCTAGAACCGGGAGCAGACTATCGTATCAAGATCATCTCTGTTTCTAACCCTGCCATCTATGCCTATAGTGCCGACTATTTTTCTATCAGTAGTTGGTATCAGTCATCCTTTGGTGGGCTTCTCATGCTGGATGGAGTTGACGATTATGCAATGACGGAAGATCACGATGAACTTGACATAGGAGATGAAGCGGGCGAAAGTTTTACCCTCGAGGCCTGGTTTTACATGCGAGCGAGTAGCAGTAGTTTTGCAGATAAACAGCATATCCTCGACAAATCTAGCAGTTATGATCTGTATGCGGTTCGGTATTATGACTATGGGACAAGTCGATATTACGGGTGTATAGGTTTCTCATGGGTGCTGCACTCTGGTCAATTAGGTAGTGTTGAGCATTGCAGACAGCCCGCTTATTCACTCGGCTGGCATCATATAGCTCTGGTTTTCTACAGTGCGAGTAGCGAAGCTCGGTTTTATTTGGATGGTCAAGCGTTTGGTAACCTTTTTTCTGTTGGGTCTGCAATCAAAAACTCGACCCAAGGTCTCAAGGTGGGAAGTAATCTGGATGGCACAGTAGATGAAAGTAGAATCTCAGATGTGGCTCGTTATGCAGGAGAGACGTACGATGTGCCTACAAGTCCCTTTACGTGCGACGAACATACCCGCGCCCTGTGGCACTTTGACGAATTTGAGGGAGCGACTATTTTCCATGACGAGTGTGGTGTGAATAGTTCTCTTGGTGGATACAATGGGGCTCATACTGAGGGAATACCCGCCCACAAGGTTTATCTACCGCTTGTTATCAAGTAATCGGTATTGCGCCTAACATCTCGCTCCAGCCGACTGCTCCCTCGCTCGCTTCGCTCGCTCGGTCGCAGCGGCTGAGCTCGGTGCCGTTGGGCGGCAAAGCCCAGAAAGGAGTCCAAGATGAAACAAAAGGACGTGTTTTTCAAAGCTGGCATCTTGTTGCTCTCTTTGTTGCTTTTGCCAGGATTGTCAGGATGTGGGGCAATTTCAAGCCTGATGGCTACGCCAACACTGACATCCACGCCAACACCCACGCCGACATCCACGCCAACACCCACGCCGACATCTACGCCAACACCCACGCCGACATCTACGCCAACGCCAACTTCCACACCAACGCCAACTTTCACACCCACACCTCCCTTGCCAGCAGGGTGGCGTGCTTATACTACAGAGCGTTTTTCTCTTGCATTACC
>JARYME010000174.1 GCA_029907315.1 Armatimonadota bacterium | reverse complement strand
CGTGCTCCACAACGTGATTATGCCCAACCTGGCACGAGGGTTAACGATCGTCAACTTGTCGCCGAAGTGCAGCGGGACGAATTCGAGAGTTTCGCTGTCGGGCTCATACGTTGTCTGCAAATGCTCGGTCGTTGAATCCAAATCTGCCTCACTTTGCTGCATTGACGAATCGCCCCCTCGGCCCGCCGACGTTTCGGAACGCCGTATTGAAGTCGCGGTAAAGAGTCTTGTAGTTCGGTATCCTATGCCATTTCTTGATATAGTTTTCCGGCAGCTCGTCAACTATCTCTACATCATTCCAACCGTTCACAAGAGGGTAAGCGTAGTAAGGATACTGCGGAGGAACGTCTCTCACGTATACTACCTGTATGGGTGACCGTTCCATACGAGCAAGATAGACGCGGTGCATTCCGTCGTTCAGTATCTTCATCACGCTGCCGTCCGCTTCGACAGAACGTTCTATCACCGGTGGGAGCACGTCTATAGGTTCCTCATACCCTTGTAGCCACATGGTTATGTATCCGTCCAACTTGAAGAGGTCGATTCCGTGCTCTCGAAGTGCCCATCTTAAATTGCGGACTTTGAGTATTTCCTGGACCAGCACGTACCGCTGCGCGGGTGCTATTTCATCAGTGTGCAGGGTAACAACTTCAATCCTGCAGTCCTTGTAGAGCTTTATGTTAGGGTCGGTGAGCATTCCTACCCGCCGCATGTTTGCGATAAGTTCATCGACCGAATGACGTTCAATCCTTTCGATGTCCATTCAGTGCACCTCAGACGAGCTTTTCTCTGCCCAGCACTTTTTCCGGGCAGAATAATGGCAAATCAAGCACTTGGGTGATGTGGGAGACTGTGAAATTGGGTGCTGGCAAGTCAGCGTTCAGTACCCTCGCAATATACTCCTTTTCGCGTTCAGGTCTGGCAAGCACCCAAACTGTATGCATTCCCAGTTCAATCGCGGGAAGAATGTCGTGTTGATAAGTGTCTCCTATCATGACTGCCTCGCTAGGTTCGACACGCAAATCCTCAAGAACCCGGTTGAAGTTGAACAGATCTGGCTTTCTTCTGCCCGTTTCAAAACTGAGCACCACTGCATCAGAGGACTCCACAATTTGGGAGACTGCTCGTCGAACGCTAAGGTAATAAGGTGTCCAAATGTCGGATACGAGCCCGATCTTGAATCCGCGTTTCTTCAACGCAAGCACCGTGTCAACTGCGCCCTCGATTTCTTGAGCGGCGTTCGCCTGCGAGTTCCAGAGCTCAGCAACCGCGCGCAGTGTACTCTTGCTAAGCGGACCAAATCTTGATTCCAAAGCAGCGGCAGCGTCCTCCGGGGTGAAAAGGGGTTGGGTCATAATTACGGCGGCAACATCCGACGGTTCCGCGCCGCCCAACATTTCCGCGATGACCTTATTGGGCGCAACTGGCGGGCCGGTGACCAGCGTAGCGCCTATGTCAAAGACTGCAGCTTTCACAGCGGTTGTCCTCGACTTGCTGATTTGCACCAGCGTTCCACTCCACAACTTCCACGCCGGATTTTCTCAGGAGATCTATTCCATCTGAGGTGCCCTTGTTGTCGCGCCGCACCACAACACGCACGATTCCGCAGGCAACTATTAGCTTCGCACACGTTATACAGATGTCTGCGTTTACGTACAGCGTGGCGCCGCCCACCGCCAATCCTCGCTTCGCACACTGGCAGATGGCGTTTTGTTCGGCGTGTATGCAGATTTTGTATTCCTCCGTGCCTGCTATTTCCTTAAGGCACTTGCCGGTGTCGCAGCAGTGCACATGGCCACTTGGCACGCCGTTGTAGCCGTGGGAGAGTATTCGGTGGTCGTAAGTTATCACGGCGCCGACCTTCTTGCGCAGACACGTCGACCTGCGGGCAATTACGTCTACGACATCCATGTAGACTTCATCAAACGACGGTCTCTTTGCCAATTTTCTCGACCTCTTCCGACAAGCTTGCTCTAGTATATCAGTATATTAGCATAGCAGTATATTGGCATAGTATATCGTGTATCATTTATCGACTCGTCTTCCAGACACTCAACTGATAACGCCTTTGGCTGTTCGGCTGACGGGGGTTCGCGGCCGCAGGATGTTGCGTTCAAAAACTGATCGGATGCCACGCGTCGCTTGATGGTATATACTAATCGGGAGGTTCACTGGAAACAACGGACTTTCGGATGCGTCTAACGACATAGGGAGAGTACGAAACTCGCGAGGTTCTATGACAGTATCTGGTCGTTCACATAGCGCAATAATAGCGCTTTCAATACTGGCTGTCTTGGTATTTGCGGCTGCGGCGACAGCTGCGCCGGTAGGCGACAGGGTCACCGATGTGATTGTCGGCCGCAACAACCGAGGTCCGTTTACGCTTTCCTGGACCAATATCGAACCGTCGAGCGTTACGGTTGTGGTGAATGGCCTCACTTTACGGAAAGGCGAGCACTACAGTATCGACTGCGAGAAAGGCCTTATATCGTTTACGTCGCCGGTCAAGGCTGATGCAATAGTTCGTGTCAGTTACAATATCATTCCCGGAAAGTCCCAGCGGAACACCGGGCAGCTCAACGTGCCCATCACGTTGAACGTGTTCCAAAAGCAGGACGCAAGTCTGCAGATAACGGGCTTATACGCCCAAGACAATCCTCAGAATCCGGAAGCGGCCAAAGCGCTAGTGGGAATCGGAGGCGAAAAGAAATGGAGCACCACCAAGTTTTCCTCCCAGTTCTTTGTGAGCCAGCGCCGAGAGGACGGTAGACAAGGTTCCCAGGCAGAACCCGGCGGTCACACGGCGCTCAAGCTCGGCACGGAGAGCACTTTCGGTGCACTTAAGGTGTTCGGCTCGTTCGCTCAAGCAGGCGAGGGCTTTGCCGGAGGCAAAGAGACTGGGATTGCGCAAGGCAAGAGGACCAGCGAGATGCTCGTGACCTTCTCACCGGACTCTAAGCTGCAGGCTTCGTCGCGCTTGCAGCAGGTAGAAAGCGTTGCCGGTGGTGAGAAGACTGTTGCTCAGGAACATAACGTCGTTGTCAAGCCCAGCGAGGAGACCAAAATAGCCCTGAGCCACACGGTGACCGAAGC
>JARYME010000173.1 GCA_029907315.1 Armatimonadota bacterium | reverse complement strand
TGCTCTTCAATGGGTGGGGATCCTGAATCAAGTTCAGGATGACAGTGGTGCATTCAGGATGACGCCCTTTTCGTCATGCCGGGCTTGATCCGGCATCCAGGGGTTTTGCTCTTCGATGGGTGGGGATCCTGAATCAAGTTCAGGATGACAGTGGTGCATTCAGGATGACGTTCCTTTTTCGTCATGCCGGGCTTGACCCGGCATCCAGGATGACGCTCCATTTGTCACCCCGGGCTTGACCCGGGGTCCAGCATTCAACTCGTCGTCACGCGACCCTTTATGTCACTACAGGATTATATGCGCATTCGTCTAACGCGTTTCGAGCCACACCAGTTACATCGACCTATTCCTTCGGCGCGTAATGTGCTGGACTGTGTCTACTCACCAACCGAGACCCCGACACATTCCGTCCGCGCAGTCCGAATATAATTTCTTTGACCAAGAGGGTGAGAAAACTGGCTGGTTGTGTCATCCATCGAGTCTGCGGTGATGCGCCCATCACACTAGGCGTCGCTTGCTCGTCAGGGTATGCGTCTACAACCGGGACGTTCAATACAAGAGAACTAACACGCCCGCTGTCGTAGTGAGGAGTGGAGGAGGTGGGCATCAGCGTTCGCAGTTTACGATTTTGGCGGAGGGGGTGGGATTCGAACCCACGGTGGCTCATCACCACGACGGTTTTCAAGACCGCTCCGATAAACCGCTCCGGCACCCCTCCGCGCGCTTTTCGTAGTGCGTCGAGCTGTCAAGTACATTATAGGTTCAGCCGGGTTGTCGGTCAATGACTCGTGGAGGCGGGTTACGTTCTATTTCCCGGGCAAAGCAGCACGTTCCAGGGTTATTGCTATTACCCTCATGTTGCGGTTGTTGGGGAGAGTCAACCCGACCAGTCGGCGTTTGGGATCCACAGGGATAGAGTAGTGATAAAGGTAGCCCTTCTTGCCGCGTTCATCACCATTCGGACTGTGTAAGTGGCGCACGGCACATCCTATGGCTTCTCCCAGCTTCGGACCTTCCGTCCACTCGCTCATACGTATGTTGACGCTTGTGGACCCATCCACATAGTTCAGCACCAGCGCCCCAGACGCTTCACTTCCAACTGCTGCTCCCAGCAAGTGTATTGCAACGTATGAACCTTCTTCCACGTTCAGTTTCTGTCCGCTGCAGGTTGCGGCTTGTTTGGAGCCCGGATTTTTGTCTGGATATCGGAAGCTTATCCGTCCGTCCGGATGAGAATCAAAGATCAGGTGATAGCCCGAGGGGTAGATTGGTTGGGTTTGTTCGCTTCCGGGAGCGAAGTCCGGAGGTATCAATTCTGCTGGGAGGCTTCTGCCTGTGCCGTCGAAATCTCCGCTCGGCCTGGCGGTATCCCAGCTTGATATTGTGACGTCGTAGTATGAGCTTAGATCAACGAAGGCAAGCCTTCCTCCCACCACCTCCACGAAGAACGGCACCATGTCTCCTCCGCGCACCAAAGCCGCCGTAGATGCCCAGTTGCCATCGATTTTCAAATCCCACACCAGAGCGTACCTGCCGTCGTATTCTGGCGCTTTAACTTTTGCCGAGACCATCAGAGGCCAGCCGGGTTTGACGTCGGCTCCAATCGGTTGAGTCGGTGAGTCCCACAGCATCACCGTGCCGTCCAAGTGGTACCAATGATACCCGATATACGTGCGCGTCTTGTCCCAGGTAACGGCACCCGTGTTGCGAATGACCACCTTTACATCGTAAACCTGCCCTGCAGTGAGCTTTTCTGGCAGGTTACTATCTACGGTTCTGAGCCCATAATCCGATTCATAAACACCCACAATTCGCTTGAGCTGTGGCGAACCGTACTCCGAGAGCCAGTTTTTGCCGTTGTAAATGTCGAATCGGAGCTGGTAGCTCCACGGCAGACTCGGATGCCAGGCAGGCACAGGCTCGCCGTTTGCCATCGTCAGGTTCAGTGTGAGTACGAACTCAGCGATTTCTCCTGGTTTGCAGTCCTTTGCTAGAAGTGCGCGCAGTGGTTTGATAGGCACTTCTTCCTCGATTTCCTCCGGACTGTCGTGCTTATAGTTGGACACTCTGAACAGACGGCAGCCCAGTTTGGTGATTCCCTTGGCCCACACCTGCGCTCCCTCGTTTCTCACGCGCACTCTGACTAGGTAATCGCATCTTGAAGCCAACATAACCGGTGCGTCGCACGTTACGTACGCTGCAGCCCAATCCTCAGGTGTGCCGACGGTTATCGGAAGTATCAAGGGTTGAACCCCGAGCGCCGATAACCACTTGTTGTCTTGTAGCCTTATGAGCTCGAACCTGATTTCGCAGTCGCCTTCGGGCAGCGGTTTGTTTCGATCTCCCACTGCAGCAATCCCGATCTGCACTCGCGCAAGCTGCCCCGGCAGCACGTCTTTGTCCAACACGCGCCGCACCTTGCTTTCCGCTACGAACCGACCGTTCTTGTACCATCGATACCCGATGGCATATCCCTGCGCCGTAAGCCACGGATTGGTTCCGACATTCTTGATCACGAGTTCGGCTTGAAATATCTCCTGCTGCGGCACAACTCGGGGCACGCTCCAGCGGATAAATTGAACATCCAGCTCTCTCTGACCGGAAAACTGCGCAGCCTTTGCGCGCGTCGCATCGACGTACTTTCGGCCGTACTGCCTGCTAGCACACAAGTCACTTCCTTCGTGGAGCTCGTTCCAGCCGTCAAAAACAACCCAATGGGGAGCGTGCTCAAGAACTTGCTGCCAGTCTTTGTCGTAGGCTTCGCCTCCCATCCGCGAGCGGATACGGGGTTCGCGTCCTATTGCCACGGGCGAGTCGTCGAAACCTGCCCCAACTGAGCCGATGCGAATGCGCCCGCCTTCAAGGCAAATTGGCCCCACCAAGCCGGCTCCATAGCTGGAATAACCGTCGAAGCAATTTGCCTTGCGTTTGAAATCCTCCGCGGCGACCCAGATCAACGGGCAACCGAAGTCCCGCAGGAAGCGCTCGTTGCAGTAGGACACGAAACTCTCGTCAAAGTCGGAGAAGAAGTTGCTCGTGTAAAGGAACACTATGCACCCGGGTTTGCCCGCGTTCGGTTTCGCAGCCGGGGCAAGTGCGCGGTATTCCGGCGGTAT
>JARYME010000172.1 GCA_029907315.1 Armatimonadota bacterium | reverse complement strand
TGATCATCCGCAACTTAGAAAGAGGGATGCGCCTTACCTGCCTCAGACGGATTTTACACACAGGATTGTACGCTACCGGGTCGACCTCGCGTTGCTTGAGTCTTGTGCTGTCCGATGGTGCATTCTGTGGGCGCAATTATAGGGATAGTTTTCCAACACAGTTGACTAATTGATGTTTTTGGGTGATACTACCATTGGATGTATAGCATCGCGAGCGCACAGCGTGTTGCCGACTGAGCATCTCGCCATTAAGTAAGGAAAGGAGTAGTAAGGAAGAATGAGAGTCAAAAGTCCTGCAGTGTTTGTCTTGGTTGCACTTCTGCTGATCGCATGGTCTGCCGAAGCCGAGGTTATCAAGGTCACGCCTGTACAGCGGCTCACCCCGCCGGGTGTGGAGCCTGCGGAATGGGAGTGCACTCACGGCTGGAGTATAGTCACAAACAAAATGGGCGTCGGCAAGATGATGGTTAGCGGACCAGCCTACTGCGAAGCGCCGTATCGGCCGTACGTAGCTTATGAGTTGGAGAACGTCGGTTCAACCAACTATCCGCGATGGGTTTACGTGAAGGATGCTTTTGGCAATCCGATTCCGAAGTATGATATGGGGCGCGGTGCGTTTTACGCTTCTTGCGACAGATACTATGGACAAGACGGCAACACAGGCAAAACGCCGTCTACGGTTTGGTTGGGTACCGACCAGCATGCTGGTCTTCCACTTGCCGGCATTGCGTTGCGCCAGATAAAGACTGCCAAGTACTGCACCTTCGTTTCCCGCAATCCGACCTTATTAAAACCAGGCGTAGCCGATTCCAATTGGGATAGCTGGAAAGAAGCCTGGTACAATCCGCGCCAACCGATATCGCTGCAGTTCCTGGTTAGACACCCTACAAATCCGGGTCTTCTTGTCCAGTTTTGGTACAGACCGTGGGGCAACGATGCATTCATAGGCGACCAGGCGTGTGACGGCAGACTTCAGATTTGGGAAGAGCACATATGCATCGGTCCGGACAGCCGGGGAAGATGGCTCAGCCCTCCTGACTGGGAGGGTCAGGCTTCGCGAGCATTCAACAGTTGGGAAGAGCTGCTCAACTCGTATCGGCCTGACGATCCTCAGAAGGTGCCATTCAAGGACTATGTATTAGTGGAAACCACAGGCGACTATCCAAACGGTTTCAAGAGCCCAGGGTATAAGGGCAATACAGAGCCGCCCGGTAGGCCTTACTGCACGGGCACGGGTAAGTGCCTGAACTTTGAAGTCGGCGCGAGGTTCTACAGATTCTTCTTGCCGGATGGATCGCAAAGAACCTGGTACCCGGAGTCACTCGGCTTTCGCGGTCAACTGGACCATTTTGTCCTTGAGATCGACCGCAATGAGGACGGTGACGTCAACGACCCGGGCGAATCAGCTGTTTACGATTTTGAACCTCCGGCGGACGACACTGGCCCGAGAATAGTGTACCTGAACCAGCGATGCTTGGACGATCGCAATGGACTTGATACGCTGCTCGAAAAGCTGGGTGAACCCGACGACATACACGACCCGGCGCAGAATCCATACTTGGATACCAAGGAGAGCCGACTCTACGACGTGCTCTTCAGAATATCGGGCAGGGTTACGGAGAGGTTCAACCCGTATTTCACCCTCGACGACGGTGCCGGTTTGGGGGCGGTCACTCGGGTGTACACGTTGGACGAGCCGAATCCCAATACTTGGATTCCATACAACTTTGTGAATCCTGGCGAATATTGGACCAGCTGGGGGCTTCTCGAGCGGTTCAGACCTGTAGGCAGCCAGCCTTGGGTGCTTAAGCCATTTATCATGTGGACGGCAAAGACCCACAACAGGCAGATACCTGAATACTAGGCTCAGAAGAGCTGGGGTATACGATCTGAGCGGGGCGTAAGCCCCGCTTATTTTATTTGAGAATATGTTTCGGCGTTCGAGACGGACTGCTTGTGAGGAGTAGGAGGTGTTCATTGATGCGCATTCCTCGAAGCACATGCCACTTGCGCTTCGGTTTTTGTATATGTCGCGGGGTTTGGTTTTCGCGTGCTATGAGATTGTTCCCCCAGGTTCGAAACTCAATTGCACTTGCGAAAAACTGCATGCTATAATACTCGCACAATGGGAGCATCTTATTTGCTCTCGCCTTTGTGAGTAGTTTCTGAAAGTGTTCCGCACCGAACATAACTGCATTGGGCGAGTTTGCGCGTCGCGCGCAGTAAGCATCTTGGTTTATAATTATCACCGACAGCGACGTGTTCGGAAATCCACCCCTGCGTGTTAAGGAAAGGAAGCGATGGCTATCAGTAGAGTCAAGAGCACTAATGTAATCTTCGCAATCGTAGTCATCCTCATTTTGGCCGTCTTGTTCTGGCCGATGAAGCAAACCAGACCGGTGACCAAGGCCTCAGCTTCCACGACCACAGCCGAACAGAAACCGGCCTGTCCGGAGCCATTGGCGAAAAGATACAAGGCAATTGCTGCGGCCATCAACGGCGAACGCGTCAAAACGGATGTCTATGCGCTTTCCTCGTATCCGTCAAGGCTTGTCGGGTACCCGGGTTGTGAGAAAGCCGCTGACTATATCGAAGACCAATTCCGCAAGATAGGTCTTGAAGAGGTCCGAAGCGAACCGTTCCGCGTGACGGTTCCGATTGACGAAGGCTCGCGCATTGTAATAGACGGCCAAAGCTTCCCGATATACGCATTGTGGCCCAATCTCGTCAGAACTTCTCATCTTCCACCTGAGGGACTGGAGGTTCACGTAATCGATGCCGGCAGTGGAAGGCTGCCCGATTTCGACGGGAAAGTAGTCAAGGGCAGCGCAGCACTGGTGGATTTCAACTCTGGTACGGAGTGGTTGAACGCTCCGAGACTTGGCGCGCGAGCACTTCTGTTTGTTGAGCCAGATACCACAATGCGCGGCGAGGGTGAAGCCAAGTTCAGCGCGATACCTGTTTCTATGCCGCGATTTTGGGTATCGAAGGAAACCGCTGCCAAGATACGAGCTCTGATTGCTCAGGGCAGGGCGAATCGAGCAAGAATCTACTGTACGATGCCTTGGGAAAAGGTCAGGGCTCGCAACATCACCGGTATAATCCGCGGCACTGATCCTAAACTGCGCGATGAGTGGATAGTTCTCCACGCCTACTACGACGGCACTTCAGTAGTTCCTGCGTTGGCGCCGAGTGCCGAATCTTCTTGCGGCATAGCTGC
>JARYME010000171.1 GCA_029907315.1 Armatimonadota bacterium | reverse complement strand
GTCGCTTGTGCCAAAGGAATCTGAGCCTCAGGCATTCCCACAAACTGCACTGCCTGCGCCGCAGCAGTGGCGATTACCAGCGCCATCGGATCTGCGTTTCCGACATCCTCTGCCGCTTGAATGATGAGTCTGCGGGCGATGAACTTCGGGTCTTCGCCGGCCGCCAGCATTCTCGCGAGCCAGTAAACGGCGGCATCGGGATCCGAACCGCGCATCGATTTTATGTAGGCGGAGATGATGTCGTAGTGGCTGTCACCGTCCTTATCATAACGCAAAACCCTGCGCTGAACGGCGTCTTCTGCAATGGGGAGCGTTATGTGCCGAACCCCTGTGTTTGGGTCTGGCTCGGTAGCATTAACCGCTATTTCCAGAGCCGTCAGCGCCCTTCTCGCATCTCCTTGAGCAGTGTCGACGATGTGATCCAATGCTTTCGGGTCAAGTTCAATCTTCATGTTCCCGAGTCCACGTTCTTTGTCGGAAAGTGCTCTTTGAATGATTGTGCGAATGTGCTCGTCCGAAAGCGGTTCGAGAACGTAGATCTGAGAGCGCGAGATCAAAGGCGAGTTTACTTCAAAATATGGGTTCTCAGTTGTGGCACCGATGAGTATGACGGTACCATCTTCCACGTGTGGAAGTAGCGCGTCCTGCTGCGCCTTGTTGAAACGGTGTATCTCGTCTACAAAGAGAATAGTTCGTCGCCCTGTGGCTCGGCGCAACTCTCTCGCGCGTTCGATTGCCTTGCGGATGTCGGGCACTCCCGAAGTTACAGCGCTGAAGTTTTCAAAACGCGCTTTGGTGTGACGAGCAATAATATGTGCGAGTGTGCTCTTGCCGCACCCCGGGGGTCCCCAAAGGATTATCGAGCTGAGCTCGTCTTTCTCGATGGCTTTACGAAGCAGGGTGCCGGGCCCCACAATGTGCTCTTGGCCTAGGAACTCATCCAGCGTTCTTGGCCGCATCCTTGCCGCGAGTGGCTGCAAATCGAGGTGTTCTTCCTTTTGGGGTTCGCTGAATAGATCCTGCATTTACCGCTTTACCCCTCAGTAGACAGCACATTGGGTTATCCGCTCACCTTCATTCTACCAGTCGGACGAATTCCCGTTCAATGTTGATACGCTGTTCACTTGGATGCGGCGAATGCGGCAAGCCAAAGGATTCTCAGAGTGCTAATCTTCATCCTTTACGATCCGGATATGCAACTCCTTCAACTGATCTTCATCGACTGGCGACGGCGCGTTTGTCATCGGGTCGATTCCGCTTGCCGTTTTGGGAAACGCGATGACCTGCCGTATTGTTTCATCGTCCGTCAGCAGCGTCACCAATCGATCTACCCCAGGAGCTATTCCGCCGTGTGGTGGGGCGCCGTATTCGAAGGCCTCCAGCATATGGCCGAAACGCGCTTGGATTTGCTCCTCGCTTAGGTTGAGGAGTCTAAATACCTTGTCTTGTATGTCGCGTCTGTGGATTCGGATGCTGCCGCTCGCCAACTCGTTTCCGTTGCAAACAAGGTCATACGCTTGCGATCGCACCTTGCCGGGGTCGGTATCGAGAAGATGCAGATCTTCTTCGTAGGGCATTGTAAACGGATGGTGCGAAGAATCCCATCGTCCTTCTTCTTCGTTCCATTCGAAAAGCGGAAAGTCGGTTATCCATGCCCAAGCGTGAACATTCTTGTCGCGTAGGCCTAATCGATTGCCCATTTCGAGGCGAAGACCAGCGAGCACTGCAGCCGTGATCTTCGGCTTATCCGCCACTATCATAATCAAGTCACCGACCGACGCACCAGCTCTCTCTACAATCGCCTGCATTTCGCCTTCTGTCAAGAACTTTGAGCTCGGCGATTTAATGCCTGCTGGTGTGATCGCGATCGTAACCAACCCTTTACCGCCCAGCTTCTTTGCGAGGTTCGTCAGGTCGTCAATCTGGCCACGGCTGTAATCAGCACATCCCTCCACTTTTATGCCTCGAACCTGTTCGGCATTTCTGAATACTTGGAACTCGCAGGTCTTGGCAATGTCCGTTACATCAAATATCTCCATGCCAAAGCGCAGGTCCGGCTTATCGGTGCCGTAGCGGTCCATCGATTCCTGGTAAGTCAGTCTGGGGAACGGCTTGTATAGAATCTTCTTGTCGGAAAGCGTCTCGACTATCTGTATGATCAACGGTTCTACGACCTCGAAAATGTCTTCCTTTCGGACGAATGACATCTCCAGGTCAAGCTGAGTGAACTCCGGTTGCCGGTCAGCTCTGGGGTCTTCGTCTCTAAAACATCGAGCGATCTGGAAGTACTTGTCGAACCCTGCCACCATGAGAAGCTGCTTCAACTGCTGCGGGCTCTGAGGTAGGGCATAGAAGCATCCAGGGTACAGCCGCGAAGGCACAAGATAATCCCGAGCTCCTTCTGGCGTGCTCTTGATGAGTATTGGCGTTTCTACCTCGACAAATCCAAGTGAATCCATGTAATCTCTCATCATCTTGACGACACGGTGACGCAGGAACAGCCGCCACTGCATCTCAGGACGTCGGAGGTCGAGATAACGATACTTGAGGCGGATGTTTTCGTCGGTCGTAATACCGTCCTCAATAGGAAACGGAGGCGTAAGCGACGTATTCAGTATCTCAATGCGGCTGATTCGAACCTCTACTTGGCCTGTGCTTATGTTGGGGTTTTCCGTGCCGGCGGGGCGCCTAACCACCTCACCCGCGATTTCCAGTACATACTGGTCTCGCACGGACTCCGCCGTTTTGAAGGCCTCAGGTTGGGCTTGCGGGTCAACCACGGTCTGCACAACTCCTGCGCGGTCCCTTAGATCGATAAATATCAGCCCGCCGTGGTCGCGGACGCTGTTTACCCAACCCTGCAACACCACGGATTTTCCGATGTCAGCTTCGTTGACTTCTCCACAATACTTTGTTCGTCGTTCCATAGCACCTCCGGTCTTGCGAAACCCTGCGCACATCGGGCAGTTCTAAACGTTGGAGTAAGTTTTTCCACTTTCCTTATACAGCTGTTCGGAGATAGCTGCCGAGACATTCGGTAGAGAAACCTCAACTTGATGCGAGGTGGACATGTCCCTCAAGATTGCCGTCCGAGACGCAACCTCGGCTTCTCCCAAAATAATTACTAGCTTTGCGCCAAGCCTATCAGCTAGTTTCATCTGCGATTTCAGGCTACGATTCGTGTAATCCGTATCCGTACTTATTCCCACTGATCTGAGTTCATAGACCAACTTCACAGCCTCTCTGCGCGCCGCTTCGCCCACACTTGCCACAAAAACCTCTATCGAGGTATCGACAGGCAACTCTACGCCAAGTTTCTCCAGGACCGCCATCACTCTTTCCAAGCCTATGCCGAAACC
>JARYME010000170.1 GCA_029907315.1 Armatimonadota bacterium | reverse complement strand
GGACGGGACCATTTTTCCAGTACGCCTATGACCCAAGGGACACAACTGGTCCCACCATAACCGATACCCTGGTCTCGTCCGGTGCTAGGGCAGGCTGCTGGCAGGTTATGCCCGGCAACGATGGTCATTTCGTAACGGTAACGAACACGTTTCCCGTCGAGTGGACCAGCGGAACCGCAGTAATGTATATCGACGTGGCGATGAGTGCCACGGACGGTCCGGGAAACTTCTGCTATTTCCAGATTCTGGATAGCTCCGGCAGAGAAGCCACTCGAATCTATCTTAACAGGGGCCCGGGTGCAACCGGCGACATTCACCTGCTCGGCAGAAGCGGCGGCTGGGAATCTACGAATCCTTTGTGGTTGCCGAAGGTGGTCGTGAATCCTGCAAACAATGTCTACTACAAACTAAAGCTGGTGATTGATGTTACTAACCGGAAGTATGATTGCTATGTCGGGGATGGAGACAGAAGCGGAGTGAATGCGGGCCACTGGGGACACTTCGAGGGCAACACTCTTGTGCTGGACGGCGTGCCCGCGGTCAAGGATCTGTATTTTTACTACGGCGCCACAGGATTGGCCAGGTTTACTTGGCTGATGTACCGGTTCGGTTCCTTGTTCTCGGGCCCGGCGTATGTTTATTGCGACAACCTGTATATCGAAGGTCCGGACTTCGGTTCAGATGTTCTCCGGACGGAGATTTGGGTTGCGAAGGGCACCTATGTGGAGCGGGTGAGGCTTCGGGAGTTTACGCATATATTTGGCGGGTTTGCCGGAAACGAGATATCAAAGCTGGATAGAGACATACTTGCTAACCCTACCGTTATTGACGCTGGCAGCGCTGCTCCGGGCACGGCTGCCGTGACGGGAGCACCTATGTCGACGGTCGACGGGTTCATAATCAGGGGTGCGTACTGGGGTGTCGACTGTGGCGAGACTGCGCCTGTGGTCTCGAACAATATCATAACAGCAAATGCGGGTGCTGGGGTGAGATGCACGGGAGGCGCACCTCTCGTAGTGAACAACACGATCGTCGGAAATACTGCGGCGATCGAGATACTGGGGGGAAGCCCACGAATAGTAAACAATATTGTTGCGTTCAACGCTGCGGGATTCACCGCCAGCGGCGGCGCGGCTCAGCTTTCACACAACGCTGTTCACTCGAACGCCTCCGGCGACTATTTGGGCGTGGTGCCTGGCGACGGTGACATTTCGTGCGATCCTATGTTTGTGGACGGCACGCGGGGAGATTTTCGGTTGGCTTTCGGTTCGCCTTGCATCGATGCTGGCGATGCCAATGCTTCTCCTGGTGTCGATGCGTTTGGTGGGGTTAGACCTGTTGATGGTGACGGAGACGGCATTGCACGTGTGGACATAGGGGCCCACGAATCACAGTTCGTGCCGCCTTACAAAGAGCTCGGTGAGATCCTCACAAGTGCCGACGGCACAATTGTGCGCTGTGAAGATGTTGCCATCACCAAGAGCTGGCCGGATTACTTCTACGTCGAGTCGTTGGAAAGGATAGCGGGCGTCAAGCTTGAAATGCCAGGTCATGCTTTACTTGAAGGATCTCTGGTCAACTTTTCAGGTGTTGTTTGCACCGATGAAACTGGAGAGCGCTACGTTCGGCCAGTGGCTGTGGCATGCGTGGGTTCGGCAAATGTGAGGCCGCTCGGAATGGTGGGCAGAACAATTGGGAACACGAGCTTCTCGGACGGCGAGCTGTCGGTTTTGGACCAAGGCGGTGCAGAGGCGCACTATCAGCGCAGTGATTGGTCGTCCGGGCCATGCCAAGGGTGCGGGATCAGCCCAACTGGCTTGCTGGTGAGAGTGTGGGGTTTGGTCACTGGCCTCGCCCAGAATGGGTTCTTCTTGGACGACGGCTCCGGCTCAGAGGTTGGTGATGCAGTGCAGCGCGGGATTCTGGCAGAGGTGCCGGATGGAGTATCTGTCCCAGATGTTGGGTCATTTGTCGTGGTCACAGGTGTAGTCTCCTGCAGCCGGAAAGATGACAGGGTCCTCAGGCTTATCCGCACAAACTCTGCTCAGGACATACTGTGCGTGAGATAGGGCAGAACCAGACCAGCAGTTGCCGCCAGTGTCTGGGGAGTCGCGGAGTATAAAACAAAATAGAGTTGTCGATGCCTATGCAGGATTTGGATTACGAGCCGATAATTTTCCTAGTGATAAAACAGCGGCAGCTGCCGCAAAGTGTAGCATCGCAGGAGGGAGGAAGCAAACGATGGCTCGACGCTCAATTTTGTTGATTGCCGTTGCTGCCGCCGTAGCCCTTACCGGTTGTGGTGGAGGTGGCGGAGGCACATCCGGAGGCGGTGGTGGCGGCGTCACTTCGGGTGTGACTCTGATCGTCGGGGCGGATACTGCGTACGGCACAGGGGAGCCGGCAGCCAAGTTATTCGCGGGTGGAGGCTCCAAGGTGCTGAACGCTCCGCTTGACGATGGGGCTCAAGTCTCGGTCTACAATTTCGCCACCGGCGAGCTGATTAAGCAGGGCACCATCACTAATGGCTGGTGTAAACTGGAGAACATTCCAGCCGGCCTCAGTCTTGCTATAGTGGTAACTGGCAAGCGCGGCGGTAAAAACTACAGGCTCTCCACCCTGGTTCCTATTGTCTCAGAACAGGAGGCGGAGTACGTTGCCGACCCAGTGACGTCGATAGCCGCCGAAGCGTTCAGTGCTGCGAACTTTGGTAAGAACAAGGTATTCAGTC
This sequence comes from Armatimonadota bacterium, assembly GCA_029907315.1. GTDB lineage: Bacteria > Armatimonadota > UBA5829 > UBA5829 > UBA5829 > CALJES01. Next base: position 712 of record JARYME010000170.1, on the reverse strand, counting down.
AGGACGATTTGGCACCTGTGCTTGAGAAAGCGCAGCAGTACGTTCAGGCACATGTCAATGCCGACTTTTCTATCGGCGGAGGTATATTCACGGACGCGGGATTTGCCAAGCCAAACGGCCTGAATACGAGTGATCCAGGTATCGCTGATGTGGTGAACGCAGCTGAGCCCGTTAACAACAAGCTGGCTACGGCTAAGAACACGATTACGCTCATTGAAGAAGCCGGAACGCCGCTTAGGGAAATGCTGGATCCTGAGGCGCTGGACTTCCAGAGCGTATTCACGGAGCAGGTGTTCTCGAAATACCAGACGCTGGGTGAGACAATAGGTAGGCTTCTGGGTCCTGCTGTTGCTACCCAACTGCGGTTGAACGGCGGAAATGACATAAACATAACCGGGCTTACGGTTGGCCGCAAGTACGTTGTCACCGGTACTGATCAGGACACCGGGCACCTGATACTGGAGGATAACGGCGCCGGAACTGCGGGCTACATAACGATTCGGCGTACAGTTCCAGATGAGGGTACGTACACGCTGACGGCGAAGCACGAGGGCTCATACTGGATTCTGACGCAGACGTCCTCTGCTGATTCGCAGCAGCAGTACAAATTCACTGTGTCGGACAAACTGCTGCAAAACGAACAACCGGGCGCGAACCCTACAATCAGTGGGACGCTCAGCCTCAAGGACAAGAACTTCACGAGTCCGGTGAC
>JARYME010000016.1 GCA_029907315.1 Armatimonadota bacterium | reverse complement strand
GCATTGGCAGTGGGCTGGCCGTCACCTTCGGCGTCTACTACGAGCCCCAAGCACAACCCAGGTACAATCTTGTGGGCAGCACCGTTGTTAATCGCAAGCGTAGGGTATATGGGTGCAGCTGCCCCATCGGGCGCGTCACCCCAATCCCATTCTTCGACTAACTCGGTGGTGGTCAGCTCGAACGCCAGATCCCAACTGACGTCGCGCGGATACTGGATTTCCTGCCCCTGAAGCCAGGAATACCCGATCTTCGGTGGCCAGCTGCTCATACCGGCTGGATCCGCCACCTGCCAAATCCGAACGGCGTCGTCGTTCCAGAAGTGCGGTCTGGTCTTCCAACCCCACGGGAATGGCACCTCCGGAGAGTCGTATACCGCCGCGATGGACAACCAGTATACATTGCGCTCGTTAGGACCGGGATCCTGATAAAACCAGTGTTCGGGAGGTAAGTACTGGTGAAATTGGAAGCACGCTTCGTTTTCGGTCTGTTTCCTCGGGTCGACGTCGTACCCAGCAAAGTTCACCGTGTAGTTATCGCAGAAATGCTCCCAGATGAGGACGCCGGGATGACTGAACGGGTTATTCGGAGGATCCACAGGCGCATCCGTCCAGATACCTATATGAAATGCCTTGGGCATCTGCGGAGGCAGGTAAGGCTGAGTCCAATTGGTAAACGAACCCCACCAATGGATGTCCGTAATCGGCCGCTTGTCGGTGCACTCCCAGTCGTCTGCGCAAATCGGCGGCAGAAGGTACAGCGATCTTTCGTCCCACCCAAAGAACTTCGGCGGCTGCTGCGGACCGGGAACATCCGCTTCAACGGGTGGCTGGCTCCATTTCAGAGGATCAGGCGGCTTAGCCGGAATCGGCGGAGTTACGATCAGGTTATGCCAGTAGTTCCACGCGCCCGGCAGCTGCTGCCCTGGAGGCGGCACGCCTATATTTGCCACCCACCGCGCGTTTTCGTCGAATATGAATAGCTTCGAAGCCGCAAGGTTGAACGCGGGATGATTGGCGAACCCGGTAGCGGGCGGATTGGTAGCGTTGACACTCAAGATCATCGGATTGATCGTAATCGTTGTGGGCACGTTCCAGGGAAGCGGACCAAAGGGTCCAACATTCCAGTGCCACAACCGCTTGAATCCGTTGATGTCTTGAATACCGATCGACACATTGGTTATCTGATTGCCTGTGAGCGGGCTGAACTGCGGCGGTGTCACCGTAACAGTGATGGTCGACCCGGTCAGATCAGGGTCCGCCAAGTAGTCGTATTTCCAAGCACTCGCGTAGTTGGGTTCAGCTTGCGGTATAAGGGGCGGATGCCACACCATAACGAGACCCGCATCCTCGGGCTCCAAACCGCCGCCTCCACCTCCGTGCCACACATAAAGAATGGGATCGACAAAGTAGGTCGGCGGATAGGGTTCTCCCTCGACCAGAAACTGGCCCCACGTCAGCATGTAATCCGACCATTCCGACTGGTTCATAGGCTGAATGTAGCCTCCACTGAACGCTGTGTACCATTCGTACTCGGAATCGATCAAGAAGTAGGGAGTTGCCCCCGAAGGCGCACCTACGAGGAAGAACGTGGCTATAACTAGATACACCTGAGTCAATGTCTTCGAAAACATCGCTTTCTCTCCTTTCTTTCCGAGCGGGTCAGCGCGATCGCTGCTGCGGGTTGGTATGCATAATCTGCTCCTAGCCAAATACCTCCTCTCAGTGTGCAAAGTTGACTAGATATTTGTGCAACCTATAGCTATTGGGCATAAACGTGACGTATTATCTCAATGCGTACGGACTTTACCCCGGGTTTGCGGGTTTGTCAAGGGGTATTTTCAAGAAGTTATTTAAATCGTAACACGCTGCGGTGCACGCCTCAGGCGATTAGGAGCCGAAGAGTAACCACCTCGTAAGCTTCAATGAACGCACGCACTGTATCATCCTTTAAGAGCTCAGCCCTACCCACGGTGTCCTCGACGGCATTCGCAAGGTAAGCCTCCCGAATCTTGAATAGAGGCAGAGTAAGTAAAAACTCCGCAGCCCTACCCTGTGTCTCCAGCAGGCGCACGATTAATCCGTTGCCATCTTCGGCACGCTTCACTGTGAGAAGCAGCACGTCACTCGGCTCAACCTGGCAAAAGCTGGCACACTTAGGCAGAGAACCCCTCGTCCTTCCTTGCACCGCCGCAGAGGCCAAAGGCAGAGCTGCCGAGTACCCAAACTCAGGTGCTTTGATGCCGACACCAGATGTGAGGCAATAACGGAAAAGCAAGTCTGCACACTGCGCAGGCGAGAAGTTGGTTCTGAAGTTGTTGAGCAGCACCAAGGAGTACACGTGAGCCTTTGTCACGTCTTCCGGCTTGTGAAACGGGTGATCGAAACCCGGCGGCATAACGCCGTGGTGGGCTTGTGACACGTAGAGGGGCCAATTATCACCGAACTGCATTACGGGCGCATCCAGGCTGGTCAGTATTATGCTTATTTCCCCATCTGAAATCTCTGCCCAGTGTTGAACGGCATAATAATCCGTGTTTGAGCCCGGAAATTGATCTTTGAACGCTTCAACGCGACACAGTGAACCTTCATATGTGAAGCGCGGATTCTTGAGTGCGAAGGGAAAGGCAAAATACGTCTCCAACATGGGCGTGGAATCTTTCAGCAGCCTGTTGGCTATGTCTATGCGCTTGACGTGGTGATACAGAGTAATTTCCTGAACTATCTGAGGACACCCATCAGCACACGTTCTGATAACCGCACTTTCGGAAACAGGGCTGCTGCGTCTACCCTCAAAGACTGCTCGGCCAGAAGAAGTAACCCTGCCGTTCAGAGCACTCCGCACAACGATCTGGTTCAAAAAACGGCCACTAGTAGCATCGACAAGCTCACGGGAAGCCTCCTTGTCAAAAATACTCCTTACACACCCTGATTCTTCATCGAGCTCCACTCGGTAGAATTGGTTTTCCAAAACAGCCGCGCTTGACACGGAGCAAGATGCGCGAGGTGTCTCTTGGGCGGCAGGCCGGAGCTTGTACAGCTTCCACCCGCAGGCGGGAACATCTTGCGCCAAGAACCGAAGCTCCAAAAGCTCCTGCGGGTTAAACTGACCCAGCGAGTAACGCTGAGCTGCATAAGGCACAGGGGCAGAAGGTCCGGTGATCTCATACACCTCGTGTGGCACAGCTCGGCCGGTTTCGAGATCGATCACTTCAACGCCAGCTCGGAGCAGCGTGTGAGGGATTTCGACTAAATGCCTCTGACGCACGGGATAGGCTGCCAAAATGGCAAATCTGGGATCTTGCTCTGATTGACCAGGCACCGGGTACATCGGTCTCCCGCAAGGCTCAGCCAGTTTCGCAGGTACCCTCGCAACATCTGTGCGCCGCCAGCTAAGCGGATTAAACACGAGAACATACAGCCCGTCCTCGTCCCGTGCGATGCAGTCAGCGACATCGTTAATCGCTTTGGTCAGAACGTCATGGCTCAGCGCCGCCGCTCGGCAGGGATACTCACTGAGCTGGGCAACACACGCTTCTTGCCCCGGCCCCGTCGGATGCGCAAGCCCCCACGTGTGCTCATCCCCGATAAGGGTGCAGTAGTAAGCCTCCTTCAATGTTTGATCCGGATACTCGAACCCACAAAGAACCGAGGCGGCGGAAGCAAGACGCTCAGCTATTAGAAGTTGATCGTGAGTAATTCGGTTGAGGCTCGAGAAGTAAGCCGTACTGCAGGCGCCTATAGGATAGTCGGTTCCTGGAAGCTCTCCACGGTAGATAGGAACGTCCGGACCTAGCCGCTGCTCCAGATCTGGAAAGAACCGAGCATTGAGAGACGGGACAAGTTTGGGATAAGCATATTTGGAGTTCCATTCTAGGGCAGTCAGAGCAAATTCGAGTCTGGGAGGGGCGTTGTCACGAAAACCGCCCATTATCAAGTATCTGAGCACGTCGTACGGATAGCCGCGTTGCTCCAGCTCCTCCAAATAGGGCACCACCCTGTTCAGCCTTAGATCGACATCCCCTCCGGCACCTTGTCTGCCGTACCAAAAAAGCACCTTTTGCCCCGCGGGAGCCTGCCAATAGAAAGCGTGAGGTATTCCCCCTGGTGCAATCCTGTCTTCGTCCCAGAAGGTGTGGAAGTTCATATCATGCCATCGGAAGTAATCGGGCAGCGCAGGAGCAAACCACTTTATACCGGCAGCAGCCAGCGCCGCTGCGAGGCCCCAGCTTATTCCAGGGATGTCGTTGTGCTCTGCACACACGACAGGTATACCATACTTTCGCTTCAACTCATAGACAGGATACAGAAGACGAATCATCTGCTCGGGACCAAGAAGCTCAGTAATCATGTTTCCGAGCAGAGCATTTACCTCGATTCTGCCCTCCTTGATACGCCGGATAACTTCCGAACAAACTTCAGGCGGCCTATGCTCCAAGTAGTGAAGCAGAGACCAGCCCTGCTCTATCGTGTAACGGAACTTGCTTTCCTCAGGGAATCGGTCGGTTTCCCTGCAAAACTCGAGCACCCTATCATAGAAACTACAGTACTCTCGAAGGACATTGGACGGCAAATCGGTATAGCCCAGGTCGTGATGCGCAAATTGAATCAGATGCACAGTCCAATGGCGCCGTGGCTTGTGGCGCACCACAAGCGGTTGGGAGTGACTCCGCGCCAGCGATAAGTGGAGCTCAGCTGGCTCTCTGATGTCCGGTATGAACACGCGGACTGTCGACTCTCCTGAATCAACGAAAAACGGTTCGCTGCAAAACTCGCGGTCCTGCCATCTTACAACCAGTCGATCCTCGAAGGGAGAACCGGGGTTACGCAGCGAGACGTCGTAACCTTGAAGAAGGCCGTTGGAACCGTCTACAAAGAACAAAGTGCTCGCGGCGGACAGCAGAACCGGCTGTGCATCCTGGCGCATCGTCGATTCAACCTCCATTTGATGGAATATGAGGATTATACACCACTAGCGGGGTCGACGCACGGTTCCTCGCAACCGGTATTACCAGGCACCATCTCGATAAGTCCTCCGCTCAAGGCTCCGCGGCTGGCTGAATATAAGCCTATAAAGCTTGCTCCCATGTTTTCCACGGTGCGCCCTCTGTGGTTGACGAGAACTGTCGAATCATTGTAGATTATGCCTAATCCTGAGGAGTCGAGAGTTATGAAACAGCTTTGGGCACCTTGGCGGCTCGAATACATAGTATCTGAGAAAGAAGAGGGCTGTATTTTCTGTCGGTTTCCCGCGGAAAACGATGACGAGCGGCGTCTGATTCTTTACCGCGGTCGGCTTGCGTTCGTAATCATGAACGCATATCCCTACTCGAACGGCCATTTGTTGATTGCTCCATATCGCCATATTCCCTCAATTACCGAACTCTCTGACGAAGAAAGCCTCGAGATCATGCAGCTCACCAAGAAGAGCTGTACTGTTCTGTCCGAAGTTTGCCGACCGGACGGTTTCAACATTGGTATCAACATCGGGACCGCTGCCGGTGCAGGCATCGCGGACCACGTTCACCTTCACATAGTCCCGCGTTGGAACGGGGATACGAACTTTATGCCGGTCTTCGCTGACGTGAAAGTCATTCCTGAAGCCCTACAGGCAACTTACGCGAAACTCAAACCAAGGTTCTAGCCACCGGGGTCGGAGATAATGATGGAAGTGTCTGCGGCTGAAGCCCTCGAGCAGTTGAGGATCGAATGTGAAAAATGTACTAGATGCGCACTTGCCGAAACGCGGCGGAATGTCGTTTTCGGAGAAGGAAATCCAGAGGCTCCTCTTATGCTTGTCGGTGAAGGACCAGGTGAGACCGAGGATGCTACTGGACGACCGTTTGTTGGCAGAGCAGGTGCGCTCCTGGATGAAGCGTTGGCTGCTTGCAGGATAACAAGGCGCCACGTATACATTTGCAACGTGTTGAAATGCCGAGCTTGCGTAATCGAGAACGGCAGAGTGAGAAATCGTCCGCCTACAGCAGCTGAGATCGAAGCGTGCACTCCTTGGCTCGAACGACAAATAGAAATCATTCAGCCCCTGGTAATACTTTGCCTGGGCGCACCCGCAGCAAAGTTCATAATCAAGAAAGACTTCAAAATGACCCAGGAGCGCGGGAAGTTCTTCCCGACAAAGTATGCACGCTACGCGATTGCAGCATTGCATCCAGCATACATACTGAGGCAGATGGGTGAGAACTACGACGGCGGAAAGTCTCTGTTGATCGCCGACATCGAAGCCGCACGGCGGAAGGTGATCGAGGCGAAAAAGGAACCCAAACTCACATTATTCTGAGTTTCAAGAGGAGGGTAAAGCAATGTTCAGGACTTCACTAACCAAGTCGGCGGCACTGCTGGCGATTCTTTTGCCCGCTGCCGCACTTGCTCAGAGCGCCGCTCCGACTGTTAGACTCGAGCCGAGTCCTTGTGCACTTATGGCGCTGCGCTTTATCAGACAGGCTGCAATTCCACGTCTCACAAAGGACCTCAACCTGACCGATGACCAGGTGAATAAGATCACTGATATCCTTAGACAGACTGAAGAAGCAATGAAGCCCAAAATCGAACAGCAGCGGCAGGCCACCAAAGAGTTCGTACTTGCTCTCGCTGATCCTGCTTCCGACGAAAAGAAACTAAACGCTGCCTTCGAGAAAGTGAGCAAGGCAGAATGCGAGTTGGCTGCGGAATCCATCAAAGCGCTCATCGCAATCAAGAATCTGCTCAGCCAAGAGCAGAAGGCAGCCCTGAGCAAGATACTCGAGTCGCGCACCAGACCTTGGCAGGGAATAACCGTTCCGTCGCCGGTTCGAACAGACGATTCGGCTCCGGCCAATAAAGACCAGCAGGTCGGCAACTGAGCACAGGACGGTCTACTGTCCACTACCTGCGGCGTGTCAAACGCGGACAGCCATCACCTTTGGCAGCCCGCCTTCTGCGGAGTTGAAATAGACTCTGTTTCCGTCACGAGACCAAACCGGGTGAGGGTGTATTCCAGTAGCGTGTGATGCGTCGGAAAGCGCGAAGATTGACAGAACTTTCATTTGGCCCGTCTTGACCTCGTACAACAGCACCGCACTTTGACCTGGCTTTTCCCACTGGCCTACATCAGTAACCAGTAACTCGCCGCTGGGGTTTAGGCTGGCATGCCACCCACGAATTCCACTCAGAATATGATAGGGCTTGCGTGCATCCAACGGGTACGCGACGAGGTTCAGCAGACCGCCGCCGGCAAACTCGAACGCGTACGCAAAGGACCCGTCAGGTGACCACATAGGATGGTGGCCGAATTCAGTAAGGTATCTCAAATCGGAACCGTCGGCATTCGCCGTGAAAATGGACTTTATAAGAGCAACATCGCTGGGCCTTTGGTAACCTTCGTTCGTGAAAACAACCATGAAACGTTTCCCGTCTGTCGTCCACTTCGTATGCTTGAAGTAGACACGATCAAGATCTTTTATCTTGTCTCTCAGCGGATGACAGGCGTAAGCATCCTGCAAAGTAAAAAGCTTGCGGACCGTTCCGCTGCGAAAGTCGATCGACGCTACTGCTTGCCTGGGCGATCCCCGATCCACCACGGCAAGTCCTAGGCCGTTCGCCGGGCAGAACATTCTTGTAGGACAAGGCAAACGGCGGGTGCGACCAGTTTTCAAGTTGTAAACGACGGTTTCGGTGCTGTTGGCCGACTCAACCGTGTATGCTACGGTATCGTTGTCGACCCATTGTTGATCAACGCCGGCATGTGTCGTGCCTGGGATAAGATCGCTTGCCGGATAGTGCCGCACAGGTACACCGCCGGAGTCAAGTTCAGCAACCATTACGTAGCCCATAGGAGGTCTCCCAGGCATATACTGGAAGTACACAACCTTCGATCCGTCAGGGCTCTCAGGACATAAGTCGAAGTAAGCATGCACGGCCGGCGACCATCCTGCGGATATCTGAACGGCGGCGGAAGAATCGTTGTCGGCTCCTTTCTTTGCGACTTCGTATACCCGCAGGTTTGCATACTCAGCAACAAGAGGCGCCATTTGCCTAAATCCAATCTTGCCACCGTTCAGAAGAGGCCCATAAGTCTTGCCGTCATCCGTCCAGCAGAAAATTTCCAGATCGTTGATGAAAAAGGAAATCTCCGGTCCGCATTTGACTAAGCACATGCGGTATGGAGGCCGCGCATCCTCGACAGAAGGAATGGGGTCTGCGCCCTGGCAAACCAAGTGAAAACCGTAACTCTTCCGCAGATTGCAGGTGTGGAACGCTCGCTCCTCGGGGGCTTTTCGGCGGAAGTAGGACACGTGGAAAGCATTGATGTCGCCGTGGTGATACTGTTGGTACTCCCCGGTCCTTTTCGCTAGCTTCGGACTGAAAATGTCTTCGCCGCCGCGTCCTTTTGCCGCGAAGAACAACATGCAAAGACCTGGCTCCCGCACCGGATAGAAATCCCAAAACACGGCGATGTCCGAGGGAAATTCTACAGGGCACCAGTATACAAAATTGGACTTCTGACCTTCCGATGGGTCTCTCGCATTTTCTAACCGAAGCCGTCCGTTCGGAAACGATATTATGGCGTCGCCCTCTAAGCGAAACCCCTGCACATCAGCCGCAGACGACAACTTGTTTTCGTAGATAAGCCTCCCCAGCCGATACCGCTCCATCTTCCCGTTCACTTGACAGTGACACCCCCAAACATTGCTGCGACCTCACCCGAGCAATCAATTCTATTAGAGAGCCGCTGGCCTGCGCAACACGACCGCACTCTGGAATGCGGTTCTAGGCTAAATGGTGCCGGAAAGGCACCCAATCACTCCGCATGGAATTCATTGGCATGAAGAGTCGTACTGCAATTCTCAACGGCGATGTTTATGTTTTCGTTTTTGCACCGCCGCAAATCTTGCAGTTGCGAGGCTTCATGTCCGTTGTCGCTTTGCACAAAGCGTTTGTCCGGACCAAATATCTTGAAGGCAAACCAGAGCGCTACGTCGAAATGCGCAAGAGAGAAACTGTTTTCACTGCGGTGCAAGAAATGGTTGAATACGTATACTTGACTGATTCCAATCTCAGCCAAGGGCTCGAGATCCTTAATCGCAACCTTGTTTATGACCAAACTACCATCGATCAGTTCAGGCACAACACTATAGGAGATCCCGACTACGATCCCTCTTTGGCGCTGATGGCCGTCGAAAACGGCAAGCCCTGCGGTTTGATAGTCGCAGTGTCGCGGCAAGGTGACGACGGTCCAACCGGCGGCATCAAGTTCATCGCTGTCGACAGGGAGTTCCGCAATAGGGGAATCGGATCCGAACTGCTTGCGCGGGTCGAACGAAGACTTGCTGAATTAGGAGTACGTTCGGTCAATGTCGGCTTTACCAGGCCCAACTACCTGATGCCTGGAGTGGATCCCCGCTACACCGTTGCCTGCGCATTCTTGCTGAGAAGAGGCTACATAAGGCGCGGCGAAGCTTTCAACATGGACGTCGACCTTGCCGCGTCGGATTGGTCCACTCGCGAGTTGGAAGCCAAGCTTGCTGAGCAGGGCATCGCTGTAGAAAGGCTGAGACGAGATGAAATTGAAAGGTTCCGCCGTTGGATGACGGAAGACGGCTGGTCAGCAGGCTGGCAGTACCAAGTTATGAGAGCTGCAACTATGGAGCCGATAGCAGTTTTTGTCGGAAAGCGCGTCGAAGACAACAGTTTTGTCGCGTTTGCATGCTACGACGGAGTGCGCCCAGGCTGGTTCGGACCCATGGGCACGACACAAAGCATGCGCGGTACCGGAATAGGGTCCGTTACATTCTTGAAGTGTTTGCAAGACATGAAGGCAAAGGGCTACCGCGTTTGCGAGATCAATTCGGTCGGCCCCTTGTATTTCTACTCCAAGGTTGCCAATGCGGTCGTAAGCAGAATATTCTGGCAGTTCGAGAAAGAACTTGCTTCCGTGAGTTCCGATCAGTCTAACTGAGGCAGCCTCGCCTACCAACGGCAGAAACCAAATCGAACATATGCTCTTCTTTTCCTGCGGTTGCAAGGCATCTTTCCGCCGGCGATTGGCGCTACCTTTCATTCGGTTCATCTTGACGGAGCTTGCCTCTGCGTGGTACAATTCAATGTGCTCGCAAACCGACGAAGTTCTAGCGGTGATGGCCTTTGGGCTGTCGGTTTCGAGCCGGTATAGCAAGGGGATTACATAATTGTGCCCCCTTAGCTCAGGGGATAGAGCAACTGCCTTCTAAGCAGTAGGTCGCCCGTTCGAATCGGGCAGGGGGCGCCAAAACGGGCTCCCAAGAGATCCGTCGGAGCAAGAAGCGCGGCGGGAATAGCTCAGCTGGTTAGAGCGCCAGGTTGTGGCCCTGGAGGTCGTGGGTTCGAATCCCATTTCTCGCCCCAAATTGACAGATACGCGATCGGCCGGTTTTACATAGCTGCCGATCGCGTTTTTGCATACGGAGTCCTCAAAAAGAAAAGAATCACTCAATCCTCAGCGCGATAACGGCTGTAATCACATACAGCACCACGCTCAGCAGCAGCGGTTTGTCCTCGATCAAGAGACGTTCCGGGCTGTCGCCTGCATTCCTGTTGTAAATCAAGAAAAGGTATCGGAATATTCCGTAGATCACAAAAGGCACCGTCGCCATCATATAAGTGTGGGTCTTGCCGGTAATCGGGGACGGACTAAAGGTGTACAGAAAATAACCCATCAGACAGGCTGCCGCACTGATAGACAGCATTTGATCGAGCATAGGACCGTTATACTGAGTCAGGGTCTGCCTAAACTCTCCGCCCTCTTCAAGCTGGAAGAGCTCGCCTCTGCGTTTGGCAAGCCCCAGAAACAGAGCAAGCAACGTCGTGCAAACCAACAGCCACGGTGATATTTGCACGTTTATTACCACAGCACCCGCAGACGCGCGGATGACGAATCCTGCGGCGATCACCAGCAGGTCAACAATCACCACGTGTTTGAGCAAAGCCGAGTAAGCCAGCATCAGCACGAAGTACGTGCTCAGCAGCACCCCAAAGCCCAATCCCAACCAGTATCCTCCAGCTAGTGCCGCCCCTGCCAAGACAAGTGCAAATGCCAAAGCAACCGACACCGGCACACTTCCACTGGCGATGGGACGTCTGCACTTTTTGGGGTGCTTACGGTCGCGTTCGATATCGGCGATATCGTTGATTATGTAGACGACCCCGCTTATCGCGCAGAAAGCAGCAAACGCGGCACAAACGCGCAGTATAGTACCCGGCGGGTGTGGATATTGGATGGTGAAAATGTAACCTGCGAAGACCAGGAGGTTCTTGGTCCAGTGATGCGGTCTCAGAGACTTAATTAAGCCAAGAATCAACTCGTTCTCGCCGAGCAGCACTGCATCCCGACCGATTGGATTTCCAGCTTCGGTGGGAGCAGGTTTTGTTTGTTAGCGAAACGGGATGTTAAAACCGCTTTTCCTACTCGTTGACTGAGATGGTCGTTGTTACGGTGACGGGCTGTTTGATGCCGTCGACATCTTTGACCGTCAGCGTCACAGTGTAGTCGCCACCCTTGGTGTAGATGTACCTGCCGATCGGACCCGTCAGCTCCTCCTGAATCCCGTTCGAAGCATCAAAATCCCACGAATAAGACAGGCTGGCTACACCCCCGTCCGCCTTAGCCTGTAGTATCACCTCGTCGTAGATCACAACTACCTGGCTTGGCAACGCATCCACCTTTATGGGCGACTTATCTGTAACCAGTTTGATCTCGCCTAGGTAGAAACTGTTGGGTATATCGGTAAAGATAAGCAGCCGCTTGAGCCTGAACTCACCGCCGTTCTCAGCCGCAGACCTAAACTTTGCCAGCGGCACGGCTACTCGACACCAGTTGTCCTCCGGATCGATCGGATTAGTGGGTTCTTCTACCTCCACACTCTTGCCACCCTCACTGACAAACACGAACCGCACAGTGGTAACCTTTGGTATAGTGTAGGGCTCCACCTCATACGAGTAAACTGGATTTTGAGCGGCTGGATCGATCGTTTGGACATCATCGAAATAAAATGCGAACACGATATAGCGCGATGGATCTATGCCATCGGAGAACAGAGTAACAGGTTGCGCAAAATCAATCCTTGCTCCGGCATACAAACCCTGTGTCGTAATCTTAATCGATTTGCTTCCGGTGAGCACCCGAGTCGAATCGGAATACTCCACAGCCTGACCGCTTCCCCAACTGCCTAGCGTAATCCCGCTTTGAGCAATCGGAGCACCCCTGTATATGTAGACTTCCCTATCAGCCGTCTGCGCATTGACGCCTGGTACACAGGCCAGCAGCGCCACTGTGATCAACAAAACCGCTAAACGCATATCAGTTCCTCCGCGTCCAATTCTACAAACGCGCCCCGGGTTAAGTCAAACGCCTTCACCGCTGTCGCCAGGCAAATCAGCTTCTAATGGATTCGGCTCCGGGACACAAAGCCTCTCTATGGAACACGCAGACCGCGTTTCAAGATCAATCTCTACAAGGACCCCCTGCACCACGGCTGCGCCCTCAGCAACGGAAAACCTATTCGGCAGACCTGTGAGAAACCTTTCGATCACCAGCTTGCGATCCAACCCCAAAACAGAATCCAATACCCCGGTCATGCCGACATCCGTAACGTAACCCGAACCCGCGGGCAGGATCCTTTCGTCTGACGTCTGAACGTGCGTGTGGGTTCCTATCACGGCCGAGACCCGCCCGTCAAGGTACCAACCCAGAGCCTGCTTTTCGGACGTCGCCTCCGCGTGGAAGTCCACTATGATCGCGTGCGCATCACTAGAGACCTCCGACAATGCAGCGTCCGCTGCGCGAAAGGGACAATCCACGGGGTCCATGAACACGCGACCGAGGAGGTTGATCACCGCTATCTTCTCACCGCGCGGAGTCTCGAAGATGCCGACCCCCCTGCCGGGGACACCAGGAGGATAATTCGCTGGGCGAAGAATGCGCGGTTCAGTTTCGTAAAGTGCGACGGCGTCCTTCTTTGCGAAGGAGTGGTTGCCCATTGTAATCACGTCTACGCCGGCGTCGAAAAGTTCCCTTGCCGTATCCTGAGTTATTCCCAGTCCTCCAGCTGCGTTTTCGCCGTTCGCAACAACGAAGTCGAGACCATATTGTACTCGCAGGGCTCCAAGCAAACTGCCCAGAGCCCTGCGTCCCGGTCTACCCATTACATCGCCGACGAACAGCACCCTCAGCACCAAGTTACCTCATCGACCGGTAAGTCTGTCGTCGACCGAACTGCTCCGGTCGTCCAATCGTTTGCGTCGCATACCCCACCGACACTCAACGCCGGCGCACCAAAACCTTCAGACGAAACGCCCTTTACTTCGCGTACTCCACCGCCCGAGTTTCACGGATCACGGTCACTTTGATTTGACCGGGATACTCCATCTCTTCCTCGATGCGTTTCGCCGTGTCGTGCGCAAGCTTGACAGCACCGTCATCGTCGATCTCGGTGGGTTTGACCATTACTCTTATCTCGCGGCCAGCTTGAACCGCGTAGGTTTTCTCAACGCCCGCGAACGAATCGGCTATGGTCTCGAGCTTCTGCAGACGTTTGACATAGCTCTCGAGCGTCTCACGTCTCGCTCCGGGTCTGGAAGCCGATATCGCATCCGCAGCCAAAACGAGCACAGCCTCAACTGAATGCGGCTCGATGTCGTTGTGGTGTGCACCCGCTGCATGGATAACGTCCGGCGGCTCGTGATAGCGCTTCAGGATATCCATGCCAATCACCGCATGCGGACCCTCAACCTCGAAATCCACGGCTTTACCTATGTCGTGGAGCAAACCGGCCCGCTTCGCCAAAGGCACGTTGACGTCCAGCTCAGCCGCCATTGCCCCTGCGAGATGCGCTACCTCAATGGAGTGCTGCAAGACGTTCTGCCCGTAGCTCGTGCGGTATTTGAGCCTGCCAAGCAGCTTGATCAGCTCGGGATCCAGTCCGGTAACGCCCGTCTCAAACACAGCACGCTCAGCAGCCTCTTTCATCTTGTTCTCGACTTCTTGCTGAGCTCGAGCCACCACTTCTTCTATGCGGGCAGGGTGTATGCGGCCGTCCGCGATAAGCGCAGACAAGGCGATCCTGGCGATTTCTCGACGCACAGGGTCAAACGCCGACAACACAACAGCCTCAGGCGTATCGTCGATTATCAGGTCGACACCGGTCAGCGTTTCGAAGGACCGGATGTTGCGACCTTCTCGACCAATTATGCGGCCCTTCATGTCGTCCGAAGGCAGCGGAACGACTGAAACGGTCGTCTCAGTCGCCTGATCAACCGCGCAGCGCTGAATGGCAAGCGTTATGATGTCTCGGGCCTTCCGATCCGCCTCTTCCTTTGCTTTCTCTTCGGCTTCCCGAATAATGCGGGCGGTAGTCCGCTCCATTTCGCGTTCTACCTGCTGCAGAAGGAGTTGTCGCGCTTCTTCGGAGGACAGTCTGGATATTCTCTCCAACTCTGCCCTTTGCTTTTGGACCAGTTCTTGTGCTTCGTTGAGGGCAGCCTGGACCTCCGCTTCCTTCTCGGCTATTCCGCGCTCTCTGCGGTCGAGACTTTCCAGTCTTCGGTCCAGCGCTTCCTCTTTTTGCGTCAGTCTGCGCTCTAACCTCTGGATTTCAGCTCGCTTTTCGCGGTTCTCCTTTTCGATCTCCTGGCGCACTTTGAAAGCCTGTTCCTTCGCCTCAAGGAGAACCTCTTTTCTCTTAGCCTCAATCTCTTTCCGGAGCTCTTCCTCGCGCTCCTGGATCTGCGCTCTTTCGTCGATCAGTTTGCGCAGTGTCGGACGTAGATACCCAATATAGGCTCCGCCAACCACTAACGTGGCAACTATCAAGCCTATAACCACGGCTAGGACATTACTACTCACTGTGCCCTCACCTCCTTGACTATTAGGATGTGAGGTAGAGCGAAATCAGAACTGACTGACCAAAACCTTTCGCGACAGGTCCACGCCTGTACGCAGTCAAATACAGCCCACTGCCTTGACCGGCAGCAGCAAAGCAATTCTAGTTCGTCGACGACTATCCTCCTGCTTGATCCTCCGGACACAGCTCGTCCAGCACCTTTCGGATCACATCCCAATCGAAGCCCCTTCTGCTGAGGAAGGAAGCCATTTTGTCTCTCAGAGTCGGGTCGCTGCGATCCGCCTTTCGAAGCCTCCTTTCTGCGGCCGTCATCGCAAGGGCGAACTCCGTCTCCTCATCGAAGTCCCGCAGCGCCTGTTCCACAGTTTCAGAATCCACGCCTTTGGAACGGAGCTCCCAAGCAATTCCGGCTCTGCCCATAGGCTTCAAAAGCTTCCGCGATTCGACCCACTCTCGGCTAAACCTCTCGTCGTTCAACAGACCCGCATCGCAGAGCTTGCGGATTACCTCGTCCACGACTTCTTCCGAGAAGTCGCTTGCCAAAAGACGTCTGCGCAATTCGGACTCCGACCGATCTCTGTAGGCGATTAGCCTGACAGCCCGATCGTAGGCCTTTCTGACGGTTTCCGCCTTCAAAAGCTCTACAAGTCTGTCGCGGTCAAAAGTCTGACCGACACTCAAGTTGAGCGCCGCGGCGACATCCTCGTGCACGCCCGCAACGAACTCGCCGTCCACAAATATGGACCGCCTCTTGGAGCGTTTTTTCTGAACTTCTATCGCCGTGATAACGCCCATACGTCCTCAAAAGGTGCCGCCACCTGTGAAACGGCTCCCGCTATTCGTCAACAGGTGTCGACACAATGCTCGGCTTCAACTGAGCAAAGTCCATGCTCCGAATCCGAGCTTCCAACTCGTCCATCAGGGCAGGATTCTCTTCCAAGAACTTCTTGGCGTTTTCCCTGCCTTGACCGATGCGCTGCTCACCGTATGTGAACCAGGTACCCGTCTTGCTGATGATGCCCAGGTCAGTTGCCACATCAAGTATGTTTCCGCTCCGGGAAATGCCTTTGCCGAACATTATGTCAAACTCAGCTTCCCTAAATGGCGGCGCGACCTTGTTCTTGGCAACTTTCACCTTCACGCGCGTACCAACCGCTTGCCCGCTGACTTTAATCGTCTCTATTCTTCTGACTTCCAGCCTAACGCTTGCCCAGAACTTCAGTGCGCGACCGCCCGGCGTGGTTTCGGGATTGCCGAACATCACGCCTATTTTCTCCCGGATCTGGTTGATGAAAATCGCGCACGAGTTGGATTTCGCGAGCGAGCCGCCGATCTTTCGAAGCGCCTGGGACATCAACCTTGCCTGCAGACCCACATGCGAATCGCCCATTTCGCCCTCGATTTCGGCCTTCGGCACCAGAGCAGCAACGGAATCCAGAACCACCACGTCGACCGCTCCGCTCCGAATGAGGGCGTCCATGATCTCTAGAGCTTCTTCGCCGGTGTCTGGCTGTGACACAAGCAGCGAGTCGATATCCACACCCAAACTGGCTGCGTAAGCGGCGTCCACCGAATGCTCCGCATCAACGAACGCAGCCACACCCCCAGCCTTCTGGCACTCAGCTACAATGTGGTAGGCAAGCGTAGTCTTGCCCGAGGACTCCTGACCGTAAATCTCAGTAATCCTCCCCCGCGGGATTCCCCCCACTCCGAGTGCCAGATCCAACGCAATCGAACCAGTCGGGATCACATCCACATCAAGCTTCGGCCTTTCGCCCAGCTTGATTATGGAACCCCGCCCGAACTGCTTTTCGATTTGCGCCAAAGCCATATCCAGCGCTTTGCCCTTGTCCATAAAGGCATTCCTCTCTTTCGACGTCGTTTCGCAGCTGAACAAACACACATCCGGCCGCGCCGATCAGGAGAGTTCTATCACCCTGAGCGGCGAGTAAACCGGTCCTTCAGGTCGCAGCACGCTCTGCATCACGGCAACACTGCGCACTTCTTGCGTGCCGAGGCTACGAGCCTCAATTTTAGCGATACCTCGAGCCAGAGCACCGAGATGCTTTTTGCTCTTCACTCTTCCGATCGTTATGTGCGATTTGAAATCTCTTTCCTCTCTTGGAAACCCCAGCTCCGCAAGC
Source organism: Armatimonadota bacterium (assembly GCA_029907315.1). Classification (GTDB taxonomy): domain Bacteria; phylum Armatimonadota; class UBA5829; order UBA5829; family UBA5829; genus CALJES01. Next base: position 24,846 of record JARYME010000016.1, on the reverse strand, counting down.
TTGGCGTCTATCGTCGCCGCCAACGAAGCTAGTCTTTCCTGACCGGATTCGACTCCGACCCACACCACCCTGGCATTCTTCGGATTGGGAAACGCCCCCACTCCCGCCACTGAAACCTCAAACTTCTGATAGTCCTTGACGGCATCCTCTACGGCTGACAACACGCCCGCCAAAGCGTCCTCACGGACATTGCCGAGAAACTTCAGGGTGATGTGGAAGTTTTCAGGTTCAACCCACTTCACATCGGGGGCGAGCTTCTTGGCCTGCTCCTGAACCTCAGAGATCCGACTCTTCAGTTCATCGGCAAGCAAGACAGCTACGAATGTGCGGACAAACGTCATTACTGCTGAGCAATCAGGGACATTCTGACCATATCAAGCGCGGCTTGCGAAGCTCTGAGCTTTATATCGGTGCGGTCCCCGGCAAACTGATGCCGACGGACTACGGTGCCGCTATCGGCAGCCAACGCCGTAAAGACTAATCCTACCGGCTTGGTTTCGGTTGCTCCCGTCGGGCCTGCTATGCCGGTTGTCGACACTCCTATATCGGCGCCCGTTACCCTCCGGATACCTTCAGCCATTGCCCTCGCTACCGGTTCACTGACGGCGCCGTGTGCTCTCAGCAAATCATCAGGCACGCCCAAAAGCTCCTTCTTCGCTTCATTGGAATAGCTGACCACGCCGGCCAGAAATATTGCAGAACATCCCGGCACATCCGTAATTCGACTTGCAACAAGCCCGCCCGTGCAGCTTTCAGCCACAGCCAGAGTCAGCTTGCGAGCTATAAGCGATTCTACTACCACCCTTTCCAAAGTTTCATCGTCTCGACCGAACACGCAATGACCAAGGATGGAAACGATCTTCGAATCCATCTCATCGATCATCGCTTCGGCCTCAGCCGGAGTCGGTGCTTTGGCGGTAATCCGCAGCCTTACTTCCCCCGGACTCGCCAAAGGCGCTACAGTCGGATTAGTGCTGCTTATCAAATGCTTAATGGCATCTTCGACACTTGATTCGCCAATACCTGTCAACCGCAAAACGCGCGATCTTATGACGTTCGAGGCATTTCCAACCCTCTCGCGCAGGTAAGGCACCACACATTGGTCTACCAGCGCCTTGAACTCTTTCGGCGGACCGGGAAGGACAATTATCGCTTTTCCGTCATCGGTCTCAAACGCGGCTCCCGGCGCCGTCCCAAGCGGATTCGGAAACGACCGACCTCTCCGCGGCACCATAGCTTGTTTGAGATTGCTCTCGGGCATCTCGACGCCCCTGGCCTCGAAGAACGCCTGCAGTTTTGACGCAAGTTCCTCGTCCAGGAACATCTCGTCGCCCACAAGCTGCGCCACAGTTTCCTTGGTAAGATCGTCCTCCGTGGGACCCAGTCCGCCTATCGTAAAAACCAGATCAGCTCTCGACAGAGCGGTTTTCAGCGCTTCAGTCAATCGTGCCGCGTTGTCGCCGACGGTAATTCGGTAATGAAGATCTATGCCAAACTGCGGCAACAACTGTGACAAATAGACCGCATTTGTGTCAACTATCTGCCCAAGTAGGAGTTCCGTTCCTACCGAGATTATCTCTGCCCGCAACACCAACCCTCCGTTTGGTTCACTTACATTATATCTTACGCAAACAAACGGGGCAATGGTTCTAAGTAGAGGCTGCTGCCACACGGTTCGATCACAGCGGATTACCAGACCACGTACCCGAGCGGATTCGTCTTGCACTCAAAAAAGATGCGCTCGGAGATCAACAAGTCGAGTCTTAGAAGCAGCAACAGTATATGCCGCGTGAGCCTAATTAATGTGACCCCTACAACCACGCGCAAACGCGCACATACCGACCACAGCACCGGTTTCCAAAAGGGCGCGATCAGTGGGGCGCTAGAAGAGTGAATGGGTATACAGGAACGTTGCGAAATATCCAATACAGCACTATTATCGCTAATATTGCCCAGCCGCCAAACGGGGAAATACCAAGCGGCCGCGCATCCCTTCCTAGAGCTGCAGCTGCCGACCGAAACACAATATCGTAAAGCGGAATAGGTATTGCAAAAACTGCCAAAATATTAGATCTAAACGCTGCGCGGAACTCCCCGTGCACAAGCCAATGGACAGCACGAAGTGCGCCGCACCCTGGACAATACAGCCCTGTCGCAGCGTGAAACGGACACGGCGGAATGAGGCGTGCTCTGCCCGGGGTAAACGCATAGATGGCCACTGAGGATGCCAAGGCAAGCACCACAATCGCCGCTGCATAGACTCTTCGGTCACTGGCTGATGAACTTATCCTTGTTCGATCGCGCTCAGCATACCCATGAAAAATCCCACACAGATACCAAAAAGCACGCTGGCCCACATCCAAAACCTCGACAAATGGTATGCGGCATAGGCTCCGTCGTAATCCCCCGAAGCCTTCTTCGCATTCGCCTCAATTGCTTTCGCAATCGAAACTATGCCGAGCGGCAGGCAGAAGAAAAGTGTTACCAAGATAGCCCAACCAAGGTTGTCCGGTATATTTCTTGCGGATGGATATGGCGGCGGAACCTGCAAGGCGCGCTGCGGTTGACCGCAGTAAGGACACGACAAAAAATTGCCACTGAAATAAGACCCGCACCGCGGACAACGGGAGGTCGGTTGCTGAGCCGACACACTCGGAGGTAGTATCACACAGCCTGCTCCCTGGAGCGTCTGGCTCGCCTGCTGAGGCTGAACACCTTGCTGAGATGCAGAAGGCAGCTGCTGCTGAGGCTGAACTGGCGAGCGATCGGCGCGAATGTCCGAGAGCACATCTGTGGCACACTGATACCGATTTGCCGGAGACTTCGCAAGCAGTTTCATCACAATATCGGGCCACGGTGGAGCCACACCCTTTAGAGGCTCCGGATCCACATAAGCCACTTTGTGTGTAACCGCCGTAATGCTCTCACCGTCGAACGCTTTTCGTCCGGAAAGACACTCGTAAAGAACTGCGCCCAGCGAGAACAAGTCACTGCGTGCATCCACGCTCCTACCCAGCACCTGCTCAGGCGACATATAGGCAGGGGTCCCGAGCATAACACCGGTTTGGGTCATCGTAGACTCGCCCAAAGCCTTCGCAATACCAAAGTCGGTAAGTTTTACCAGATCCTTGGGCCCTATAATGATGTTCTCGGGCTTAACGTCGCGATGGACGATGCCCACCGCATGCGCTGCCTCAAGCGCGTTCAGAATCTGCAGCGCTATGAACTTAAGCCGAGCTTCCTGGATTCGTCCCTCGAAACGCAGCACATCGCGCAAGCTCACACCGTGGCACAATTCCATTGCTATGTAGTGCCTGCCCGCATCCTCGCCTACATCGTACACCTGAGCGACGTTCGGATGCGACAATTTGCCCGCCGACCGTGCCTCTCGGTAAAAACGCTCGATAGCCTCTCGCCGCACAGCGCCGGTTAGCCCCGCGCCTACAGCCAAGACCTTCAAAGCAACCGGACGTCCAATGCGCGGGTCAAGTGCTTCATACACTACCGCGGCTGCTCCTCGCCCGATCTCTCGTATTATCTGAAACCTTCCAATATTCTGACCCGACATATTCGCATTTACCCCACCTATTGAAACACTATTCGCTGGAAGACGCAGTCATCGTGAACAAATGCTGAAGTAGTGCACTTGATCACACTCACATGATGTGCCACCTGTCTAACATTGTCAAGCACGGCGGACCACATTCCTTTCCAAAAGCACCGAGCCCATCGGGCTCCTATTGCACAGCAGCATTAACTTTTCCCCTACTCTGAGTTCCGTGTTGTCAGCCATAAAACACGTGGCTCAGCAACTGCCCGTTGAAACGCACTTCACAAGCCTAGAACAGCTAGAGTAATGATGGTTCGCGCCTCGCGGCTTCAGCCGCTGCCGTTGACCGAACCCAAAGCTCAGCATATACTGGGGTACAGAGGCAGAGCAAATGCTCGCCCACAAACGGAGGCACTTTGAATGTCGATTGCTTTTCGCATCTTTGCTGTTGTTTGTATTGCGACGCTCACCGGGTGGAGTTCAGCCGCTTTCGGCGCGGGACCCCACGGGACGCAGTTCGGACAGCCGTTTACCGACACAGGATACGTAGCCCTGAACGACCAAGTCGCCCAAGCATTGGCGGACACAGGCGCAGGGTTTGTGCGGGTCAACTTTCGGTTGGGACCGTATCAGTCCGACACCCCTGCCTGGTACGCAGCGTATGACGGCATCGTCGACCGACTGCGATCCCGAGGACTTGAGATAATCGGACTAATGACGAACGAAGCCTGGCCCGGCTCGCAGGCCCAGTGGACGGAAAACGCATACGAAACTACCGGCGGCGACGGATGGAACACCTATCTCTCAAATTGGTGCAACTTCTTCCTCCGCGCAGCAACGCACTGGAAGGGCAAGATAAAATACTGGGAACTATGGAATGAGCCGGACTGCTTGGCGGTCATCTATCCCAGCAATTTCGGAGCACTGCTGGCAAACGCCTACGACTTGGTCCACACGAACAACATACCTGTCGAGATAATCAGCGGAGGCGTGTGCGGCGGAACGGACCCGCCTTACGGTCCCAATTACATCCGCAGCACTTATGACGTTTCCATCAACCACACAGGCTGGTTTACTCGAATGAAGAACAAATGGGGCACATACCCTCTTGATCACATCGGGTTCCACATTTACCCAAACTGCAACACGACGCTGAATACAACTTGGCTTTCAAATTACTTCGACACCGTCCGCAACGCCTACACGACATACGAAGGCGCCAACACAAAAAAGAAGCTCTGGTTGACAGAAATCGGCTGGCAGACCGACGGCACCGGCTGCAAGACTACCGAAGCTATCCAGGCATCTAACTTAACTGCCGCTTTCGCCGTGGCGAACAACAAATCGTATATCAAGCACGTCAACTGGTTCTTTTTGAAGGACGAACCGGCCGCGAACCTTTATTTCGGCGTGTTCCGCCATACAGGGCTCAGCGAGGCAGACAAGAAGCCGTCGTGGCAGAGCCTGAAAACCGCATGCACCTACGAGGGCAGATGGTCGGCCGGCGGAAGCGTGAATCAACCTATCCTCGACTACTTCAACGCCAAAGGGCATGTCGCCCTGGGAAACCCGGTGGACAACGGTCTGACGGCTTGGGTACATAATTGGGATTTTGGACCTGCGCAGGACTACGACGGCGGCACGCTGGGTCCAACCGTGGTCGTGGACTCTGCAGATGGCACTGGTGTCGGCGTCTGGGGTGTTTTCCGAACGGCGATGCTCGACAACCGCCAGGCGCTGGAGTTCCCTTTGGGAGATCAATTCTCCACCGGCTCCGGCGCACGGCAGAACTTCGAGGGCGGATACGTCACATGGAGCGAGACCGAAGGCGTCAAAGTTGTTATATATTCAGTCAAACTGCCCTTGGACAATTCCGACACTGGATTCTCGTGCTCTTCCAATTGGAGCCTTCGCACCGCAGCCGACGCATTCAAAGACGGGCAATACCGCAGGCGCAGCGCAACCACAAGCAACACCGATCCAGCAGTGTGGACTATTCAGATTCCGAGGTCTGGAACCTGCGACGTTTACGCGCGTTGGCCTACCGTCACAAACGCCTCATCGACAGCTACATATGAGATAGTTCACTCGTCTGGCACTGCAACCGTCACGGTGAATCAGCAGACGCGATGTGGCAGATGGAACAGACTGGGCACTTTCAAATTTGAAGCCGGAACGGCAACCATCAGGCTGTCTTCTCAAGGTGACTCGGGTAAGTACGTTCTCGCCGACGCCGTGCGGGTCATATGCACGGATATCGAACCCGATACCACACCGCCGTCCAAACCAGTGGTAACAGACGAGGGCGAATACACCTCGTCCCCCAACAAACTGAAAGCCTCGTGGTCATCGGTCGACCCGGAAAGCGGAATCGATCACTACGAATATGCAGTAGGCACAGCGCCGACAGACCCGGGGAGCGGATATGTCGTGCCGTGGACCGCCTGTGGATTGGACACAAGCGTAACTTGTGAGTTAACCCTGGTTCACGGCACAGTTTACTATTTCTACGTCCGCGCTTACAACAAGGCAGGGTTGGTGAGTGAGGTAGGCGTTTCGGACGGGATCAAGGTCGACCTGAGCGCGCCAGTGCGCCCGACTGTTACAGACGACGGTGACTATACAGGCGATTCGTCCATGCTGCACTGCACTTGGACGTCGACCGACCCTGAATCGGGCATAGGCGCATATGAATACTGCGTAGGAACCGTGCCTTATGGGTCGGATGTGGTGCCGCTGACCGATGTCGGTACAAAAACCGAGGTTTGGGTGAAGGGGCTGAACCTGACACCCGGACAGAAGTATTATTTCACCGTGCGCGCTCGAAACCGCGCAGGGCTCACGTCGGCGCCCGGCTACTCCGACGGAATAAAACATCAGCCGGTGCCCGAACTCGATACCATTGCCTCCGCACTAGCCACACCGGACTTGACCGCGTTCTTCCTGAGAAACAAGTCTATATCTGCCGCATTTGCGGACAGGATCTACATCGCAGAAGAGAGCACATTCAGGGGCATAGCCGTAATACCGGCACGCAGCATCAGCGAAGGCAAAACAGTGGACGTCACCGGCACGATTCAGACCCAAACTGGCGAAAGAGTTATTGTTACAGGCTCAGTAACTCCAATCGAGCAATAGAGCCGAGCAACCGCTGTGCCGGATACAAAAACGCTTGGATAAGGCTAATTCTCCCAAGCCCGATTATCAGTAGAAAGGATAGGCGTCTGCCGGCAAGAACCGGATGTGACCCTTCATCGACAAACAGAGCACACCCCGCTGTGAAGAACCTTTCTCACCATAAGCGTGCAAGAAGTTGTCCACGATGGGACCCTTCAGCTCGACGCAGCGCGGTGCGGCGTTCGGGAACCACCGCCATAGGTTGAGGTCGCGGTCTTTGAGGTCTACGTCGAACCGCGCGGGCTGCGTGCTGCCATATTTTTGGTAGACCTGCGGCCAGAAGTGGTAGCTTGCTCTGAACCAGTTGAGGGTGGTGTAGTAGCAATGGTAAACCGGCTCCGGATCCTGCTGATATTTGTTGATTTCCGTCTGACTGGGATTTGAGCCGAAAACATCATACTCTCTAGCCAGCGGACAGAGGAATACATCACCCTTCCGCGTGTAGTTGTAGAGCATCCCGAACCCATATCTTTGGATGCTCCAGATCTGGTTGCCAGTAGGCGGATAAGGCATATAGCCGTTGGTGTCGTCGGCATACATAGTCAGTGCGGAGTAGATGTTTCTGAAGTTATTGATGCATTGAGCGCGCCGACCAGACTCCTTGGCGCGCACGAACACGGGAAACAAAATTGCAGCCAATATGGCGATGATGGCAATTACAACCAGCAGTTCTATAAGAGTAAACCCTTTTCGTCTATTCATCTGTGTGCACCTCGACTGTCAATCGTCACAGTAAGTATACCCTGGTGTACGTACCGTGTCAATCACAATCCGCATAATGAATACATGTTCCTTTGCGGTCATCAAGGCAGCTCCCGGGCTTAATCCAGGCTTCTCTCATTTCAAAGTTTGAGCACGCAAGCCCAGACGGACTCTTCGCACGTGCACCCCTAAGCCGCACCGATCCCCCAAAGACAGTAGTATTATCGGCACCGAGCGCCGATTGACACACAACGAACACTATTCGGAACCGAGTACAAAAGAAGGTTTTGGCGGAGTTTTGGCGTAAGAACACAGTACGGTAGGTGCAAGTTCCGCGGTAGCGAGCAAGCCCCCGGACTTGCATCCGCAGGTTCTAAGCGCGGAAGTCCCTCTGTCCACGCAATGTCTCACATTCCATTTGGGTGCAGGATCGCTTATGAACTCTCTCACTCTCTTGGTTATCGGTATTTGTGTGCTTGCCCTAGGTTACCGCTACTATGGGGCGTTCTTGGCAGCCAAAGTGGCAGTGATCGAGGCTCAACGGCCGACCCCGGCTCACCAATTCAGAGACGGAAAGGATTATCACCCGACCAACAAGTGGGTTCTCTTCGGCCACCACTTCGCAGCCATTGCCGGCGCGGGACCGCTGGTGGGCCCGGTACTGGCAGCGCAATACGGCTACTTGCCTGGGGCGCTGTGGATCCTGATAGGATCGGTTTTCGCCGGCGCAGTGCAGGACTTCATCATTTTGCACGCATCCGTGCGCCACAAAGGTCATTCCATATCGCGTATCGCGGAACGATTCCTGGGTCGAACGGCCGGCTGGTGCACTACGTTCGCAGTGATCTTCGTTCTCATAGTTGCTCTTGCAGGCTTGGCTGCGGTGATAGTGAACGCACTGTCGGAGAGCTCCTGGGGTGTGTTCACGATTGCATGTACGATCCCGATAGCGTTTCTGATGGGACAGTGGATGTACAAGATAAGGCCCGGAAAAGTCGCTGAAGCATCGGCAATCGGGGTAGCGCTGCTGATCATCGGTGTTTTGGCAGGACATCCGGTATCGCAAAGCAGGATTGCAGACTGGTTTAGGCTGTCGCCTTCGGCCCTTCAAATCGCCCTAGCAACCTACGGTTTCATAGCCGCTGTTTTGCCGGTGTGGATGCTGCTCTGTCCTCGGGATTACTTGTCGACGTATATGAAACTGGGGACGGTGGCGCTGCTGGCTGTGGGCGTTGTCCTGGTGCATCCCAAGTTAAGCATGACTGCAACCACACAATATCTCCGCGGCGGACCCGTGATACCCGGACCCGTTTGGCCCTACGTCTGCCTCACAATCGCCTGCGGCGCCATATCGGGTTTCCATACTCTCATAGGTTCGGGAACAACACCCAAGATGATATCCGACGAGCGCGATATGCTCCCTATCGGCTATGGTGCCATGCTGGTCGAAGGGCTTGTGGGCCTGCTAGCCTTGATTGCCGCATGCATTCTGAATCAGGATCACTACTTCGGCATCAATGCAGATCCGACACGGTTTCATGTATCCGCAGCCGTCGCGGCAGACCTCTCAAAGCTGGCGCGAGAAGTAGGAGAGAATACACTTGTCGGTCGCACGGGCGGCGCCGTTACGCTGGCTGTAGGAATGGCAAGCGTCTTCAGGGGTCTGCCGGGAATGAAGGGGATGGTGAGCTACTGGTATCATTTCGCGATAATGTTTGAGGCGCTCTTCATCCTGACCACCATAGACACCGGCACCAGAGTTGCGCGGTTTATACTCCAGGAGATCCTTAGCCCCGTTTACAAGCGTTTCGAAAGCGGCACGTGGCTGCCGGGAGTTATTCTCACCAGCTTCCTAGTGACGGGCTCGTGGTACTATCTGCTGAGAGGCGGCACCATCGCCACGCTTTGGCCTATGCTCGGGTTGGCAAACGGACTGCTGTCGGTTATCGCCCTTGCAATCGGCACCACGTATATCATGTATCGGTCGTCGAAACGCATATATGCGCTCACAACATTCGTCCCATTCGTCTATATGGCGACCACGATTATGACCTGCGGCGTTCAGTTTACGTGGAAGCTGTGGATGGGACCACACAAGGACATTGTCGGCGACGTCGTTAAGATCGCGTTGGCGCTCGCTATTATGTCGCTTGCCGTGATCGTAAGCGCGATATGCGCAGTCCGGTGGGCAAGAATGCTTACGTGCCCGAAATGCGGGCCCTCAGAAACGGAACCAGAGCGCGACCTTATGCGCTTGGCGGAAGGTATCGACGTCGGTGAATAGCCTCCAAAGCAGGACACGACTTGTAGCGGCGGCTATTTGCTACTTACCAGACTTGCTGAAAACCAACGAGATCCTGAACGACTTGTCCCAATCAGTTTCGGGACGAGAGGTGATCGGTATCAGCAAGTTGTTCAGCATGTTGTTGGCTAGATAGCTCAACCTCAGACTAAGAGTTGGTGTCAGTTTGTACGTCAGGTTCAGGCGAATATCCGCAAGCGGATTGTCCGTAAACGGCTCTATGAAGCGAAGGTCGCCGTCGAGAGCAGCATCGGCAGACAGAGGTATTTTCAGTCCAAAGTTGTACACCGGTACCACCGACTTCTCAGTTACACCCTCTCTGTTGACCTTCGCAACGCTTGCCAGTGATATTTCGGACTCCAACACCGAAAACAGCGTTCTTCCTACGCCCACAGCCAACATGCTGTAGCCGGCCTTCTTCGGGTAATCCCGCAGATTGGGTTCACGAGTGCGGTAGTTTGCGGCAAGCCTGACAAACCGATAGCTTCCGTTTTGTGACAACCTAAAGCCCAGATCGGCAGTAAAGGTGCTCAGGTCGGTCTCGTTGACCTTTGTCTTGCTGTAGGTTCGGCTTCGACCCAACGTGTACCCTGTTCTCAGCCAGGTTCTTCGAAACCGGTTGTCCCGCAGGATGTTTATGCGGCCCGTAAAATGATCCGATATCTCTGAAGTAAACGCGCTCAGCTCGAACTCAGTGGTGTCCGAACTGCCGCCGCGCCTCTGACCAGGCTTCGCCGCAGACGCACCCTTCGGCATTGGCTTCGCCGCACCGACAGAAGGTTTCTGAGCCGGAGACCCCGCACGCTTCACATCCGCTTTATCGGAAGATTCGGGAGCAGATGCAGCCTGCGGAGGGGTCTGCGTCGGCTGGGATCCTTCCTGTGCGAATGCCGGTGCTGAATGAAGCACCAACAGCACAAACGCCACTGCCTGGACGGCTGCTGTAATGGGCTTCAAGTACGATACCACCTGCGCGGTAGAAAACGAGGTGCGAACTGATTCTTGATTTACGACTGAACACACGAGCCTGGCGATTATCTCCTCTGCCTTTTTAAGAGATGACGGAGCAAAACCTGCTTCGGTAACAATACAATACAGTTCACAGCGTATGCGCGTCAAATCGCCGGGAATCCGATTTCACGCCGCGCAAAGGAAATCCCTGCTTTCGGCAAACCCCATTTCCCGTAGCCTCTCCCTTATGAGCTCGCGAGCACCAAGCGAACTCACGGCCGCAACCACGAATACGAACTTGCCGACAAGCCAATCCGGAGCAACCACAGGTACCCCCCGGAGCCTGCCGCCTATTTTCTTCGGATCGATGTCCACCACAGCCTCCGGGGCGACTCCCTCGCGCATCAGGTGCTTCAGCAGGCGCCTGCCAGTTTGTCCGGCTCCCCAAAGCACAACCGGCCTGCCGATGCTGCGGAGCATGATACCCAGATAGTGCGCTTTGGCGCGCAGAAAAGCTTCAACCGAACAGCGGGGGTCGGTCATAGTCACCCTATCGGCAGTGTGTCGCCAGAAAAGCAGGGTTCGGGGGACCTTCGCGATTCGCTTACCAGACAGGTGAAAGCGCAACCACAGATCATAGTCCTCAACCCAGTGAGCATCGCGGTAACCGCCCAGCTCCACCAACTCGCTGCGGCGCAGCATTACACTGGGATGCACAACTGGACTTTCCACAAATATATCACGGGCTATCTCCTCAGGATTGACAAGCGAATTCAGCCACTGTTCATACCTGATCATCCCACCCAAAAGGTTCTTCCTTGGGAAAATGCGCACCAGACTTCCACACACGCTGATTTCGGGATGGGTATCCAGAAACTCGACCTGCTCAGCCAATCGGAAGCGGTGGCTGATATCGTCGGCATCCATTCGCGCGACCAGTTCCCCGCTGCAATACTCAAGCCCTGTGTTCAAAGCTGACACAAGCCCCAAGTGTGCGGTGCGTCGAACTATGATTCGAGCGTCCAGCCTCGACAGTTTGCGCAGGATCTCGGGGGTTTCATCCGTCGAACCGTCGTCCACGACAACCAGCTCGAAATCCGGCATAGTTTGGCGCAGCATGCTCAGCACTGCAGCCTCAACAGTCGAAGCTGAATTGTATACCGGCATTAGAACTGAGACCCGCGGCTTCGCCAACTCTTCTAAAACCCAAGTGCCATAATCGACCGAAAACTGGCGCCGCCTAATAAAGGCAAGTAGGCTATTTGACGCACGGCATGGTCCGCAATATAGTATAATCGCTTCGACCCAAATCGGTTTGTCCGCAGTGCGCGAAAGGTGCGCACAACTCGCCGCAACGGAAGAGAGGGAGGACGCAGATGAAAAGGAACACAGCGTGGATAACGGCAGTCGGAATCATACTCTGCATAGGCGCATTCGCGGGCGCAGATGAGCCCGCGGCAGTTGCTCCCGTTATGCAGACGGCCGCAGTTACGTCGCAGCCAGTCATAAATCCCGACACTCAGATATTCAAACGCACTGTCTGCGTGGACGGTAAGATAGAGGACGGCGAGTGGGATACATTCTACACGTTTACGTCAGGAGACTGGCAAATGACCACCTACGCCGACTGGGATTGGAAAAATCTCTACGTCGGCGCCAAATCCAACAAGCCCTTTGACCTCCTGTGCGCACTAGACGCGAACGACGACGGTTGGTTCCACGGGGATGACAACCTCGAGTTCAAAATCACCCGTGGCGCCGACGGGAACCTGGTCACGGCCATCTCGCGCTATGAGTCTCGAAACGTCAAGACACCCACACCGACACCAGTCAGCGAAAGCGAGGCTTCTTTGGTGGAAGTCAAGAGCGGACAACTGGAGGGACAGTACGTCATCGAGATGCGGGTGCCCTTTATGCTGGTCCGAAACTTCAAACCGTCGCCGGACTCAAAAGTGGGGTTTCAAATCAATGTAAAGACATCGCCGGACGAAACTGCTTGGGTGCCCACCAGCTTACTGGGTGATGTTGCACACTGCGTTTTGGTGGTCAAGAAGTTTGCATCCCTCAAGCCCCTCGTACTGGGCTTCGATCTGAAGGAGACATCCGTTGCTCGCGGCGACACCCTTGTAGGACGCTTCCACATGACGAATACAGGCACCGAAACTCTGGATGTCAGGAGCTTCGTAATTGCGGGCGAGGGAAAGGCAGGCGCATATTTAAACAGCGAGCGCATCAGACTGGAGGGGCTGCCACCTAAGAAGCATTACGCTCACGACACCAGCACGATTATACCTTCCGATATGCCTGTCGGAAGTTGGGCGCTGGGCGCCGAGGTGAGATCGGAAGATGCAAGACTGGGCGGAGCGCTGGTCAGCTTCGATGTCGTAGAACCGTTTGAGATAGAGCTGAATCTTCCCTCCGAAGTGCCGGCAGACACAACCAGTGTGACGATCCAAGTTGCCGTTAGGAATAACACTCGCAAGGCAGCACGCGGTAGAGCGAAGATAATCTTGCCGGTCGGTTGGGAGCTTGTAAAGAATGCCGACACCAGGGAGTTCATTGCGAACCCCAGAGGCTCCACAGCATTCGCTACGTTCAAAGCCAAACCGCCTATCGGTGAACTGGGCAAGGTGCCAGTAAAAGCCGAGGTAACTATCGGCGGTGAAACAAAAATCGTTGAAGGCTCTTTCACCGTGGCAGCTCACTAAGGGGCAAGATGGTCCGGCGCAGAGAATACCGCTGAGGCGAAAAAAACTATACCACTTTCTCCCAAATCGCCTGACTTCGTGAGCTCAAGTTGGCGATCTGCGGGATCTCGAATCGGTTGCCATCGATGTCTATGAGCAGGTAGCGCCCTGGTTCGATTTCGTGGATGCTCTCACGTATGTTGCGCATAATGAACTTGCGTCTTCCGCGGTCCGTCTCGACATCCCAATAGATGCTACCGAACTCCTTTTTCGCCTCGTGGATTTTCGTTATCTTCGGGATGAAATAGCGCTTGTCGAGTTCCGCTTCGAGCAGCTGGCGTGTCGGACCATCCAGGTCGCGCAAGCTGCGGATCATACCTATCTCGCGGCCTGTTACCGCATCCATCAGGCCGATGAAATTGTCCAAATCGGTAAGCGGGAAAGCGCGCACGGGCCTAACCTTCAGGTAGGTCCTGTCATTCTCAATTGTCAGCATCAAAGCATCGCCGCGCTTTGCGAATCGAAGCTTTTTCGGATCAAGATACTTCAGTTCGCCGGAGTCTTCCGTCTCTTCCTTGTAGTCCAGCGTCCAGTCAGGCATCTTAACCGTCCACCGCCTTTATCTTGGACAGCTCCTGCTGAATCTCCACCAACCTGCGATAAACGCCGTGGCGCTCCATAAGTTCGTCGTGTGTACCCATCTCCACGATGCGGCCTTCTTCGAGCACAACAAGCCTGTCTGCCTGGCGCAGCGTAGACAGTCTGTGCGCGATCGCGAACGTGGTGCGGTTCTTCACCAACCGCGAGAGCGCCTGCTGAATCTGACTTTCCGCCTGCGTGTCTACGCTCGAGGTCGCCTCATCGAGAATCAGTATTCTAGGATTGCACAGTATCGCGCGTGCTATAGATATCCTTTGTCTCTCACCGCCAGACAAGCGTCCTCCCCGCTCACCAACCATGGAATCGTAGCCGTCAGGGAGACGCATTATGAACTCGTGCGCGTTGGCAGCCTTCGCGGCTCGAATTATTTCTTCGCGGCTGGCGTCTTTTTTCGCGTAAGCTATGTTCTCAGCGATGGTGCCGTTGAACAAGAACGGCTCCTGAAGAACCACCCCGATCTGCCGCCTCAGATCCTTGAGCTTGATCTTTCGAACATCGACGCCGTCAATCAGTATCTGCCCGTCGGTGACGTCGTAGAATCGACAGATGAGGTTGATCATTGTGGTCTTGCCGGCGCCGCTGTGGCCGACAAGTCCGATCATTTCGCCGGGCTTGACGTGCAAGTTGATGTCTTTGAGTACAGGGTTGATTGGCTCGTAACCGAAATGCACGTGCCGAAACTCAACCTCACCCTTTATCTCCGGCATACTGACGGCATCTGGAGCATCGGCAATCTCGACTTCTTGATCAAGAACCTCGAAGATGCGCTCAGTTGCAGTGAGGCTGGAAGACATAAAGTCTCCGCTGCGGCAGATCACTTGCAGATGGGCGTAGAACATGCCGATGTAGCCCAGAAACGCCATAAGCGTGCCCGGGCTCTGGTTGTGCATAATTACGCCGTATCCACCAACCAGCCACACGAGCGCCGTGCTGAAGTTCGTCAATAGACCAATGGTGGGCCAGAATGTGCTGGCTGCAGTAGCGAGCTGCACCTCGGCGTTGTATGCGGCGCTAGTGCGCTCCGTGAAGCGAGCTATTTCCTGAGCTTCCTGGGCAAAGGCTTTAATGACGCGTATGCCTGCCAGCGAATCATGCAAGACGGCAGCTACCCGAGATACCATGTGCCAATACTTATGGTAGCGCCGCATCATCTTCCTGAAGTACAGACCTGAGACAAATGCCACGATAGGACTAGGCACCAGCACCCACAAAGCAAGCTGCCAAGACATCTTGAACATCATCACACAAGTGCCTATCAACAGCAGCGCACCGCTCACATAAGAGGTCAAGATGTTGTTCATGAAGCTATTGAGGGCGCTGGTGTCCTGGGTTACTCGAGCCATTATAGAGCCGATCTGGCGCTTGTCAAAATAGCTCAGGCTCAACCGCTGCAGCTGTTGGTAAAGCTGCACGCGCACATCCAAGGTCAAGCGGCTTGCGAGCCAGGCGGTATGGCGACCCAGAATGATGGCACAAATCCACGATGTAAGCCAAATACACACATAAGCAAGAACTATAGTTACGAGTATGTTCACTCGCGGCGATCTGCCCGTCAGATGCAGCACGAACGGCAGATTGACCGGCCGACCAAACAGGTTGTCCCAGAACGGTTTGTTAAGATAAGGAATCGTAAGCCCGATCGCCGTCGTAAGGAGCATCAGGACCTCAACAAGCAGCAATCGACCCCAATACGGCTTGGTAAGACTCAGTAGTCTCTTGAGGACTTTGGCTTTGTTGAGACACGCCGGACAAACCTTGCTGCCCTCAGGAAGCAACCGGCCGCACACCTCACAGCGCCTGTCTTCTTCGGGCTCCATATCCGGCACGTGCTCGTCCTGAACCAGCAACTCCAGAGCCTTGGCAACTTTGTTGAAGCGAGCCGCCAGAGTGTGGGTGTAGTGGATGAGGTCTATTACCTTACCGTCGACCCCGACCTCAAGTACACCGCTACCGACGAGAAACTCGGTATTGACTTCGGATATATCCTTGAGAGGGATGCAGTGGAGGAGATGAGCCTTGTCGCCTTCAGGCAGGAATACGTAAGCCCGTTCTTTGGTGGCAACCAGCCACCTTTCGCCGAATCTACCACCGCCATCGATGTCGCTGTGCACAGCCAGTTCAGGTTCTCGGTCTGTTCCCTCGAGCCTTCTGAGCTCCGCCAGGACGCTCTCCGGCAGCGGTTCTACAATAGCCATTATTCAATTCACCACGGTCCGCTTGGAAGATCTCGCTCGCCAGACCTTTTCATTATAGCATCACACATTGGAAAAGTCTACCCTGAGCGAATGGATTAATCCAAAAAATACTTTTGCAAAGCAGCACCTGCTCGCGAAACATTGTCGCGCCGGCAAATTCACCGGAAGACTGTCATTTGGTGTCGTGTTGACTTGCCGGGGCGTACGGGTATAAAGTAAAGGCGGATTGGCAAGATGTATCTTTCCTACGTTCTTGGACAAGTAATCAAGGACCCGGAAGGGCGCGAATTCGGAAGACTTGTCGATCTGATTGCGTCGCCGGGTCCACACTTGCCTGTTGTATCTGCGGTAGTCGTCAAGGTAAGCAAGCGGCGAACGCGAGATGTGGCGTGGCACTGTTTCAACTACGATCCTGAGAAAGAAAGATTCTCGCTGGCGGTGCCCGCAGACCAAGTAGAAGAATACGAGCTCACGGACGAAGATCTGCTGCTTGCGCGCAATGTTTTGGACAAGCAAATAGTGGATGTCCACGACTACCGCGTCGTCCGAGTAAATGACGTGCGCCTTGAACCGTCAGGAGGCAGGTTGTATCTTGTCGGGGTCGATGCCAGCACGCGAGGACTGCTGCGCCGAATGGGCCTGATGCACGTCTTCGACAAGTTGGCAAAAATAACAGGCATCAAGCTGCGCTCCAAGATCATAGCATGGCACGACGTAGAAGCCTTTGAGCGCGGCGTGGGGAGGATCAAGCTTCGCGTCTCAGCAAAAAGACTTAGCGAGCTGCATCCTGCCGATATCGCACGCATCCTAAATGAACTCGATCCGGACCAGCGCACGGACGTTATCGAGGACCTGGACGTGCAAACGGCGGCAGATGTCCTTGTCGAAACCGACCCCAAAGTGCAGGCATCTATAGTTGAAAACCTGGAAGACGAACTGGCTGCCGATATCCTGGAAGAAATGGAACCGGACGAGGCGGCAGACGTGCTGGGTGACATCAGCGAGGAGCGGCGTGAAGACATTCTTGAGGAAATGGAGCCCGAAGAGGCCGAAGAGGTCAAGGAGCTTCTCGCCTATGATGAGAAGACGGCGGGCGGTCTGATGACGACGGAATACGTCGCCGTCTCCAAGGACATGACCGCCCAAGAGGTCATTGAACGAATCAGAGAACTCGAGCCGGACGCAGAAACGATCTATTACATATACGTTGTGGATTCCGGTCAGCACCTGGTGGGCGTCATCTCGCTGCGCGACCTAATTGTCGCGAAGCCGGGTCAGCGCGTGGAAGAATTCATGATCGACAAAGTGATCCACGTGCACACGGACGCATCGGTTGAAGAAGTCATCCAAACGCTGACCGACTACAACCTGCTTGCGGTACCGGTGGTGGACGAAGAAAACAAGATTCGAGGCATCATCACCGTCGACGACGCGCTTGAGGAAGTGCTGCCTGAAGACTGGCGGCGGCGCGTACCGAGGATATGGCGATGAAACCTGGGCAAGCAATAAGCAGGAGTAACTGGTCAACAGAGAGCAGCGAAAACGGGGGCGAAGGCGACCCGCCTTTGCGTAGCCTGTTTGAGTTTGCTCACTCTCAAAGTCGGCAAATAAAACCGCCAGAGTTGAAAGGAGGTGAGCGATATGAGGCGACTCGGCCGCCACAAGCTGCTTGCACTGCTTGCGGTTATCGGGCCGGGAGTGATCACTTCCGCCGCGGACAACGATGCCGCGGGGATAATCACGTACGCCCAAGCGGGCGCCAAGTATCGCTTCGACCTCCTATGGGTTATCGTGCTGATAACATTCGTGCTGGCGATGGTTCAGGAAATGTCAGCACGAATGGGCACCATTACGCAGAAGGGGCTCGGGGAACTCATCCGCGAAAACTTCGGGGTCAAGTGGGCGATGTTTGCTCTCGGCACCCTGTTCGTTGCGAACCTGGGTGTGACCGTGGCGGACTTCGCCGGAATAGCTATGAGCTTGGAGATATTCGGCTTGCCCAGATACATCACGGTGCCGACAGCAGCGCTTGTTATATGGCTGCTTGTAGTGCGGGGGAGTTTCCGCGTTGTCGAGAAAGCCTTTATGGCGATAATGGTGCTTTACGCCACCTATATCGTCTCCGGATTTATGGCTCGGCCTGACTGGGGCGAAGTCTTCAGAAGTGTTTATTCTCCCAATCTCGGAAGCCTGCACACAAGACCCGATTTCCTCTTCCTCACTATCGCCGTAATAGGTACAACCATTACCCCGTGGATGCAGTTCTTCCTGCAGGCGACAGTTGTCGATAAAGGCGTGCGGGTAGAGGATTATCCTTACGAGAAGCTCGACGTATTTGTGGGTTCGTTCCTTACCGACCTGGTGTCGTTCTTCATAATAATCTCCACCGCGGTTATGATCTACGACGCTAACGGCGGGCCGGTGCCTATCCAGAACGCGGCAGAGGCAGCTGCTGCTCTGAGACCAGCGGCGCACGGTTACGCCGAAAAGCTCTTTGCGTTGGGGTTGTTGGGAGCATCTCTTTTGGGTGCAGCTGTGGTGCCGCTTTCAACCGCATACTCCTACTGTGAAGCGTTCGGTTGGGAAATCGGGATTTCCCGTAGGTTCCATGAAGCCCCGACATTCTATAGCATCTACACCTTGTGCATCCTCGTCGGCGTAGTTGTCGTGCTGTTGCCGAGTGTGCACCTGGTCAACACGATGATCGGCGCGCAAGGAGTAAACGGCATTCTTTTGCCCGTAATCCTCGTTTTCATGTTGAAGCTCGTCAACAGCAGGGACGTTATGAACGGCTACGTAAATTCGCGCACATACAACGTGGTGGTTTGGCTGACAGCGGTCGTGTTGATTGCCATGACGCTCGCATGGCTGGTCGGCACCCTGCTAGGATACTGACGAGTATACTCGCTAGCGCCTCTGAGCAGACAAAAACTTCTTTTGCCGGATTTCCTGTAACTAACAGAAACCAGCAGCGTCTAAACAAATGCCGCACCGCTGAAGACCATTCGACGGTTTCGGCGAGGCGGATGCCTACCTGATCGACGTATCCTCCTCTCAGTCGAGACAGTAAAAACTGTCGATCGGGGCGGTGCTTGCAGCCGAAAGCGGCTCTGTTCAGTGTGGCGGCCGGCTTCGTTATCACCCCCACCCCCATTCCCCCGCGGCCGGCCGCTGCCGCTTTTTACCTGCCCGCTGAGTGCCCCTCCGGAAGTCATGTCAATTGACCATCCCAGGCTGCAGGGTCTATAATGATGCCGTCAAAAAGAAATGGAGTAGACTGCGTTGGTTCTGAAACTTGCTTTACCCAAAGGCAGCCTGCAGGATGCAACATTGGAATTGTTCAGGAAGGCCGGCTGGGACTTCCGCGTCGACGCGCGCTCTTATCACCCTTCGTGCGATGATCCCGAGATCCAGGCAACGCTGCTGCGCGCTCAGGAAATCCCGCGGTACGTCGAAATGGGCGTGCTGGACGCGGGCATTACGGGATACGACAACGTGAAGGAGTGCGGCTCCGACGTGCACGAAGTCTGCGAGCTTGTTTACTCGAAGGCGACGCACAGGCCGTTCAGATGGGTGCTTGCCGTACCAAAGGGATCCCCTATTCGTAGTGTAAAGGACCTGGAAGGCAAACGAATCGCCACTGAGCTCGTAAACTTTACCAAACGCTACCTCGCCGAAAGGGGTGTAAACGCACACGTCGAATTCTCGTGGGGTGCAACCGAGGTAAAGGTGCCGGATTTAGTCGATGCAATCGTCGACGGAACCGAGACCGGAAGTACGCTGCAGGCACACGGGCTCGAGATCATAGAAACGCTGCTCGAATCGACGACAAGACTAATAGCCAACCACGAAGCTTGGAAGGACCCCTGGAAGCGCCAAAAACTGGAGAGCTTGGCACTGCTGCTTCAGGCTGCACTGAATGCGGAGGGGTTCGTCGGTTTGAAGATGAACGTGCCGAATGAGAAACTGGAAGAGGTTCTGAGCGTGCTTCCGTCGCTCAAGAAGCCTACTCTATCGCCTCTTGCTGGAAACGAGTGGGTGGCGGTGGAGATCATAGTCGAGGAAAAAACGGTGCGTGAACTCGTCCCCAAGCTCAAGCGCGCGGGCGCATCGGGCATAGTTGAGTATCCCCTTAACAAGGTTATTTATTAGACGTCTGAGATCAACCGGTTGCAAGCTTCGCCGGTCGAGAGCCCAATAGCCGGCGTCCGAGGTGCTTCTTGATTGCGCATCTTTGCGGTGAGCTGAAAAGAATCGAGGCGGATTATGTGGTGGTTGACGTCGGGGGCGTCGGTTACAAGGTCTGCACGCCACTGTCGGTTGCTGCGCAGTTGCCTAAGCCCGGGGAAAAGGTCAGCCTCCTCATTACGACGGTCGTCCGCGAGGATTCCATCACCCTTTACGGATTCACCGAAGAAGCGCAGCAGCGAATCTTCGAGCTTATGATAGGCGTTTCGGGAGTAGGCCCCAGGCTGGCATTGAACATTCTTTCCATAATGCCGGTCGAACAAATAGTTCGCGCCATATCAAATGACGGCTTTGCGGAGCTGAGCAAGGTACCAGGTATCGGCACGAAAACCGCTCAGCGCATCGTATTGGAGCTTAGAGAAAAGATCGCGGCACTCGGATGGGCGACCGAAACAAAGAGCGCTCAATCCGCTGAAATGCGGGTAATCGATGATGCCGTAGAGGGACTGGTGGCACTGGGCTACACTCGAAGCGACGCCCGTGCAGCTGTGCAGAAAGTGCTTGGGCAGCAGCCCGAAAGCAGCCCGAGCAGCTTGGTAACCGCAGCATTGAAACTTCTGTCGAAGGGCTGAAACGAACAGCCCGTAACCGATTTGGCGGGCACACTCTTTCGAAAGACGTGTTGAGATGGATGCAGAAAGCCGTGTCATATCACCAGTTCGCCGCGATGAAGATACTGAGTTGGATATCTCGCTTCGACCGCGTCTACTGAGTGAGTTCATCGGCCGAGACAAGATCAAAGAAAGTCTGAGCGTCTACATCGAAGCGGCTCAGAAACGCGGAGAGCCCCTCGACCACGTGCTGCTGTACGGTCCCCCGGGGTTGGGTAAAACAACCCTGGCATATATCATAGCAAACGAGTTGAACGCGCCCATACGTGCCACATCCGGACCGGCCATAGAGCGTCCAGGCGACCTGGCAGCTATCCTTACCAACATTGAGCCGTGCAGTGTGCTGTTTGTCGATGAGATTCACAGACTCAGCAGGCCCGTGGAAGAAATACTCTACCCGGCCATGGAGGAGTTTCAGATAGACCTGGTTATCGGCAAAGGTCCTGCCGCAAGGTCCATCAAACTAGACCTGCCGCGGTTTACACTTATAGGGGCTACGACTCGAGCGGGATTGGTCACTTCGCCGCTGCGCGGGCGGTTTGGCATCGTATACAACTTCGAGTTCTACGACGTAGACAGCCTGAAGACCATAGTCACCCGCTCAGCCAGGATACTGCAAATAGACATAACCGAAGACGGGGCATATGAGGTGGCGCGCAGGTCCAGAGGAACGCCGAGGGTCGCGAACAGGGTGCTGCGCAGGGTTAGGGACTACGCCCAGGTCCGTGGAAACGGAATAATAGACAAGGAAATGGCAGTGCAAGGTTTGGCGATGCTCGAAATCGACGAGCAGGGTTTGGACGAAGGAGACCGCCGTCTGCTCAGAACCATCATTGAAAAGTTCGATGGCGGGCCTGTAGGCATCGAAACGATTGCCGCCGCCATAGGTGAGGAGCGCGATACCATAGAGGACGCTCACGAACCGTATTTGATACAAATGGGGTTTCTGGCGAGGACTCCTCGCGGCCGCGTAGCCACGCGCCGCGCGTATGAACATCTCGGGTTGAGCGCGAACGGTCCGCAGGCGGGACTGTTCTGAGGATGGGCTGTTGACTACTGAGAAGACGATGAAGTGCCCTAGGTGCGGAACTGTAAACGGTAAGACGAATCGGTTCTGCAGAGGATGCGGACTCAAGCTGGAGGGTCTGCAAGCACAGCAGCCTCGACAGGCAGCCACCGACGCGGCTGAACGAGACGAGCTGGCTGTCGGCGAGCAGTTGTTCGAAATATGGCAGCTTTACTCGCAGGGCGACATGGATACAGCCCTGACGCAGGTGAAACAGGTCCTCGAGCAGGCGCCGGACAGTTCGTCCGCCCATTCATTGCTCGCCCTTATCTACGAACGTAAAGCTGACACTCTTCTCGAGGCAGGGCAAACCGAAGAGGCGCGCGAACTCCTCAAGCTTGCCGTAGCCGAATACGAGAAGATTATCGACCTCAACCCGGACAGCGCAGCCGACCGAGAAAAGCTGGCAACTCTGCGTATGAAGCTGGCGCTGCCGGAGGGTCCGCCGATCACGCCGCCTCCGCCCAGCCTGCGGGCACGTTTGGCGGGAATAGTAGATCTTCTCCCCAAGCCTGTGTGGATTGCATTCGGCACGTTCCTGGTTGTCCTTGTCGTGGGGATCATAGCTTGGCCCGGGGCTGACAGTCGCAAAGCCAGGGAGGCGCAGTTCCGTTCCGCAAGAGAACGGCGGTCCTCTGCCGCGGCAGTTTCCGTGCAGCCGCAGCCTCCCGCGCTGCGGGTCTACACATTTCCGGCTGCGCCCTCAACCGGATTGGCAGGTCCGATTGCCGGAATACCGCAAGTGTCCTCTGCGGCGCGTCCTGCGCCGCCGAAAGTCAATGCGGAGCCGCTGAAACTGCCGCCCCTGCCGGCAAACGTGAAAATTGTTCCTGAGTCAAAGGAATCACAAGCAAAGAAGACCGAAGCGGAGTCCAAGCCCGCAGCCAAAACCGAATCGTCTGCAACAGCAAACCAACCGCAAGTGCAGGAGCAGCCGTCGAACCGCCCTAGCGGAGATGCTGCACTGCGCCAGGCGGTAGAGTTTCGCAGGCAGGGCAGACATAGCGAGGCGCTCGCCGCAGCCCAAGAAGCAGCTCGACTTTACCAAGCCGACATCGAAGCGGGAAACAACGTGAATGCCGCCCGGCTCGGACTGCAAACCGCCCAAACGCTTATCGAGGCTTCAAAGCAGGCTTTGGCGGGGTCAAATCAACAAACACAATGAATCGAGTAATATCAGCTCTGATAGCCGTCATAGCCGCTGCAGGATTTGTTGCTCAGCCGGCAGCCGCTGCCGAATCTCGACCCTTGGTGCTGGTCTTCGAAACCACGAGGGGCGAAGGCGCTGATAAGGACCTGGCTGCAGAAACCACAAGAGCGATCAGGGACTACCTGCGTGAAACGAAACGCGTCGAAGCGACCGTGTTCGACCGTGAATCACCGACCGTCCTGCGCGCCATAATGGAGAAGATGCTTACCCCGGACAAGGTGGCGTCATACGCCAGTCAGGACGAAAGGATCGAGGTCGCCCGAATATTGGGCTTTCAGTACGCCGCCGGGGCAGAAGTTTCGGTGAAGAACTTGAAGGTCAAACCCGTGGGCTCGAACCTGCTCGAGGTTTTGCCTCCGGGACCCGCGAAGGAATCCGGCGGAACCACAACAGAGCGTCCCTCCGAGCCAGCACCTGCGGCTTCTGCAGGGCAAAGCGGCACCGAAGCCGCCGAGACCGCCGTCGTGGAGGTCAAACTGTGGATGGCGCGCGTCGGAGGTGGTAAACGCGACAGATGGGAAGTAATCAGATCCTCGCAGGCGGTCGGCACCAGGGCACTCGATTTGCGCAACGCAATGCATTCGGCGGCAAGCGCAGCGGTTCTAAGCATAAGCCGCATTGCATTCGCCCAACTGCCGGCAGTATCCCAGCCGGAACCCGCTACCGGCACGGAAAGCACGGCGATCGGCACAGAACAGCCCCCGGCTACAGCAAGACCCACCGCCTCGGAATACGCAGCCCGCGCCGAACAAAGCATGGAAGCGGGAAATTTGGCGCTGGCGATAGAGCAGTTCAAGCGGGCTGTGGACGCAAACCCCACAGATCCCTCGATTCGCATAAAGCTCGCCGAGGCGTATGCCCGCAGAGGGATGTATAAAGAGGCGGAGGATGAACTGGCACGAGCGAAAATGCTCGGCGGCGACGAAAAGCTCATTGCGGACGCACAGGCACGCCTGGAGCGGCTGAAATCGGCGCAGATCGAAGTGATCATCGAACCCGAACGCGAAACGCGCGTATCGCTGACGCCCGCCAAGACCAGCAAGAGCACCGGCTCCGCCGTTGCCAAAATGATCGAAGGCGACAAGCTCTGGCAGAGCGGCAAACCGGACGAAGCAGCGGAGGCCTACAAGGAAGCCATCAAACTGGATCCCAAGGACTGGCGCGCTTATGAGCGGCTGGCTGCAGTAAACGCCTCGATGTCACTGTTCGGCGAAAGCCGAAAAGCCCTGGAGCAGCTGGCAAGCTTACAGCCCGACCCACCATCAGAAACCCTCGCAAACCGCTACGAATTGTTCCGCAGCTACTTCGATACCTACTTTAACGCGCTCATACGCCAGTACGATGCGGCTGCAGCAGACTTCGAGAAGAAAATCATTAGCCGAGAAAGCTACTACAACACCGTGAAAGGTATCGCGATGAGACTCGAGCTGATGGCTAGTTTTCTGAACGCTCTGCAGGTACCGCCACTGAAGAAACCCGCCCACATT
>JARYME010000169.1 GCA_029907315.1 Armatimonadota bacterium | reverse complement strand
TTGATCCGGCATCCAGGGGGTTTCGCCTCCGATGGCGGGGATCCTGAATCAAGTTCAGGATGACGTTGGGGCGTTCAGGATGACACCCCTTTTCGTCATGCCGGACTTGATCCGGCATCCAGGGGGTTTCGCCTCCGATGGCGGGGATCCTGAATCAAGTTCAGGATGACATAGGAGCGTTCGGGATGACATAGGGTTGTTCAGGATGACGTTCTTGGTGCTCAAAACGACGCATCGTCACTTGGGTGGCGGTGGGTCGGTCCGCATAACGTAAGCTCGTGTAGACCTGCTCCGTTCGCCGGCGCACACATCTGCTTCTGCCAACACGTTTGCACCGCCGCAACTCACGCACCGTGATGACTTACTCCGCATATGTCGGTGCTCTAAATCTAACATATCCGCTCCAAGGAGGAAAAACGTATGCTTACTCAAAACACTCTGCCCATTCGGACATCCCTGCGCATTAGACAGGGTATCCACATCGCCGATGTCAACGGCGAAAGTAGCGGCAGCTTCAGCCTCGCCATCACCGAAGATTCCAAGGTCACTATCGGCGCGGTGGGACTTGCCGACGGCTGCCCAGCTACGGTTGCCGTCAGGTTTAATGCCGCGCCCAGCCTCACAAACTGGGATCTACTGCTAGTACTGCGAGGTATCGCCCAGCAACCCGTGCTGGCCACCATTGGGCTGCCGGCCGGCACGCACACCGTCCATTGGGCAGCCTACGACGAGTTCATGGGCACAATGGCGTTTCCCGAGGGAAACCTGGGACTCATCTTCGCCGCAGTCGACGCCTGACAGGCGCAATCAGCCGGAGACTTTGTCTCCCTTCTGTCCTGGCCTGGACGGAGCAGCCGGGGGACCATAGGGCATCGGTATGAACTCCACGCTGGGTCTGCGCTGAGCAGGCTGAGGATATAGATCCATCAGGGCGTACACTTCTTCAGGAACATCCGTCGAAACATCGATCCCCATCTCAATCAGCTCGTCGACAGTGATGGGATAGTCGTGGGTCCACCGACCTTCGCTCAGCTTGCGCGCCAGCTCATCGGCTTTCGCCTCGTCGAACTTCTCCGAAAGCAGGTACTTGACTACACACCGCACCTGATCGATTGCCTTACGAGCAATGTCGGCGTATATGAGGGTTTTGTCCTCGATTTCGCTGACGGGTTTAGTTTCGACGGCTTTAATAATCGAGGCTGCGGGATACTCGCCGAGCTGTGGGTCGACAGGTCCCAGCACGGCGTTCTTGTCCATCACGATGTGATTGGCAGCAAGGGCTATCATTGTCCCACCAGACATAGCATAGTGAGGCACAAACACCGTAACAGGAGCTTCGTGCGCGCGCAGAGCCATAGCAATCTGTTCGCTGGCGAGCACCAGACCACCAGGTGTGTGCAGGACAACGTCGATGGGCATGTGCGGCGGAGTAAGTCGAATAGCTCTCAGCACCTGCTCGCTGTCGTCGATGTTTATGTACCGGAAGAAGGGGATCCCGAACCAGGCCATCTGCTCCTGGCGATGGATGAGCGTGATTACGCGCGAGCCCCGCTTCTTCTCAAGCAAATGGATCAGG
This sequence comes from Armatimonadota bacterium, assembly GCA_029907315.1. Taxonomy (GTDB): domain Bacteria; phylum Armatimonadota; class UBA5829; order UBA5829; family UBA5829; genus CALJES01. The sequence continues at coordinate 1,907 of JARYME010000169.1, read as the reverse complement.
CGGAGCCGAGCCGAATCGAGCATGCGTTGTTTGAAACCCGGCAGCATGAACGACAAGAGTATTATGAGCCAGAATATCTGCGAGAATATGTCCATAGCCAAGCCTCCAAATGCTCACCGCGGTTCCGTATTTCGGTTCGACTCGTGTGCTCACATTCGGCCTCATCTTGACTTGGTGCCACACGACCCAGCGCCGAACGCAAACATAATACAACAAAGCTCATTCTGAAAAAAGAGTAAGCCGAAGAAAGAGGTAAGCAGGGCATGTCGCTTCGTATCATTCAAGAATTCGCGCGAAAAACAGGACTTCGGCGCCCTCCGCCGCTCGGGGAAGCCGCCTCAGCTCGTGGTAACCTCCCATCTCTTCTTAAGGGTATCTCGCCCTTCAGTTCAGACGATCTGATAGGCAAACGCGGATACGCGGTGTACGATCGTATGCAACAGGATGCACAGGTACAGGCGTGCCTGGCGATCAAGAAATTCGCTGTGCTCTCGCGCGGTTGGGAAATACATCCGGCCTCAGATTCGCCGGAAGACGTCCGCATCGCCGACTTCGTTCAGTTTGCGCTCGAGGATATGCGCGGGTCCATCTTGGACGTGCTCGCCAACACGCTGGACGCCATTGCAAAGGGCTTTTCCATACTCGAAATGAACTACCGAATCATCGACCGCGGTCCCTATACGGGGATGATAGGGATTGCGTCGATCAAAGCCAAAGACCCTTCAACCTTCGAGTTCGTTACGGACGAGTTCCTCAACGTTAAGTCCCTCAAACGCATCGGCTTGGTTGGGCCAGCATACGCGTCTGCAAGCGACGACAAACCGCTGCCACCAGAGAAGTTCATAGTCTATTCGTACAATCCGCGGTACGAATCGCCCTACGGCACGTCCGATCTGCGCGCAGCATACAAGCACTATTGGTCCAAGGACGTGCTGATGCGGTTTATGAACCTCTACCTGGAGAAGTACGGTTCGCCGACGGCAAAAGGCTCATACAAACGTGGCACGCCCAAATCCGCTCAGGAAGAACTACTGAAGGTGCTTGAGCGAATCCAGCAGGAGACCGCCGTAGTCATCCCCGAGGATGTGCAAATAGAGCTCCTGGAAGCGCACAGAGGCGGTGAAGCCGGATACTTGCAGGCATTGGAGTTTCATGACAAGCAGATTGCCAAGGCGATCCTGCATCAAACTTTATTAACCGATGAAGGAATGCGCGTTGGTTCGTTCGCTCTTGCGAAGGTACACCTCAGCGTGCTGAAGATGTGCTTGACAAAGCTGAAGAGAGACTTGGAGGAGTCCGTTATGCGCGAGCAGGTAATCCGGCGGATTGTGGACTACAATTTCCGCGCGAATGCCTATCCCGTTTTCAGCCTAGGTCCGCTTGAGGACCGCGATCTGGAGTCGCTTGCCGATGTGATAACCAAACTAGTCGCAGGCAAGGTGGTCCAGCCGCATGAGACTTGGATCCGCGAGTACCTGGGATTACCGGGGGATGAAAAGTAGTTGACGGCTGGAGCGCATCTGGTCTTAGCACATCAAATGCGCTCAGGTCCACCCGTTCATACCGTGTACGCCACGTAGTTGTCGAGGACTACAGCCATTACGCAGCCCATTTACAGGAGGTCAGCCAATTGCACACAATAGAACGAGAAGCCAAACTATTTGAAGCGGGAACCTACCCGGACAGGGGCGTCGAGATAACCGAAGAAGACCTCGACCACATCGCACACAATACAACCGAAGCCCCAATACGTATCGAGCACACGTCGACGCCGTTCGACGGTGCACTCGGCGTCGTGAGGTCCATCTATCGCAAGGGGAAAGAGCTTTTCGGTAGGCTTTGTTTCACCCGCGCCGCCTGGGAACTCGTCAAAGCTGCCAACGCCCGAAGGCTTTCGATCGCCCTTT
>JARYME010000168.1 GCA_029907315.1 Armatimonadota bacterium | reverse complement strand
AAACGATAGGCGAGTTTCGTCCACCCAGGCTCGGCGAATAAGCACGTTCATACACAGCATCGTCCAGCCGATGTTCAGAATGAACAGCGCCCAGAACGAAAGCGGACCCAGCCACATCGCCAGCACCTTCGGATCCAAGAAGGACGTGCCACCGCTGAAATAACCTCTCAAGAGCTCCTTATCCCAGACAAGCAGCCACCGAGGCAGATGGGGAAACACGTTTTGCTCCCACCGGTTTTCGGGAGTGGCGAACCAGGCAGGCCAGGGCATCATGGATATTAGGTTTATGATGAAGTCGTGCGTGGCTATTGTGCACGACATCACGAGCATAACGTATATGACTACCAACTCCGCGGGCTTCAAAGCTACGCGAGGCGCAAAGCGCTTCAGCGCAAAGTTGACCCCAGTTAACACAAACAAATAGAAAACGGGGGTGACGAACAAGGGATTAAGGGTGAGGATAACGTACCAGCGCAGCTCCGCCGCTATGACCCAATAGCAATTGATCGGAACAAGCAGTAGTCCAATTGCCACGGCTCGCCGCAGGGAAAAGGACTTGTGCGGGGCTTCAACATCAAGACACACAGCAAACCCTCGCGCTTGTTCTCCGTCGTGTCGGCGAGCACGCAGTCTCGCAGTTCGTATCGTGTCTTAGGCAGTATGAAAAACCGGTGGTCATCACCTAAGCTTCAGAGACTCGAGCTCTTCGCTTCCGCCCGCGACAACCTTGCCTGCGCGCACATCCACTTCCACAAACCCAATCTTGCTCTTCGCAGTCAGCGAAACACCGCCAGCCGTCAGGGACCGGCCGCTGCAAAGCGCCAGGCGTTCCACTAACCCGTTCTTGTCGAACCGCACCCAGCACATCTCTCCGAAAAGCTTTATGTTGTAATCTTCTTGAACGACCGCCTCGCTGTCGCGATATGCAGGCTCAAACCCCAGCGGGTTTTCCGCATCCGCTGCGATGATGACATCCTTGCGCCCGTCGACAAGAACCACTTCAACTGCCACAAATGAATCCGGATACGCTCGGCCGTCGGAAGCCTCTAACGGTATTCTGCGAACGCTCTTGATTGCACTAGACTGTTCGTAAGGCTCGATAAGCGCTACAAATGTCGATACGAGAGGGGGTTTATCCGTCGAGCGTCTGGACAGTATACACGGCACCCAAGCCGTCTCCGTTACGTTATAACCGGATCCCACCCACGCTTCGCAGGTTAAAGCCTCCGCTGAACTGGTCAAGTCTATTTGCCGCAGGTGTATGTCGCGCTTCTGCTTGTGCACTTTGTAGCGATCCTCAACAGACCAGTCTGCAGTCCAGCCCTGTCGCGGTTGGGAATCCACTCGGAAATTGCGGAGCAGCGTGCCCCGGCCGTACTCTTCAGCTGCTTTTAGTGACAAGCCGTCGGTATTTAAACCGCCGTAGCAGGCGTGGGTGAACTTCGCATGCTCCGTACCACCTACGACGCGAAACACGTCGAACACATACGAATCCGTCTCCGACACATCGATAAGCGCCGCCGTGCGTTCGAACTGCTTGCCGCCTATCATCTCCGGGGCAGACACCCGAACAGCACGGAACGACTGCCCATCAACCCACAACGTTGTTTTTCCTGAGCAGCGCGCCAGGTCGTTGCCGTCCACCACGACTGTGTTGTGCGCCGCGGACTTCTTGTACCATACTGCGCGCGGCGAAGTCCAACCGCCGTATTGGACCTGGGGATAGCCGAAATCGGACATCAGATCCAAACCCTTCGCATAGAGGCCGAGATTCATCCCGTCGGCGTGTCCGTGGCCTCCGCCGCTTTCGTAGTTCAGCCACAAAGCGCGTTCGTTCTCGCCCGACCCCGAACGCAAAACGGCAATGTGCCATTCCTCTTTGTTAACGCTGCCAACTTTCGGCGATGTGCCAAACCGGTCGATAACACCTTTCACTTTCGTTTGGAAACTGAGAGGATCCTCAGCGAAAATATCGTAAGGCAGGCCATCGACCGAATAGCCGTTTCCACGGTAGAGAACTTGGACGAAAGCCGGGTCTTGGGTGATTTCGTAAAGCTCCCAAAGGAAGGAATAGCCGGACGGATTCAGACCGGGGTTTCTGGTAAGCTCCACTCCCTCGTAGGTCTCGTTCGGAGCACAGAACGCGCCGCTGTCGCCTACGTTCGGGTAGTACTTTCCCAGACACCAGAGGTCCACGAAGAACCTGTAGCCTGCAGGCAGCTTCGGGTGCCTGCGGCAGGCTTCTCGAATGAACCCCGGATCCACGCGGGCATACATAGATAGTATTGAAGCCAGCGTCTTCGGCGACCAGGCGGAGTAGCCTGCGAGGCCCTTTTCCCCGGTCAAGCCGTCAACGGCAGTCGCCTTATCGAGAATTTCGTCAAGGATCTCCATAACCTCAGAGCGATTGGCAGGCCAGCCTAATACGGTCTTTATAATAGCCACGGTGAGGTCCGTCTGCGGATAATTGGAGTATATCCTGTCCTTGTGGTCGACAGCGTGGCGCAAAATGTTGTCCTCGATATTTCTCTGTATGTCCGCCCACGTGCGCTTCGGATTGGTAAGTTTGTAGGTACGGGCTTTCGCCGATAAGAACTCGACCAGCTCTTTATCCTGTCGCAGAGCCTCGAAGACTTGGTCGTAAGCTATTGCCAGCGACCGCGTTTCCACACATGCATCGTGCCAAGTGGAGACGTAACCGGCAGCACCCGGGCCTTCATACATCACGCCCTGCTCCTTGAAGTCCATAGAAGGGTAGACATCCGCCACTCGATCCAACAAGACTCCAGCTTTATGAGCATACTTGGGATCGCCGGTGACCACATATGCCGCAGCCAGATTCACGATGCCGCCCAACACAACCTGCTTCCACTGCCCATAGATAAGGTAGGCGCCGATAAACCGCCAGCGCTTGTCACCCTCAACGTAACCTTCCCCATCGTCTACGCCAAACTTGTGCAGAGGATCACTGGGATCAGGGTGCTCCGCGTTGTAGAGCAGAGAGCGATCTGCCCTCTTGGGATCGAACACACCGTGCTCGTCCAGACCGGATTTGTAGTATTTGAAAAAGTCGTTCTTCGGAAACAGCTCTTTGCAGTGGGGACACTGGACCTTCCAGGGTCTCTCGAGCGCCCTCACCACCCACGTATACATGGGAACGTCTTTCTTGCACGCCGGACAATAACCGCTCGAAAACACCTGCCAGGCGCGCTTTATCGTACTTCCGAACATCATCGACCACAGCTCGTCGTCGGAATACTTCATCCAAGGCTGCGCGGCAGCCACTATTCGCTTTTGAATATCTGCAGCCCACTGGTACTTTGCAGCATTCTCGCGAGCGCGGCTAATCAGGTTCTCGGGAAAAAGCGCGCTGGAAGTCTTCGGCTGTGCAGCATCTGAAGCAGCCTCAGCCACCGAAACGTACAACAAGAGCACGGACAGCGGTAACATTGTAATCAACCTTCTCCAGTTAGGACTCATTCTTCTCCGAGCCTCCGCTCGCGGCGCAAGTGACAAGAGCCCACGCACAGCACTCGCTATATTCCGAAAAGTCTGCGTGCGTTGCCTCCAAGCGTCAAGCGCAGGTCCTCGTCGTCCAGCTTGGAAAATGCGAACCTGC
>JARYME010000167.1 GCA_029907315.1 Armatimonadota bacterium | reverse complement strand
AGGTCCATCAAGTCTGCGATATGATCTACGACATAGCGATCGCAAATGATGACCTGTCCAAAGGATAGTGGAACGATCACTTCCTTAAGATAGAAGAGCAGGAATTCGAAAAAGATCATCCACGGATAGAGAACACGCACCCAACGATTCTTAATATTCCGGATCCGTTCTCGATTCTGCGCCGTGTCCAGATCTGCTCGCTCAGAGGATAGCTGGCGGCTGCCGAGGATAATCGCCGCTAGGCGTTTTAACGGGTTGAGCCAAACGCTAGTACTGCCCCGCATCCACACATATTTGGTATTGACCTCGCAGGTTATGAATGCGTTACGCAGAGCCTGTGCTTGGCAGGTTTTACCCGAACCATCAATCCCGCTAAAACAGATCAGCATTGAAGGTTGAGTCCTCAGTCCAAGCTTCCTGCCGATCCCACGAAGTGTATATTCGATCAGTAGATAAAATCGCTCTCGCTCCCTGAGAGTCGGGTCCCGCCATAGCTTTTGAAAGCTAAAATACTTGCAATAAGAAAATGGGATTGGAAAGAGGAGCTCTCGGTGCGACTGACAGATTTTCCTCTTCAGGAAAGCAGCAGATAAGCGTTGCTGCTCGATAATATGCCTGGCGCGGTCCAGGACCACCGACGGCAACAGGTCTGTTCCCCAGAAGAGACGGTTGACGTGATCAAAGATGTATAATGCAGCGTATAAGTTATATCGCCATCCGCGGCATGTGGCGATCGAGTCCACATAATCCCAGTCGAGCATGTATGTGGCGAGACAATAGCGGAGCTTCACTAGGTCTGCAAGCCGAATCTCTTTGTTTTCATCAAATGCATGGATGGCTGTGATTATGAACACATCTTCGGGCGAGGGGATAAGCAGCTCGGGATCGGCTTTGGAGGTAACCATTCTGCTCCACAACCCATCCGCTTCCAGATAGGTATTTCCATCCCACCCGACATGCTCATGCAGATGAACGGAAAGTCCCTCTTTACCGCCCGGGAACGTGCGATATAGATACTTCTTCCGCTCGTGAAGGTGTCTAACCTCGATATGCCCCAGCTTTCTCAGCAGTCGCCGGGCGAGGTCCACCTGCTCCGAGCGTACTAATATGTCCTGATTGCCAGTATTGTATGGAAAGACGGGTGGAAAATCCACGGCTTTGATAAAAGCCATCTCGATCCCGTACTGCTTGAATTCGTCACGCAGACTAAGGGTCTGAGCGCGCAACTCATCAAAATATGCCTGTTCGCGCGTGATAGCCTTGTGGAAAGCTTTGGACTCGAGTAGCCAATCGTAGGCCGAGTTCCCGGTTGGACGGATCCACAGCAGCGGAACGTGATTGGCTTCCAGAGCAGATAAGATTTCATCTGGATCCAAGTCGCTAGGCGGCGTTGGTTCCTGAAAGAGTTTTGAAGCAAGACCACAATTAGTCAGTAGCCCGGCAGTAAAGAGTGCGACCCTCTCTCGATCCCTTGTTTGGCTCACCCTATTCATACCTTTTGGACGCCATGATTTCTACCGTGTTAGATAACAGCAATCCTTGTGACTGACGTAATAAGAGAACAAATTACGCCAGCCTTTCTCTCCATGCTTGCGCGCTGCTTGTTGCTCCCAATCTCGTTTGTTGCTCATCTCGATTAGAAAGAGAGTCAGCCATAGCGACAGCAGCGATTCAGGTAAGCCAAAACGTTGACAAGCTGCGCGTAACCACCCGGCTGCCATTTCCGAATACCAATTGGCAGCAAAGGACATCTTGAACTGATCAAGGAGAGTCAAGGTCTTGGTGGTACTCAGACAAAATCCGGTTTGTACAACTGCCATAAGGTGATCAAACAGTGGCAGACCTTCTGGACAATAGTATTCCCAGTCAATGATCCCGAGGCCGTTGTCCCTGACCAGAATCGCCGCCGCTGCGAGGTCACCGTGATTCGGTACAATCGGCAGTTCAAGTTGACCTGTCGCCTCAATCCTTGCACGCAGCCATCCTATATAATCTCTTTCTGTGGAATCCAGTTCGAAATGTTCACAAAATTCACTGATAGAGACATGAAAGCGATTCTTCAGCTTCTCCCAAGGCCAAAGAGTAGGAGGGTGCCGTGGGTGTCCGAACTTATCCAGCCATGCTCCCAGTTGCTCATAGACTTGCGTTACTAGGACTTGACGTCCTCTGCCGCCGCTCCGCGCTATCAGGCTGGTCAGCAGAGTGCCCTCTAGTGCTGTCTCGATCCTTACGGTCTTGCCATCCAAGATTCCACAGAAGATCGGGGTAGGAATAGAACCATCTAGGGTAGGATTATCCGCGTGAATGGAAACTAAATTTGCATGCTCATTGAGCAGGATATGTTTGAATGATTCTGAACGAACGATGCGCGCAACTAGACAAGGGTAACTGTCATCGGGCTTGAATATGAGAAATGTAATCCTGCCCGAATCCTGCAACCAGCTAGAAGAGATTTGGATAAATGCTAAGCGTGGGGGGCAGGGGCCTTGTAAGCCAAGAGCCGACCAGTCGCGGAGAAGTAGTTCCTCTATCGCTCGGATCATTGCCGCTCCTTAATCACGTTCCGCAACAATAGAGAAACAAGGAACCACACGGAGAAACATCTTGTCCAGTCGCAATCGCTCCAACATCCGAGCGAGTTCCAAGACGCGTTTGCGCTTGAGACTTCGTGCTAAGGCCACGTGGTCAAGATAATACCGCATTAGTTGAGGTTCATTCACAGGCACAAAATGCATTGGATAGGAGTGAGACGGCAATACGTACTGAGCTCGGCAGTTGTGAAGCCCGGCTTGTCTTACCATATCTGTAATCTCATAGACGCTCACTAAATTGGTGAGCCCGCGCTGGACAGCTAAGTAGATGAAACCATGCTCCGCGACCAGGTCGCGCACCCGCCGGCACGCCTCAAGTAACTGATTAGAGGGAGTAAACCCAAACGGTCCAAGGTCGAGTTCCCATATTACTAAATAATAGGAGCCTTTCAGGTCCTCAAGCGCCTGCATGGATTTAGCGTCTTGACCTCCCAGTGGAATTAATGCATTCATCAGTTTACCGCGCAGATCCATACCACTGCCCATTCGAGACCCATTTCGCCAGCTCAAGTATAAATATGGTGGTGGCAAACGCTGGGGCAGTAGATAGCGCCAATCAGTTAAATTTGTAGACGCTCCCTGAACCAACCTCTCGGATTCATCCATTTAGTCTGACCAAGTTAACGGAGGCTTTTGCAGGACATAGGCAATACGGTGTAGTAACAACTCCTCGAGGAAAGGTAAGTACGCGAGCGGAATTAGAGGCAGAGAAAGCGGCCTGAGCCAGGGATGCCGATTGACCATCCGTCCGATGCTGAGAATTGGGTTGACCGCCCTATGCACTAAAACAAATCCCTGATCTTGAGCAAGTTTGCGAAACTGCCTTACGGTTGTTCCATTTACTCCATTGAACCTCCTCCGCTTCATAGCATATCGGGAATCCGGAGCATACCAGAATGCGTCTTTTCCTCGTTCAACGATGATTTCTTCGAAAGCCGCCCGTATATCTTCCTCCCGGAAAAATCAGTGAAGACAGTAGGCCGAGGTGACACTGCGGATATGGTTGGCGTCGGGGTGATAATAACCGGGAAAAACCACAAACATGAGCCCGCTCGCTTTC
>JARYME010000166.1 GCA_029907315.1 Armatimonadota bacterium | reverse complement strand
ATACCTTCTAGGGTGAAGCCAACGGATTCCACAACGCGTGCCAGATCGGCGTGATACGCAACAAAACGAGACTTGTGGCGAAAATCTGAGACTATCACGCACATATAGCGGCGCTCCTTCAGTACACGCCTGCACTCTCGAAAGACGATTCCCAACTGCGCCAGGAAATCCTCATATGAATTGATATTCCCCAGGTCTTTTTCGTGATCACTATAACGTGTATGCAAACCTTTCGATTTGCGCTCAGCTTTGACCTTGTGGTCGTTGTCTTTGCGAAGAATGTTCCAGTACGGTGGGCTTGTTACAATGAAGTCGAAGCTTTTGTCCTCCAGGGTTGGTAGGACGTCCCTAGCGTCTCCACAAATCACCGTTTGCTTGACTTGAACGTCTCGTCGGCAAGCGCGGGCGCGAGCAATATCCGCCCAGTAGGGGATCAGCTCTATTCCGACCCCGCTGCGGCCACATTGAGCGCAGGCAACGAGTGTCGATCCGGTCCCCACAAAGGGATCCAAGACCCTACCTCCACGCTTCGTAAAAAACTGAACTAACCGGACTATGTCCGACTCGGCAAAGGTCGCCGGGTGCAGCTTCTTCTGCTTCTCGCGCTGTGGAGGCGTGCTAAACCACACGCTCTTAGTATGAATCATCCATTCGGTATTGGGCAAATCGTTCAGTTGGTTTCGGGGATCAACTCCATCTGACATCACGTGTAATCCGGCTTGACAGCGCTTGCACCGCGTAAGAACTTGTCTACTTGTAGTGCGGCAATAACGCCCTCCGCAGCAGCAATTATTGCCTGCCTAGGGTGTATGCAGGTTACGTCACCAGCCGCATATACGCCTGGGACATTAGTAGCTTGGTTACAGTCTACTTGTACGCAGCCGTCCGGCGTAAGCTGCACGCTGCCTCCTAAGAAATCCGTAACCGGTGCAGTGCCGCTCAAAAGCATAAAGACTCCGTCTACGGAGATAGTCTGTTCGCCAGTTCCTCTTGTCCTAACAACAAGGCCGCTCACGAATTGTTCCCCAATAATTCGTCGCGGACTAGTTCCCAGGAGTACCTCGACATTGGGTGCTTTGTTCAGTTCGTGCAACAAAGGCTCAGGTACCGCAAGCTCGCTTTTCGGACACACGAGGTACACGTGCCGAGCGAACCGCGCGACTAACAAAGCTTCCTCTACGGCAGACTCATCACACCCAGCAACTGCCACAACTTTTTCCTGGTAAAAAGCTGCGTCGCAAGTGGCGCAATAACCAACACCCCTGCCCAAAAATTCCTCCTCGCCCTCGATTTTCTCAGCACGGCCTCTTGCTCCTGTTGCTATTACAACCGCTCGCGCGCGGAAAACGCCATCTGCTGCGTACAGCGACTTCGGATCAGTCTGCAGATCCACTGCAACAACAGCAGTCTTCCTGTAGTCGCAGCCGAAGCTCAAAGCCTGATCACGCATGATATCGAGCAGTTGTGCACCGGGAATAGGACCCTTTACACCCGGATAGTTTGCAATCTTGCTGGAACGAGCAAGGGAGCCGCCTGAAGGAGATCGATCCAAGACAACCGTTCGCAGTTTCGCTCTGGCGGTGTATATAGCGCAAGCAAGCCCCGCAGGACCTCCGCCTACAATAGCAACGTCGTAGGAAGCCTCTTCCATGATCTTCTACCGCTCCTATTCGTCTACCCCACTTGCTTGAAAGACAAGGGTTATTACAGTCCACAAGCCAAAGCAGTTGCCTCTCTCACAAGTATGCCGTCGGCTCCACGTCCGATCGGTGTTACTAGAGCGCTGAACCACCGACACGAAACATCAGCACCATATCCACCTTGCTCTTTCGCCCAAGTAGTGGGACAGTATCCATATAACCCGTTCGCGTAGCCGACAAACATCACAGGTGTCTCAGGGCCGCACTTGGACCGCACCTCACACTTGATGCCCAGACCTATGTCAGTGTAAGTCTCAAAAGGCAAGCCCACGATTCGAAGATCATTTATTCGTGCAGCATATATCTCGATGCTGAGTTCTCGTGGAACAGTGCCGCGAACCATGCGTGCACGCAGCGAGCGAGCCCACTGCAGCATCGCCCCCGCAGTCTGCGCCTTGATTCGGTCGGGTTCGGAACCTACAGACGCTTCTACCTGCTCAGACTTGAACTGCCGAATGAGTCGGTCTATCTCAGCCAATGGAGGCGGTTCATCAAGCGGAATAGTAGCCATTCCCAAGGCTGAGTTTACGAAAGCGCTTGCCGTGCGACTGCGACCCGCCAGACAGCTGACTGCAGCTTCCGCCAATCTTTTCCCGATCTCCTCGCAGTCGTCGAATGTCCCTCGGCCCCACCCCTTTTCGAGTTGGGTTACAGGGTCAACGTCACCGCAGGCTCCTTGGAGGTAGAGCCCAACCCCTCCAGTCAGGTCATCGATACGGCGAGCAACCGCTCCTGGAAAGTCACCGGAAAAGAGCAAGTTTTGAGGACCGAGTACAACAGCGTGAGTCGCGTAGTTGACCAAGGTTGCGATGGACGATCCATCGCGGCGTTCAACAGTCAACGCCACCAGCTCTGCGTCAACCCCGTGTGAGCGATCCTGTCGGTTGAAACCGACACCAGGAACCGTTGTAGATCCCCAAGCTAATTGTGCCGGCTCGAGCCGCTCGCTGAGACTGCAAACCAAGTTGAACAATCGCCTCTGAACCATCTGCAGCCAGTCATTGTCAAGATTACCCATCTGACCACGCATAGGCATGGACGCCGCACCGGAATGGGTATGAGTGCAAGCGACAAGCAGCGCCGACTCGGGAAGTCCTACTTTTCGCTTGAGCTGCCGACGCAAACGCTTCACGAACGCCGGCTCAAAACCAAGTAAGTCACAGGCAACTACGACCAAACGAGTCCCACCGCTGTCAAGCATTACTGCACGTGCGGTTAACGGATCGTGCGTACCTATCGCTGGGTCGACCCGTCCACCGTAACCAGTCATCCATTGCCCAGGCCGGGCATTCAGATCAATTGCGGAAGCAGCTGCTTTCAATTCTCCCATAAATCTTTCTACGCCTTTCTTATCTAAGCTCTATTCTAACAGGGGCTAGGTCGACAACTACCGTAACGGAGCCATCGCGGGCGCGAACGAAGCTCGAACACTCTTTCCCATCGATGAAGACCTTCTTCGCGCCGACAGCGCGCCTAAACAACACGCGAACTTTGAGGCCATTGGCATTAGATACTCTGCTCTGAGCCAGTGACACGTAGTTTCTACCGGATTCTATCGTAAGATAATTGCCACGGTAAAAGACATTCCTCACGCCGACTTTGTGAAGAGCCGTGGGTACAGCTGGTCTGATATCTAGCACACCATCCTCAGTCGCGTCGACTCCCAAAAAGGCGTAAAGGATAAACACCGTGCCCAAACTTGCATCCGACAGGAATTCGCGATCGAGCCCTAAGCCTCCCGGATTAGGACTCTGGAGTACGCCGCGTTCAGGATGTCCCTCGTAGTACCTTCTGTAGAAATCCCTGCCCTCGCCACCAGCCGCCTTAACATCCGCAAACCAGTCCTTAATCTCAAGTGTTCTCTGGAATGCTAGGTCGATCTCGTGTTGGTCTCCTGTAGAGCACCTCGCTATCAAGTCGAAGAGACCGGTGAACGGAGCAGCGCCTCCATTCTGATATTGCCGACCGAACACATAATTGGGCGCAGCCTGCGGGTAGTTTCGGCGGTCATGGATCCAAGGCCAAAAGTAGTAGTTTTCGTTCTGGAC
>JARYME010000165.1 GCA_029907315.1 Armatimonadota bacterium | reverse complement strand
GTTCGTGTGGGGCATCCGCCACGTCGATGACCTCATCGAACGGGACCGGGGCTCGGAACGGTTCTACGTCCTGCATGACCACCTGTCGGTCACGGCCATCATCAACACCACCGCCGTGGTGCAGGAGCGCTACGGCTACGACGGCTTCGGGCCGCAGCGGGTGATGGACGCCAGCTTCGGGGCGCGCGCCTCCAGCCTCTACGATTGGGAGACCGGCTTCGGCGCCTACCGCCTGGACACCGAAAGCGGCCTCTACCAGGTCCGCCACCGCTACCTCCATACCAAACTCGGACGATGGATCGCAAGAGACCCGGAAGGGTACGAAGCTCTGCTGACCCTCTATGCGTACGTGGGAAATGCCTCGGTCAGTCTCCGGGATCCGAGTGGGCTGGCATGCTTCTGGGATTGCGTAGCGTGTGGCGCCTGCGCTGGTGTTGCCGGCCTCAGCTGCGCTGCCCTATGCTATGATGGTAAATGGGATGAACCAGGTGAAGGTTGGCTTTGTTGCTGGTCTAAATGCATGAAGGAGGTTGCGGGAGCTTCCCCAGGCTTCGATTTCGCCTGCTACACTGCCTGCACCATGTGCTTTCTTCGGACGATGCCAAAGCCACCGGGGACGCCGCCGACCAAGCCGCCAACTAGGCCACCGCGGAAGCCGCCGACGAAGCCACGACCTCCCCGAAGAACGCCTAAGCCGAAGCCGACGAACCGATGTTTCGTTCTACGTGTATGAATATGACCCTGCGCCGAGCGGTTGGAGTGCTAGTCATGCTCCTCTCTTGCCTGATATTCCTGAAACCGTTCGCGTGCCCGGCCGCGGTCTACGCTGTTGCGTGGATCTTGCTGCTGGTTAGCGCCGTCTTCCTAGCGATTCCTCCACCATCGCCGTGGACCGATGCTCGCGTGCTCTCTCGATCTGAACTACCAGAAGCTCTCGGTTCGTTCTTGGATTCGTCCGACGTTGATGGCCTTGAAATCCTTCGGCAAGCAGATGGCACTTTCCTCTTGAATGTGAGAAGACACAAGTAGTGCATACCCCTTCGCATTCTCAGCAAGGAAGAGCAGGAGCGTCCACGGCCCACTGCATTTCGATGATGAGTGAACCATCCGACAAGAGCAGGGATCCCTTTCGCCCTTTTGGCGCTTGGGTCGGATGCAATCTCGCTGGTCGTCCCGGAGGTCAAGATGATATCAATTGCCCAAAGATCTGCTGTTGGAGGTTCCCGTCTCGTCCCCCCTTCAAGAAAGGGAAAGACCCGAAGACTGAGGAGTGCTCGGCCTATATCGCCGAACTGCTTTGCCTCAGGGACAAGTTCGGTGAATGCGGGGGTGATCCCGCATGCGAAGCCGACGTGAACGCCAGGATCCAGTTTGTTCAGTCGCAAATTAGCAATCTTTGTCCTTAAGAAATGCCATGGATACAAGAACGATCTTCATGAAGGTGATCCCGGTAGCTTTATTTGTGGCGCTATTACTTTCCGTTCTCACGGGCTGCTCTGCAATTCCTGAAGATACAGAGGCGAACCTTGCGGCAAGCGCAGCGAGACGAGAGGCGGAAAGGAGGTTTGGGTGGAAACAATCGAGAGTGGAGTACGTTACACTCGAAGGGGACCGGTGGAAAGTCATGATATGGAAAGTGCCTGAAACCCCAGGTGGGTTTGCCGTGTTTGAAGTTTCGAAAGACGGGAAAGTCTTGGGGTGCCAGCCTGGCGCGTAGTGTATTATGGGAACCGTTCGCCAACTATTCGGAATGATTGGAGCAGGAGTCTTTTTCATACTCACCTCTGGATGTGTCAATGTGATGCGGCCCGGTTCACTTCCATCGCAAGAGAAGTTGCGGATTGGGGCAGACCATCCTGAGCGATTCGAGGTTATGGTCCAAGAAGGTAGGACGTGCTCAGTGCCACCTGACGGACGAATCGTAATCGATGCACCTGCTCTTGCGCACGGCTGCACAACCTATCTTTTCGGGGTCGTGAAGGTGGCCGATTCCTCGTCTCGAAATATCCCGATTGTTCGTGTTGTGAAGAACGGGAAAACCAGAAGGACTCTGTCACTGAGCCAACTCACCTCATTACCGGTTGATTCTGACGGTTATTACGTCGTGCGCAACCCGTGAGGAAATGTTGCGGAACGAGTGATTGAGCGATGACTGACAATCGAATGACGCGAACGGCGTCGTCCGATGGGGCCGATGTTGGCTTCTCGAAAAAGGCTGTCCGAACACATGTAACGAACGATGCTCTCTGTTTTTCAATTTGCGACAGTGCCGTACTTGTCCGCCCTTTTGCCCAGCATCTATACGGTGCGTCGGCATCTTCCTCACGACAGCCGACTTCACGTGTCCTTGTTTCTCCGCCAACACGAATCCGTCGCCCCAGGTGTCCAGGCGTACCTGGACGCGCTCGGCGTGGTTGTGGAGATCGTCCGAGTTCCTGAAGACCAGATGTCGCGTGAGTCCGTGCTCAGCCGATGCAACCGACAGTTCTTGAGACTAGTTCAGGATCGCCGTGAAGGCGATGTTTTCTATCTGGACGCGGACTGCTACCTCCGTCGGGAGCTGACCTGGGTATGGACGGAAGGTGACGTTATCTTCGGCAGTCGGGAGTCAGCACGGGAGCAAGCGGCGCGATCGTTCCCTGACTTCTGTCGCCGCTTGGGCGTGGGGTTTCTATGGAATCGGGACTACTGCGGTTCTTGTGTGTACGTGAAGGAGCATGCAAGAGCCTCGTACGGGGCAAGCCTCGAGAGGCTGCTTAACCGAAACGTCCCATTCGTCTACTTTGACGACATGCATTATCGCCTGGCGGCAGCATACTTGTCCGGCTTGCGAATCGGCGTTGTGCCCAGGGAGTTGGAGTATAAAGTCGTATTCGGGAGCTCAAAAAGCGAGGATCCCGAAATGCTGCACCTGTGTTTCAGTGTGGATTGGTATCGGAAGGACCGGTGCTATCCGTGGTTTCTGCGTATCATCCGCGAATTCTTGGCAGGTCATCCGCACTTGACGGTGTATCTGCCGGAGAGATGGATTGAGGACGCTCACCGCTCTGCAGGCGGTGGGGCATCGGGGCTGGAAAGCAGAGGTTTGAACGTCCCGGTCGGCAATGGATGAAAACGAAGCACTGTCTCATGAGGACGGTACTGGCAGTCGCCATGCTCGGTGCGACGTATGCTCAACCGGCCTTTTCGAACGTGGATATCGGCCTCCAGAATCCTGCGGGTCAGACGGTGGTCACCAATGGCGGTTTCGACGTATCCTCCGCAACCGGCGACGCATGGGACCTTTCCGACAACTTCCGCTTTGTTTACCAGCAGGTCAGCGGCGACTTCGACATCCGCACGCGCATCGACAGCCTGACGGGTGTGGCGTATTGGACAAAGGCCGGCCTGATGGTCCGCGAGGATCTGACCGAGTTCGGCGCCAACGGCTTCATGATCGCGACCCGGACCGGCGGTTGGGGCCGTTACTTCTTCACGGCGCGATTGGCTGCATTTTACGCCACTTACTCGTATTTCGCCGCGACGTTTGAGCGGGTGCGCTATCCGGACGTCTGGGTGCGCCTCGTGCGGGTCGGAGACCGCGTGATCCCGATGCACAGCACCAACGGCGTGGCCTGGACGCAAACCGGTGATCTGGAAATTGAGCAACTGCCCGCCGCGGCGTATGTGGGATTGGCCGTGAGCAATCATCCGGACAGCGGGATGACCAAGGCCACGGCACATTTTCGCGACGTGAGTCTGGATCGCGGGCCGCCACTCGCCCCCGCGATTCTTTCCCAGCCGGTGTCCGTCAGCGCCA
>JARYME010000164.1 GCA_029907315.1 Armatimonadota bacterium | reverse complement strand
ATCACCTAATGGAAGTGAGAACGGCGGGCGTTGTTGGAGAACCTTTCCGAACAGTGTTCAGCGTTGCCCAAGACCGTCACCCGCATATTAAGGAACAAGGCATTGAGGGATACTACAAGCGGGTAATGGCTTGTCAGCGTGAAGCGTTGGAGTCCGGAGACAGTTCGATTCTCCCTGAGCAGCCCGACAAAGGCCACTTTGCGCTTCTGGACGATTGGCTCAACTGCATTCGGAACGGTGGCCAACCGATGTGCAGTGTCGAAGTTGCTGCTGTGCCCACAGCGATCATTCTGCGGGCGCTGGAGTCTGAGAGTGCTGGCGGTCAGCCGGTGGCGATATTACAATCGGACTACTCACTCTGAAGCGTAAAGTTATCCCCAACCTTCGGCACAGCTTTGACCGTGAGTACTTGCTTGCTTTTTACGGTTAGTTCGATCCTCCTGCCGCTCGATACTGAAAGCTGTTCCTCCGGAAGTTCGGACAGGTCACATTTCCATGCTTCGGAGATGGGAAAGGCGAAGTTCAGAACAGCAGTCTGTTCGGCGTCTAGGGGATTGAATAAGCGAACAACAATGCCTGTGGCGTCCTCGCTGGTCTTAACGGTTGATAGTACCACTTTACCTTCTATGTGCATGAAGGACCCACGTGGCGCAAGTTGTCCCGTGTGCGAAGGCTCAGTAAGAGCAAAGACAGGCACCTTATATTCATCAGTTTCGCGAAAAAGCTCCCACACGTTTTGATCCGGAACCAGTGGACACAGGGCATATTCGCATTCCAAATTGCCCAACATCTGACTGTCTACTGTGCGCGTGCCACCGATCCGTTGTTCGAATCCTCTGAAGAGAGTTAGTGCGAGGGTGTGCCTGTCATCATCTCGGACACAGGCTTCACAAAGCCCCTTAGTAATGACCGCCAAGCCCCCAAATTTGTCTTGAATCGCGGCGAAGTTCTTGATTGGCGATTCTTCTCGGTCGCGCTCTTGCCAATTTGTAGTGTCTATCAGCCTGATGGATCTGGTCACGCAGTCGAATGCAGTATCGCAGAACCATGTATCGGCTTGCCGGTCGGTCGGAAACATTACTCGCATACGGTGGTTCTTAGCGGTGTTGTTGATAACAGTCTTGCACTCAACGCGCTTGCTGCCAGCGTCGAGGCGAAACATCGATCTTACCTCTACAGTTTTCAATCTCTTGCTGCGGCTGCGTCGGTCTGTCGAAAGGCCGGCTGGGAGTCTCAATCGGTATGTGATTTGCATTGTAGCACTCAACGGGCTTGTCTGGCTTATGCGGACCCTTGCGCGGGTACGCACCTGTGTTGACGAGATTATCCGAACATCTTGCTCCGGGTATATGTGGTCCCAGCCATTTCCTGCATCTCCGCAATCTTCTATGTCGTGAAGTCCGGTGTACCAAATGCCGGTGCGTTTGTCATACAAATCCACCGTGCCGTTTTCCCTCGCTTGGAGGATTACAAATTCGTTTTCTATGGCTTGCGCATTTTTGTTGCACCGAACGGGCTCTGTTCCGTCCAGCAATGCTGCCTTCGCCGCGTTCTTGTTAACGAAGGCTATGCCGTAGCTTCTATATCCCATTGGAGGAATGGTCGTCAGTGCCGTCACGCTGTATCGCACATGCGTTGTCAGCGCATCTGGAATCCATCCGAACGTCGGTGTTGGTTCCTTGGTTTTGCGGACGAAAGGAATTGGAAAAGGTTCTCTTGAGGTCTCTTTGATTTCTGAACATACTACATTGCCGGCTTCGTCGAGCAAAACGGGTACCAGTCCTTCGCGCTCTTTCTCGTCGACGATCGGTTCCGGAACATAGAACCAAAACCTAACCACAGGGCCCTTCTCCACAAACGCCTGATTGTGCACTGTAACCGTACGGCCTTCCCCAGGCAACGAAGCTGTATTCATAGCATCCGTTATGCAAAATGTGCTTTCCCATATGGAATTCGAAGCTATGCAGCGCGCTTGGTCGAATCGGTACATTACGTCGCGGTGGACCTGATCAATGGAGCAGCCGACGATTGAATCGTGCGGATGACACAGCAGCAAATACCGCCACGCCAGATTCAGAAACGCTTTTTGGGAGTCTCCGCCTAGCAGTTGCGACCAGGCGTGCAAAGGCTCTGCGCACCTGGGCAGCAGGTACTCCAGGGCGTCGTTCGCCTGTTTCAGATAGACTCTACTTGATGCAGTACCGTGGAATACCTCCGCATATGCGCCCTGTTTGTTGGGACGGCGAAGCTCTCCTCTAAACTTCTTTCGTCCTTCTTGCCAATTAGGTCCGAGCGCGGCTTTCAGGTCGCTCAAGAACGCCGGCAGCGAGGAATGAATACATCGAGTTTTGTGGAAGATACGGTTTACTCTGTCAATAAGCTCAGGAGTATTCCAGTAAGCGGGCTGATGGTCATTTCCATCGAGCGCAAATAGGACATTGGTGGTTGCCAATTCGTGTTTTCTTCGTTCGTACTCAAGCAGCACTTCTTCAGGCGCTTCTCGATACTGCAAGAAGTCCTGGTAGCCGGTATACGGATAAACTTTGACTAACAGAACTACACTTCCATCGGCACCTTCCCATACCATTTCTGACTTTTCGTCTTCATTTGAAGTGCCGCGGTGCAATAAAGCGTTGTCGATATCGAATCCGCGAAGTATTTGCGGGAGTTGGGAACAGTGTCCGAATACGTCCGTGACATAGCCCACCTTCATCGGATTCACGTTCCACTCGCGGCAGAGTTGATGGCCCAGAAGAAGATTTCGCACCAAACTTTCACCACTCAAGAGCAACTCGTCTGGCATTACAAACCAGGGTCCAACCAGCACTCGCCCTGACCTTATGTGGTTCAGCAGCCTGTCTCGGTTTTCGGGTCGAATATCCAGGTAATCCTGCACACAGGAAGTTTGGCCGTCGAGGTGGAAACACCTATACTCCGGACGGGCTTCAAGGAGATCCAACAGCGCATCCACCTGATAAACCAGGCGCTGTCTGTAGCCCTGGAATTCCTGATACCACTCCCTGTCCCAATGGGTGTGGCTTATCACGTGCATAACGTAGGGCTTGTCTTGTGAACTTTCGATTTCACGCGACGGCATCCCGAACAGCTCCTTCCACCACGGCTAGCCCCTCGCGTAGTTGTTCTTCGCTTATTACGAGCGGTGGGTTGATCTTTATGGCTGCTCCACCTACGCCCACAGGAGCAAAGAGCATAACACCACGCTCGACGCACATGCGAACTACGTTCCACGCGGTTTCGGCATCGGGCTCCGTCGTTCCGGGTTCCACAAACTGCAGTGCCATGACCAGCCCGACGCCGTCGGCTCTGGCTATTCGACCTCTGGAAATGTCCATCATTTTTTGCCCCGATTCCAAAAGAACCGGCTCAAGACTGCGCGCGTTGTCGACCAGTCTCTCTTCCAGAATTGTCTCGATATTGGCAAGTGCTGCTGCAGCACAGACTGGATTGGCTGAGTGGGTTGACGTCATCTCGCCTGGTCCGTATTGGTTCATTAATTCCTCTGTGCCTACCACCGCTGACAGAGGCATGCCACCCGAGATACCCTTACCAAACACTGCAATATCCGGCACGATCCCGTAGTGTTCGAATCCGAAAAGAGTACCTGTACGCCCAAATCCGGCTTGGACTTCGTCAAGGATGAGAACAGCTTTATGCTCGCGGCACCACTGCTGCAGAGATTGTGCATACTCGCGCGGCATCAGTTTCGCATTACAGCCCTGATACGTCTCACTCAGAACTCCGCAAACCGTGTTGGGGTTTACCCCCTTTTCTTCGAGGGTTTGTGTGAACACATCGAACGATGTATTCGGACACCGAAAGCCATCGGGGTAGGGAACCTGAACGAAATCAGGACTTTCCCCACCCAACCATTCCTTGAGCGCAGGTGTTCCGCCTGCGAGCTGAGCTCCCATTGTCCGCCCGTGAAATGCGTTTTCAAAGCTTACGAGTACTCTTTTGCGAGGCCCACCAGTGCGCAATCCCCAGGTTCGTGCCAACTTGATCGCGCATTCAATGGCTTCTGAGC
>JARYME010000163.1 GCA_029907315.1 Armatimonadota bacterium | reverse complement strand
ACGCGGAGGAGCACGTCGAGGAGCTGCACGCTACGCTCAAACTCCTTGAGACTATTCAGAAGAAGGAATTGATAACCGAAGACCAGTACCGCGCGTTGGAGCGGTTGCTGCGGATGGTTTCGGAGAGGACCGGCCTAGATCTGCGGGGTGTATTCAGGGCCGGTTTGGGTGCTGCCGCTATTAAAGAGTTGTTGGCTGAGATAGATCTCGAGAAGCTCAGGAGAGATCTGCGGAAAGAAATCCAACAGACGACCGGACCCAAGAGAGCTCGAGCAATAAAGCGGCTCGAGTACGTCGAGGGGTTCATCAACTCTCGTAGTCGCCCTGAATGGATGATTCTAGATTGTATTCCGGTGATCTCGCCAGAGCTGCGGCCTATGGTGCAGCTGGATGGCGGGCGATTTGCTACCTCAGACCTCAACGACCTTTACAGGCGCATTATCAACAGAAACAACCGACTCAAAAAGATAACGGAGATTCGGGCGCCGGAGTCGATTATAAACCACGAAAAAAGGCTCCTTCAGGAAGCGGTTGATGCGCTGATAGACAACGGTCGGCGTACGAGGCCCGTTGTTGGGTCGAACAACAGGCCGCTGAAGTCGTTGTCGGATATGCTGAAAGGAAAGGAAGGCCGCTTCCGCAAGAATCTGCTCGGAAAGCGTGTCGACTACTCCGGACGTTCGGTCATCGTGGTGGGGCCGTCTCTGAAACTGCATCAGTGTGGCTTGCCGAAGGAGATGGCGCTGGAACTTTTCAAGCCATTCGTTATGCACGCACTGGTTGAGAAGAACTATACCTCGAACATTAAGACGGCCAAGCGCATGATCGAGCGCATGAGGCCTGAGGTATGGGACGCATTGGAAGAAGTCATAAGCGAACACCCAGTACTTCTTAACAGGGCGCCGACCTTGCACAGACTGGGCATCCAAGCATTCGAGCCCATACTTGTCGACGGCAAGGCTATACAGATCCATCCGTTGGTATGTCACGCATTCAACGCGGACTTTGACGGTGACCAGATGGCGGTACACGTCCCGCTGTCGGCGTACGCGCAAAGTGAAGCGCGCGTGTTGATGCTTTCGACGCACAACTTGTTCTCGCCCGCGGACGGTCGGCCGATCGTAGCGCCTATACAGGACATCGTTCTGGGCTGCTTCTACCTCACCATGAAGAAGAACGAGTCCGACCAAAATCGCGAGATCCGCACGTTCGCGAGCGAAAATGACGCGTTGATTGCGTATTGGAACGGGTTGCTTGATGTTCACGAGCCCATTCGCGTTCGGCTTCCGAAATCTCCGGACAGCGATGAATTGGAGCTTCGAGAAATAACAGTCGGGAGATTGATCTTCAACAGTGTTCTGCCTCCCAACATGCGCTATATCGACAAAGAAATAGACAAAAAGGCGATGGCGAAGCTCATCTCGGAATGCTACGAAAAGAATGGGCACGAGAGAACAGTTCAGCTGCTCGACGATCTCAAGGAGTTGGGCTTCAGATATGCTACGTTCTCCGGTATCACCATCGCTATGACGGATATGGATATTCCGTCAAAGCGCGACGAAATCGTTCAGGCAACCCAGGAGGCCGTTGCCAAGAAGAATCGCGAGTATCAGCGAGGTTTGATTACTCAGGCTGAACGCAAACAGCAGGTGCTCGAACTTTGGACACGGGCGTCCGAGCAGGTTGCGGAGGCTCTACTGAGTCAGCTTGACCCCTTCAACCCAATTTCCATCATTACGACTTCAGGTGCAAGGGGTAGCCAGAGGCAGGTAACCCAGCTTGCTGGTATGCGGGGACTTATGAGTGACCCGTTCGGTAACCTGATCGAGGACTTGCCGGTCAAGTCGAACTTCCACGAAGGTTTGAGCGTTCTTGAATACTTCGTGTCGACTCACGGGGCTCGGAAGGGTCTGGCTGACACCGCACTGCGAACCGCAGACGCCGGATATCTCACGCGGCGATTGGTCGACGTTGCTCAAGAGGTTATAATCCGCGGCCATGACTGCGGTACTGTGAACGGCGTCTACGTCAGTGAAATTGTTGAGGACGGTGAAGTAATCGAGGGACTAGCAGAGCGCATCAAGGGTAGGACGGCTCTCGAGGACATTTATCTGCCTGGTCAGGATGAACCCTATGTTCGGGCCAATGAGTTGATCTCTGATGAACAGGCTAGGGTGATCGCTGAGTCCGGTATTACTCGGGTTGGTATTCGTTCCCCTCTGACCTGTGAATTGCCTTACGGTGTCTGCAGCATGTGCTATGGCCGCGATATGGCTACTGGCAAGCTTGTCGAAGTAGGTACTGCCGTAGGAGTCATAGCTGCGCAGTCCATAGGCGAACCCGGTACTCAGCTTACAATGAGAACGTTCCATACTGGCGGCGTTGCAGGGAAATATCTGACCGGCGTTGCTGAAGTTAAGAAGAAGAAACAGGAGTCCCTTAGGGACTTGCACGAAGACATTCGCAAGGGTATTGTCTCACTCGACGAGGAAGTCGAAGGTGCTGAGCGCGAGCGCGCCAGGGCGGTCCAGCAGGTGCTCAAGGTTCTCGAGGACCAGGTGAGCGGCTTGCTGCGGGTCGTCGAGTTGTTCGAGG
This sequence comes from Armatimonadota bacterium, assembly GCA_029907315.1. Classification (GTDB taxonomy): domain Bacteria; phylum Armatimonadota; class UBA5829; order UBA5829; family UBA5829; genus CALJES01. Next base: position 1,796 of record JARYME010000163.1, on the reverse strand, counting down.
CGCGCAAGCCTAAGGGTCAGGCGATCATAACTGAGGTCGCAGGAAAGGTTGTCGACATAGAAACACGCGGCTTGAAGCGCGTTGTAATCCACTATGAGATGCCTACTAAGGACCCAGCCGCTATAGCGGGTGAAGTCCTTGTGGAGGATGCGATCAGCCCTGAGACCGGCGAGGTGATAGTGGAGGCGGGAACGGAACTCACTGAGAAGCTTGCTCGCAGGATTCACGAAGCAGGTGTGGAGGTCGTCAAACTGCGAAAGACCTACCTGGTTCCTTACCGCGGCAATCTGGAGGTTGAGGTTGGTCAGGAGGTCCAAGCGGGCGACAGGTTGACCGAAGGTCCGCTGGATCCCCATAAGGTCCTCGAGCTGCAGGGCGTCAGAGGCGTTATGGAGTACCTGGTCCGTGAGATCCAGAGTGTTTACAAGTCTCAGGGGGTCGATATTAACGACAAGCACATCGAGATTATTGTGCGGCAGATGCTGAAGAAGCGGCGAATCACTGATCCCGGCGACACTCGCTTTTTACCGGGCCAGATCGTCGATAAGTTCGACTTCGAGCTGGAGAATAAACGGGTTCGTGCAAACGGCGGAACAGAAGCTACGGCCGAATGGGTGCTACTAGGTATAACTGAGGCTTCCTTGGCCACGGACAGCTGGCTTGCAGCTGCTTCATTCCAGAAGACGACCAGAGTTCTGACTGAAGCTGCGGTTAAGGGCAAGCGCGATAACCTTATCGGCCTCAAGGAGAATGTTATCATCGGGCGTCTGATACCTGCCGGCACTGGTCTACCCAGATACAGGCAGCTCGAGGTTTTGTCTGAGGAAGGGGACGTCATTAGATCGGTTCGTCAGCTCTTGGAGGCTTCTCCGGATGAGGAAGAAGAACCTTCACTCGAGGAAGAAGTAGCACGTGAGGCTACAGGCTTGACGAGCGAGGGGTCGGCTGTGGACGAAACCGAAGTGTCCTCATCTGACGAAGGCGAAGCCGTGGGTGATGAGGCGATCACTGGAGATTTGTCGGGTGAGGCGGCATATAACGGCGAGGTCGAAGCTGAAGAAGAGCATCCGGTCGAGTATTCGGATGACTCTGCAGAAGAGACACCCATAGACACTGAATCCGAAAGCGCAATCTAAGCGCTTGTGGGCCTCTGGGGGTGACCATAGGCGCCCTCAGAGGCCGCTTTCCCCCGGGAGAACCCTGCAAGGAATATTCATCTGACCTCATTCGTCTCCGGCGTTTGGCAAGCCGGCTCTTCCTTAAGTAGTTTCCGTCATTCTCGCAGCGCGGTATCATGATTGAAGAGCGCGTGTGCTCTCGGCAGACGAAGATTACACCGAGCGATAATTACTGATTCGCTTAATCGCGATTCGCGAACGCCCAAAAACTTGGATTTGTCGGCGCATAGAATTGGAGAAAACTGTTTACTTGGGATTGGGCTCGAATCTGGGTGATAGAGCCGCGAACCTTCGCGAAGCAATAAGGCGGCTGAACGAAGGGAACGGCTGCAAGGTGGTCCGGTGCTCATCCATTTATGAGAGTAAGCCGGTTGGGGTAGTTGAGCAGCCTGATTTTCTGAACGCCGTTGTTGAGGTTGCGACGGCTCTACCACCGTTTCGTCTTTTGGAGTATTGTCAGGCCATTGAGGACGCTATGGGGCGCGTGCGAACAATCCGATGGGGACCACGAGTCATAGATATAGACATCCTGTTGTACAATCAACAGTCGCTTCGCACAGACAAATTAGTCATCCCACACCCGGAAATGCTCAACAGGGCATTTGTCCTGGTCCCGCT
>JARYME010000162.1 GCA_029907315.1 Armatimonadota bacterium | reverse complement strand
AACGGTCAAGCCGTTGGGAAGGTTGGTTTCGATTACGTTGCTTATCTGTGTGCGTGCGGGCGAAATTACAAGAAACAACAGCCCAAGAACAGCTAAGAATTTCCTGCGTGTGAGAAGAGTGCAACGGGAAAGCATGGTGTTGCCTCCTATCCCGACGGCGTCTTATGCTTGCAGCTGCCGACTATGCTAAGTGAGTGGTTCTGGTATTGTCAAACACAGCCCTGTCGGCTCAGCCGACAGGGCTGTTCGAATGCGGTGGCTGCCTATTGCAAGTTTCGGCTTCTACCTTCCGGGAGCTGCAGTGCCGCCTGGTGTACCGGCTGCACCTGGCTTCGCAAGCTCAATTGCCTTGGCAGCCTCTTTCTTGATCATTTCCGGAATGTCCTTATACGTGGAGGATGTTACTTGGATGTCTGCTTTCTTGGTGAAGTTGCGTATTGCGGCGCGGAAATCGTTCTTCTTCGTACCCTCTTGCAAAGCCAACTGCTCCCTGATTACGTCCTTCACATCTTCGTAAGGGGTAATCTTCTTCGGTCTTCGCTGATCGGCTTTGATGATGACCCACTTACCCTCTATCAATGTGGGTTTGCTGAACTCACCTGGCTTGAGTCCGAATGCGAGGTCTTTTACTATCTGCGGCACGTTGGACGTGCGAGCAACCCATCCTACAACGCCTTGTGTCTGTTTGCTCAGTTCGTCTTCGCTGTACTGTAGCGCCACAGTGCCGAACTCCGTACCGGACTTGAGCAGCTTGTAGGCCTTCTCGGCTTTGTCCTTGCTGGAGCAAATGATCGCACTTATTCTAACTTGCTCGGGTCTAACCCACGGCGAATTGGGCTGCTTCAGCCCATCCTCATATACTTTTCGGACTCTCGACTCGGGTATCGTTACGCCCTTGGAGACTATGTTTACGAAAGCCTGCTCGACTGCGATTTGATGCTTAAGATCGTCCAGTGTCATTCCCCGGGCTGCGAGCACCTTGCGCAGGTCTCCCCCGCTTTGCTTCTTGATGAACGTAATCTTCTTGTTGATTTGCTCTTCCGTTGGGGCAACCTTTTGTTCTTTGGCAAGCTGTTCCACCAGCTTCTCAGCTATCAACTGCTGAACGACGAAGCGGCCCGCCATCTGAGGTCCCTGCGGGGTCTGGACAGGCACGCGCTCCAGTCTGGAATAGAATTCGTCTTTTGTAATCTTCTCCCCGTTAACGCGTATAAGTGCTTTTTTGCCGCATCCTGCCAGCGCAGTCACTGCGACGGCTAGAATTACTACCCAGCAAATAGTCTGTCTTTTCATTTCCTATGCTCCTCTCGATCTCATAAAACTGTGTAAACAGGTTCGTTGGTCCTACCGGCTGATGCTGCCGGCTTGCTCAGTGAAACAGCGCTAAATCTCGCTGCAGGTATCCACGGAGTCTGAGGACTGCTTGGGTGTGCAGTTGATAGACCCGCGACTCTGAAACCTCCAATATTCTTCCTATCTCCTTGAAGGTTAAGCCCTCATAATAGTAAAGCGCGATGACCAGTTTCTCACGATCGGGCAGCCGATCGATGCTGTCCGCGAGGAACTTCTTGATCGCGAATGATTCGACCGCGGTCGAGGTGTCTGCACTGCCGTCGTGAACGACATCCGCCAGGTGGATTTTCTCGTCACCTTCGCCAGAGAGAAGTATGTCGTCCAAACTCAGAATCGATGCTCGGCCAGTATCGGCCAGCAGGAGATGGAACGCGTCTATTTCCATCCCCATTGCCTCCGCCACTTCTTCTTCGGTGGCAGGTCTGCCCAGCTTGCTCTCCAGGTCGAGGTAAGTTTTCTCAAGTGCCTTCACTCGCTCCCTGACTGAGCGGGGCACCCAATCCTCTTCGCGGAGCATTTCCAAGATAGCCCCGCGAATGAGTGCAATCGCATATGTTTCGAACTTGACCTGCCGACTCGCGTCGAACTGATCAATAGCTTTTATCAGTCCTATGATACCGGCGGATATCAGGTCGTCCCTTTCAACGTTCGGCGGCAGACTGGTAACTACCCGTCCCGCAGTAATCTTGACAAGGTATGCATAGTGCTGAATTAGCTGGTCTCTGGCTTTGGAGTCCCCCAGCGCCTTAAACCTGTGCCAAAGCGCCTGGAGATCGGGCACGCTCATTGGCTCATATTCCGTCCGCTGGAACGAAATCTGCGATGTTTCCGTTCTTACGCCGCAGTTTGAGCCAAATTGTACTGAAGGAGCCACGATCTGTCAACGAAATGCAAAAGCGCCTGTCAAGCTTTATACGCTTCCTGCTCCCCCAATGATTCCCAGACCTGTATCCGGCACTACGTTAGGTCTTCGCTCAGCTTAGTATTAGGCGGCGAGGAACTCATCCTTGCTGCTGCGAAGCACCTCTCCATAAATGTTTGAGTAGACCGATGCAAGCCTGCTTGGGGATTTGTAGCAGCGCACCACTCTTACTTCGTCTCCCAGTCCCGACCCTGTGACGAGCGTGTTTGCCTGGCCCGAATCGCGCCGCGAATGGACCGTAGTCAAGTAGGCCCTACACAGATCCCATTCCCTTAGGCACAGCGCATGCAGATACACAGAGGCCAAACCGGGACAGGAATCGTTTATATGAACGACGTCGGGTGTCCACCTAGGAACAATAGCCTTGAGCCCTGCTAAAATCCCGCGAACGAGTGTTGCGCAGTCCTCGCCGTTCATACTTTCTGCGCTGCGCCGACCGGTGCGCTCGTCCTGTATAAGGTAGTAGAACGCTCCCTCGACGAGTGATACGAGAATACTGACGCTGCGGATTGAACCGTCTTCGAAGATTATCGGTAGCCTATCTATCACAGGCCGAGCGTTAATGCGGGCGTCGTCTAACTGATCGCAGCCGGCAAGCACAGCAACGCGAGGATCCCAACCCTTTTTGGACAAGCCCTTTGCGAGAGCACGTGCAAAATCCCACCCTCCTCGGGGATTTACCGCGTCCAATATGAGTATCCTCAATGCGCGCATGCCCCCCGTTGGTTTATGTTATTGCTCGAGGCTTATCATACGAAATTATCGGCTCAGAACCGTATGTTCGTTAGTCGTTCTCAGAGGTTGCTATGGTGCGAAGCCTAATAAGTCGCACGTCGGAGTGTGATGTAGGCAATTTCCGGTGGGCAAAGGAATCGAACATGAAACTTGGACGTTCCGACGCCGCGATTCACGAAAAGCACGCTGCTTCTGCAGTTACGCTTGAGCAGTTTGCTGAGACGCTCGGGGGTATAAAGGCCGTCGTTGAGTCGTCGAAATGCGCGCATGTGGCTCCAAAGCACACCCAGAAACGGGAGCCTGATTTGTCCGCCGTGCGTGTGGCCCGCAAGTATGAGGTCAGCGCCGCGCTTTATCGCTTCCGGAGTAGTAGAAGGACAGTGTGTAAGGAAGATGATGAAATCTTCAGGGTTTACGCCTTCGAAAGCCGAATCCAGATCAGCCAGACGGCTATAGGGATCGTCCACGCCTACCAGTACCAGGGAATCCTCTCCGCGGCGCAAGGCTGCTGACGAGTTGATCAGGAAGCGTAGGTCTTCACGCGAAAGAGCTCGGATCAGCGCGTCTGTGCTGATCCACGGCTTGTGTTCGGAATTGCCGAGCACAGCGTACACGGTCGGCTCCCGGCGCCTTACGGTGTCCACCAGGCGATGAAATGCTTGGCTGGCGCGCAGGGTCTGGCTGATGTCGCCTGTGATTACGCACAGGTCAGTTTCGCGTTGGGAAAGTAGGTTTGCCAGTCGCCTTTCGAGCAGGCCGAATTTCGTGGTGTGCAGATCTGATAGGTGCAGTATGGTAAAACCGTCGAATGCGGCAGGCAGATTGGGGAAGCTCAGTTCGAGCAGCCTGACTCTGATATCGAACTGTTCAATCAAGATACCATAACTGCCACACGCTGCGGCCGCGCCGAGGAGCGCCGCTGCAAAGTCACCAGTCTGCACGTTCACCTACCTTTGACGACAGCAAACAGTTTTTTGCGATCTCGAGATAGGGTGCTCGTCCACCTATGCAGCAGATCATGCCCGACCTGCATTTTTACGTGCACGAGCTATCTGTTCTTCGGTAACCGGTTTTTCAAAGCTTCTGAAACCGGCTAGTTTGAAGCCGTGCTTAGCTGCCAGCCGACTGATTTCCTCAACTTGCTCAATTGAGACGTTCTTTCCGAGCGTGAAGCACTCGTAGCGACCTTCAAGAGCCAGAATCATCGTTTCACTCATGCAAGCATATGCGGTTTTGGGCGGGAAGCCGAAGTCGAAGTTGAAGTTGACGTCACCAGGTACCTCGACCACTCCGCCTTCGATTACCAGCACGTCGTCGCGCTCTTCCACTACCCTTGCGGATACGTCTCTAGGTCTGGCGATGTCGCACACGACGGCGCCGCGCTTAATATACTGTGGTTCTATTATCGCCTCCACAGCACTCGACACCGTTATAACGATGTCGGCGTCTCGAATGCCCGCGGCCACATCGGTGGTGATCTCCACGCTGGCTTGGGCTTCTGCGAGTTGTTTCGC
>JARYME010000161.1 GCA_029907315.1 Armatimonadota bacterium | reverse complement strand
CGTGCGCGAGGTGGAAGATACAATCGAGGTCAGCAAAGCCACAGGGAAATTCGTGCTGGTTGGGTTCAAGAAGTGCTTTTCTCCCGGCGTCGAAAAAGTTCACGAGATTACGCGCAGACCGGAGTTCGGCAGAATAAACACCATTTACGTGAGGTATCCTCAGTACATCCCGTCGGATGACGAGAAAAAGAATCGTTCGTGTGGTCAGGTGGTGGGTTTCCTTGACCATGTAGTGCATCCTGCTTCGATTCTAAACTATATTGGGGGGAAGGTTCACTCGCTGTATCACGAGCGAAGTTCCAGCGGAGGAGGGTTTGCTCTTCTGCGTTTCACCAACGGAGGATCCGGTGTAATACACTTCGCGCATGGTATGTCGGCAACGGGCCCGCTTGAGAGAGTCGAGGTGGTCGGCGAAGGGGCGAACGTAGTGTTGGACAATGGAGTAAGGCTTACCTACTACCGGCCTGGGAAGCGTGGTCCTGGCGGTTATGGAACGTCCACGAACTATATAGGCTCCGATGATTCTGCCCCTATATGTTGGGAACCGGAGTTTTCCCTTGGGCAGCTCTACAACAAAGGGCTCTTCCTCTTGGGCTACTACGGAGAAGTAAAATACTTCGTCGACTGCGTTCGCACGAATACACCCCCTGCAAAGTGCGGTCTGGCAGACGCGCTCGAGATAATGAAGCTTTTTGAAGCATTCATGCAGCCGGAGCGGCAGACGATAGTAATAAACCCGCTGGAGGCTGTGACCACGTCCGAGACGACACATTCCGGGAAACACTAGGTCGAACACGCAACACTGGGCAGCACTCACTGTGCGAACCAAGTAGATGGATACGCGGGACGTTTTTGCCAGGGTGTGAGTTGATATGAATGCTCTGGTGGGAAGTCCTTTTTCACGCAAACCACAATGGACGCGTCTTATCCTTGTGGTTGCCTTTGAGAATGCCCCTTAAACGCAAGAAAGCTGGACCGCTTTATAATGGCAGCCCAGCTTCCGTTGCGCACTTCGACAACCGCGTAAGAAATCTTACGCCACTACTTTCTTGCGCCTACCTCTACCCTTGTTATTTGTGAGCAGAGGAGCCTTGGTCAGCTCCCTTATCCTGCGGATTCTGTAGTTACGCTCATACCGGGCGAATTTTTCCTCGATCTCCCGCCAATTCTTTTCGGTATCCGAGTCCTCCTCGGACTCGGCGGGTTCGACATCGACCGCGTCCAGTATGGTGTTGTCGTATTCCTCTATGTCGTCGCAGGTATCGGGAGTTGCCAGGATGTCGCCGAACTTCTCAGCCACATCAACCGCCTCCCTTCTACCGTAACCATCGCTAATAGACGCTTGGCACACCTTATTAGTTCCCCACTGCCATTATTAATATTCGGTCACAGGGCATCTTATCTACACCTTGTCAATAGAGTTGATCCTATCCCTCCTCGAGAGCTTATCCGTCGCCGCCCGAATGAACGCGTTCTCAACCGACGATGCACACCCATTTGACTCAACAAGTTGTCCTCTCTTACACTTTCCTGGAGAGCCCCGAACAGGAGGCCAGAGGGAGGGTGCGGTGCGATCAGGATGGTGCGGAGCGGAAAGACGGTCCGGCTTTACCATCGTAGAGGTAATTGTGGTAGTTGCGGCTCTCCTGATCGTTATTGCTATGTTTCTGCCTGTCCTGTCCCGCGCGAGGGAGGTCTCCTATCGAGCGCAGTGTGCGTCAAATCTGCAGCAGTTGGGCGCCGCATTCCAGCAATACGCGCTGGATTGGAACGGTTACTGGCCATCACCGGGAGGTCTTGTGGGCGATCGCAGTTATTGGTCACAGAGCGGCGGCGGAGGTCTTTATCCCTACGTAAAACAGAGAGGCTTGCATACCGTATGGTGCTGTCCGTTACTTAGGGAATGGAACGGTCGTTTCCCGCCGCGAAGTTATTCCATGAACAGTTATTTGAGGACGTGCCGGTCGCCGAGTCAGCCGCAGCCAGTACCGGACATGGAGTACCCGGCGTGCATAAACCAATTATGTGGCATTCACGTGTCGGCCATCTGCGAACCGCGTTCCACGATTCTCCTGTTCGAGGGGATGCAGCGGACCCGCGAGTTCGAGGACGCCGCGTACACTGAAGACCAAGTCTTTTACATATATCGATGTGCCAACTGGACTTGGGTGCGAGGCTATCGGCCGGGCGTTCTTTACACCATCGGCTCAGGTTCACCCTGGCACGGCAATAAGAATAACTATCTCTACTGCGACGGACATGTGGTGCTGCGCGAACCCGCTCGGTGGAACGGGCTCACGCAGCTTGTGTCGTGGAGCGAGATGTATGAGTGGTATGTGGATAAGAAACGGTTTCGCGCTAGGTTCTCGCCGTCAGCCGGCCCGTGATCTACTGTCTCTTCTTCGCCCAGCCCGCCAACAGACCGCCGAATCCAGTCAGGAGTCCCACTGCTGCCGAAGGTTCCGGCACTGCACCATTCACGCCCGGCGCAACACCGAACTCTGCCTTCAGAATGTCGTTACCGCAGTCAGGTCTCCAAGAAGCGGTGAAGGTGCAATTCGTTGGATCCAGGCCTAGCACGCTCCACGGTACTGAGACGTGGTATGCGAAGACATTAGCGCCGCCGAGTGAAATACCCGTCGGCTCGAATATGACGTCAGCGGAACCAACGAGCGTACCGCTGCCGCTCACGAAGAAGGCCGAAGCCAGCTCAGAGTTGGGGTCCAGGGTGCTGTGGCCCGCGCGATCCCAACGAGGGTTGAGCTCGACCCTACCAATAGTTCCCGCATCCCGAGCGTAAATGCTGTCCACCTGCGCTCCGTGCCAAATCTGGTAGTCCGGATTTGTAGTCGACGGATCCACAGCCCACAGAAGCCCACTCAGCCGCAGGCCGATACCGTAGGTCTTCCCTCCAGTGGTTATCATCAAGTCGCCGGGACCGAAGAGGCGTGTGCCTGTCCCTACCTCCGGTGCAGGCAGGCCGTATTGGGCTGCACCGGTTATAATGACAAATCTCGCCGCGTCGGAATCTGCTTTGAAGAACAAACCCTGAGCGTCCGATCTGCGGCTGGCGAGAAATCCCTCTCCCGGGGCTGCCGCAGGAAACGGACCTAGCCAAGAGCTGTCCACGCGGGTGTATTTGTACCCTCCGACGGCATACTGAACCCCTGCGTTTGTAACACCGTCAAATGTCAGCTGCGCCGACCCATCGTAGATCTCACTGCCAACCGTAATACCCCAAAAGTTGTAGCCAAAAGCTGATGAACCAAACAAGACGCCGATCAATACTGCAAGTGCTGATATACCTTTTCCTCTGATCATTTTTCCACTCCCGCTCCACAATCTGAATTTTGCTTTCGGTCAATCGCTCCATCTGAGAATGGGCAATACTTGTGCCCATCAGCCTGTGCGTTTTGCCTGTTTTTGCCGACGCCTGGCATGAGCCGCAGTCAAAAACCCGCAATCTTGACAGAACCAGCATCTATTACAGGTCGATGCGTCGCCCCTAGACGGAACAACTCGTTTGGCAGCCACACAGGCTGCAAATTTCCAGCTAGCAATTCTGAGAATCTGGTGTGGTCTATGCGCAGTCTCGCAGTTCTCATCGCGGTCTCGCCCTTGATCATATTAACAAGCCTGCCCGCCGGCGGAGTCGGTTTGCCTGCCGGTACGCAGTTTCAGGTAGTAGCCCAGGCGACGTACACCGATGCAGAGGGCGCCCTTTACGACTCCGGACCCGTAAAGCTGACGCTGACAGTCGAGCAAGTGGCGGGTGTGCTGATAGAAACAGACGAGAAAACGGGTTCTGCAACTCCGGGTAGTGATTACTACGTGCCCATGAGAATCGTGAACACGGGAAACGGCATTGACGCGTTCGCACTCGCGTCCGCTTCCTCCAGCGGCTGGCCCACCGCAATCGTATATGACGACAACGCGGATGGCATCCACCAGCCTACCGAGCAAACCGTCATCGCCGTAGCAGGGCTGATCGTAGCAGACGGCTACAGCCCCTGCTTTGCCAGGGTGAGCGTCCCATCCAACGCTACGTCAGGCGACACAGTCACCGTCAGCGCCAGGTCCAATTTCGACCCGAGCCGTGTCGACCAAACCCTAATCACGGTGAACGTGCCTGACCCGCCGAGCGTGGCTATAACTGCTCCCAGCAGCGCGGCTTCTTTCACCGTGACAAAGCCCAAGTTGACTCTGGGCGGCACTGCATCCGGTGGTCTGAACATAACCAAGGTCGAATGGCAGACGGACAAGGGTAAATCCGGAACCTGCACCGGTACGGCCAATTGGATCGCAGACAACGTGCCGCTCGACCTCGGGCCCAACGTGGTTACGGTGACCGCAACGGACTCCGCCGGACGAACAGGTTCCGATACGTGCACGGTCATTTACGTCGACCCAAACGTGCCCGTAGTCGCGATCACCAGCCCAACAACGGATCCTACTTACGAAACGGATAAACCGACAGTCAACCTTGCAGGAACCGCCACGGATGACGTCGCAGTCGTCACCGTCACCTGGTCGTCAAGCTCGGGAGCCTCGGGCAACTGCACAGGCACCGATAACTGGACC
>JARYME010000160.1 GCA_029907315.1 Armatimonadota bacterium | reverse complement strand
AGGAACTGAGGCAATCAGCATCAGCTGTCGCACCTATGTTGGGCTTCGGTAGAGCAGAGTGGTCCGAAGTTGATCTCCGTGGAATTAACGGAGTTTCCAAGGTATTGATTGAGACTCCTCCCATAACTGCCTCTGTGCTGACTGCAACGAACTGGAACGAAACTCACGAACGAATCACAGACTGGATCGACAGAGGCAAGCGCAGAAACATGCTGCGCAGCGAGCTTTCTGCTAGATACTTCGAATTTCTGCTTGAATTTGATCTTGACGATCTAAACGAGAGACTTGAGAAAGCCAAGCGCTCCTGGCTTTTGCCGCGTTTCTTCGGTAGGCTAATCGCTATGCGCCGGCTACGCCGTGCCCTTAGACCCGAACACAGGCTATACGATGCAGATTCTGCGCTTCACGATGTCCAATATGCCCAGGAGCTTCGCGGCCTAGAGAATTACTTCCGAGAACAGCACGAACTTGCACGCGCCTTGCTGGGCAAGTTCTGGGGAGATGGTGAACCGGACTGGGAACAAGTGACTGACCTGCTGAGTGTCGCTGATCGATTGCGACAGCTGTCTACTCGTGTTGCGGGCTCGGATGAGGAACGCGCAAGGTTGTTAAGAACGAGTTGGGCTGAGCTAGTTCAGGACCGCTATTACGATCTTCATGCGGATAAGCCGGTGGGCAAAGAGCTGTCGAAATATGTGGAGCGAGCTGAAGCGTTTGCAAAAGCCAGAGAAAAGTTGGTTCGCCTGCTACGTTTGGATCCTAAGTCGGCTTGGGGTGATGCTACCGATCCTGGGTATCTGGACGCAGTTTTGACCAGAATTGGGATTTGGAAATCGCATCTGGAGGAATTGCGTGGTTGGTGCTACTGGAGAAAAATTCATCGCGAAGCAGTGGAAAACTATCATCTTGAGAATCTAGTTAAGGCTTATGAAGACGGCCAGGTTTCCGCTGATGAAATCGAGGACACATTTGATAGGAGCTACTACCAGTGGTGGGTTCAGAGGGAAATAAAAAGGGATCCTGTGTTGCGCGGGTTTTCCAGACCGGAATTCGAACTAAGAGTCCAACAGTTCCGAGAGCTGGATCAGAAGTATTTAAAGCTGACCCAAGACGAAATACGCGCAAGGCTTGCGTTGCACTTATCAGAAGTTATCGGGGCAGCAAAATATAGGGCCGAGCTCAGCATTTTGCGACGCGAACGTCAGAAGCGGCGCAGGTTTATGCCGCTGCGTCAACTCTTTTCCAAAATACCCAACGTGCTTCATCGGCTGAAGCCCTGTCTGTTGATGAGTCCACTGTCGGTGGCACAGTATCTTGACCCTGCCCATCCACAGTTCGACATCGTGATCTTTGATGAAGCATCCCAGATTCCGGTTTGGGATGCCATCGGTGCAATTGCTCGTGGGAGAGAAGTGGTTCTTGTAGGGGATCCGAAGCAGCTTCCGCCCACTAATTTCTTCAACAGGTCGCTCGAGTTCGATACAGTGGAGGAAGAAGAAATTGAAGATTTGGAAAGCATTCTCGATGAGTGTATTGCTGCAGGACTACCTGAGCTCTACTTGCGTTGGCACTATCGAAGCCTTAACGAAAGTTTGATCACGTTCAGTAACTGTCGCTACTATGAAAACAGACTATTCACTTTTCCTTCACCTTCTCACTCAGAAGCCGTGTTCCTTCGTCTGGTTAATGGTGTCTACGACAGGTCAGGAACACGAACTAACAGGATTGAGGCAGACGAAGTCGTGAATGAGGTCGTCCGCAGACTCAGAGATGCCGAGCTTTCCAAGTACAGTATCGGCATTGTAACGTTCAATCTGATGCAGCAAAAGCTTATTGAGGACTTGCTTGACGAAAAACGACAGAAGTATCCTGAGATCGACCCCTATTTTTACAGTGAATCGGCTCCAAAAGGCGAAGCCGTTTTCGTTAAGAACTTGGAAAATGTACAGGGTGATGAGCGCGATGTCATCTTATTCTCGATATGCTACGGGCCTGATGCCCAGGGATACATTTCGAGGAACTTTGGTCCGCTAAACAAGGATGGCGGAGAGAGAAGGCTCAACGTAGCTATAACTCGTGCTCGGCATCAACTTGTAGTGTTTTCGAGCATGACGGCTGATCAAATCAGGTTGTCACAGACAAGTGCGCGAGGAGTGGCAGATCTGAAAGATTTTCTCGATTATGCTCAACGCGGCATGTTGGCCATACCAGAACGGCCTGAGTATACACGAGAGGTGAATTACAGATCTGCATTGGAACGAGAGATTAGCGAGAAGTTGAGAGAACTGGGATACGAGGTGCATTGTCAGGTTGGGTGTTCAGGTTGTCGGATTGACTTGGCGGTTGTGGATCCCGAGTATCCCGAGCGGTACTTGCTCGGCATTGAATATGATGGAGACAACTACTATCGGGTGAAGACAGCCAGGGACAGGGACCGACTTAGGCAGCTTGTGCTTGAGAATTTGGGGTGGAGAATTCACCGTGTTTGGTCGATAGATTGGTGGAGGAGTCCCAACGCAGAGGTTGAACGCGTCAAGGAAGCAATAGAACAAGCGAAACAGCTTGGATGTAGGATACACCAGGCCGACGCGACTCTCGTAAGCGCTGCAAGACCTGAGCGGCTGGCGTCAATTCCAGAGTCGGCTGTTAGGCCTAGTGAGCAGCCTCGAGGTCAGGTGGATCGAGATGAAGCGTTGCTAGAATACGTGCCGTACAAGGTTCAGGACATACTTGGCGACATCAACGACTTCTATTCTTCGAGTGCAGACAATGCCATCCGCGAAGTTATAGAGAATGTAGTCATTCAGGAAGGCCCGGTTAGTTTTGGCATTGTAGTACGGCGGGTCGCTGCTCATTGGGGTATAACAAGAGTCGGGTCTCAGGTTGCAGAGCGTATCAAACGAATAGGAATGCGCGCGAATGTTAGAAGGGTTAAGAGCGAGGGCCGGCTATTCTTTTGGCCGCCGAACTTAGATCCGGATAAGTATCGAATCTTCCGAGTTTCAAGAAATAGCGATGTCCGCCGCAGTCCCAAAGATATTGCACCTCAAGAGATAGCCAACGCCGCCTTGTATGTTCTCCGGAGGCATGGTAGTATGCCCGCCGATGATCTAATTGTGGAAACGGCTCGAGTGCTGGGGTTCGCTCGAACCGGCAAGGATGTGGCAAGTTGTATAAGAGCAGCTATCAAGATCCTGAAGAAGCGTGGCGAAGCTTTTGAAAGCGGTGGCAGGGGCGATTTGTGGAGCACAAACGCCTAGAATCGCGCTTATTAAGTTCTAGGTTGTGATGTCGCTTTCTTCTGCTAACTGATGGTTACTGGTGCTGATACTGTATAGTATCATCCTTTGTTCGGGGCGAACTAAAACAATAAAGCGCGGCCTCCTTCGTGTTCTGAGATTTCAGGCTTCTCATTGTGAGCGAGAATCCTTCCAACAAGCTCGACAGGCTTTTTAGAGTATGTGCTGTTTCCGTGTGGGCGAAACTATCACCATACGCACCGACTAGAATCGCTGCTTACGCGTACCGCACGGGTAGCCTTCCACCACAGCTACCACTTCAGCGAATTCTTCGGTTGTCCGATGCACCTGTTCCAGTCATCAGTGGTCGCCAACCTGGTTGTATGTACCGCTCCAGTGTTCTGCGCGTGCGGACTGAGACCTCACTTGCTGTATTGTGATAAGCTTGGCATATGCATGGCACGCCAACTTACATGAGGAGAGTAGGGAAGGTGTGATTACGCAAGACTGCCTCAGCTTTGTTCATCGTCGTTCTATTTCTGACAGGAGTGTCTTCTGCTTTGGATTCCGCCCATAGTCGGCAACATTGTCACATCATCACATCAAATAACGCGTCGTACAACGGCGGCGGAATAAGCTGTCGGCATTCACCATTCGCCATGAGACTATAACACGGTGGCGTCCAACGACGCCGCTGTTGGCGGCGGGATATTCTGCGCCAACTCATCTCCCTGTATTGTGAACAATGTGATAATGAGCAACACCGCCGGAGAATGGGATAGAGGAATAGGGTGTGGGTGTGAGGAGTCTTCTCCTAGGATCTCCAACAATACGAAAACGGCTCAAAGCATGGTCTCTTCGGTAATGCGTTTGTCCGCGAACACTCGCGGGGCTGCAGCCTATGGAACGATGATGTTGCGCGCTTTCGTGGGGTAGTTGAGACGAATTCTGCTTGCTGACTCGTGCGCAGGCTTTACGGCGTTCGCTCTGCGTCAGGATTCCCTGTTTGGTTGTGCTTACTGAGCGCTGGTGTTCCGGATCTATGACGGTAGTTCGGCAAACAACCAGTTCAATGGCTATGCAAAACTGGCTACAGGTATGCGGGCGCATTCTGGGCGACAGCCGCATTAGCCTAGTATGTGATCGTCAGGCTGGAATAAAAATGGCGGCGCCAACGGGAGTCGAACCCGTCCTTCGGCCTTGAAAGAGCCGTGTGCTAACCGATGCACTATGGCGCCGCATTAAAATTATACCAGACTTCGCCAACGTTTACAACCGCGGCAGCGTGCTGGTAGCGTACAATCCTGTGTGTAAAATCCGTCTGAGGCAGGTAAGGCGCATCCCTCTTTCTAAGTTGCGGATGATCA
>JARYME010000015.1 GCA_029907315.1 Armatimonadota bacterium | reverse complement strand
CAAGGTTCCACACGCTCTACCCGGGTGACGTTATAACAACCGGCACGCCAGAAGGGATGAAACCGGTATTTCCGGGCGACGTGATGGAGGTTGTCGTCGAAAAAGTCGGTGTCCTTCGCAACAAGGTGGTCGCTGAGCAGTGACAAGGCCCACTGTTGCCCTGGTAGATCTCTCAGCAATAAGGGAGAACGTTCAGGCGATTCGCAAACGCATAGGGTCCCGAGTTAAGCTTATCCCTGCGGTAAAAGCCAACGCATACGGACACGGCGCTGTACCGGTGTCTCGTGCATGCTTGGAAGCCGGAGCGGATATGCTTGGCGTTGCCTGCGTCGACGAGGCAATAGAACTGCGTGAAGCGGGTATTAAAGCACCTTTGCTGATTCTCGGATGCTGTGAGTACGCCGCCGCCGAGGAAATAGTCCGACAAGAAGTAACCGCGGCGTGCTGCGACCTGAAGTTTGCACAAGCTTTGTCTGAAGTAGCGACAAAGCTGGGCAAGAAAGCTGCGGTACACGTCAAAATCGATACCGGCATGGGACGAATCGGAATCCAGCCCGAGGAGGCTGTCGAATTTGTTCGCCGAGTTTCGGCGCTACCTGGAATAAGTGTCGAAGGCCTGTTCACTCACTTTCCCAGTGCTGATGAGCCCGATTCTTCGTTTACGAAGTCCCAGATAGCACTTTTCAGGACTACAATCGACACTATAAAGCGTGAATGTCCCAGCCTGGTTTCACAGATGTGCTCGCACGCTTCAAACAGCGCCGGAGTGTTGGCGTATCCGGAGGCGGACTTCGATGCAGTGAGACCCGGGATAATGATCTACGGACTATACCCATCCGAAAACGTGCCAAGAACCGTCACGGTCCGAGAATGCCTGACGCTTAAGACGCGAATAGTCTTTCTCAAATGGGTCCGACCAGGAACGCCGATCAGTTACGGACGCACATACGTAGCTCCGGACAAGCGGCTTATAGCCACCATTCCGATTGGATACGCTGACGGCTATTCCCGCCGACTCTCCAACTGCGGTGATGCAGTGGTAAGAGGTGTCAAGGTCCAGGTGGTCGGAAGAGTGTGTATGGATCAGACAATGTTAGACGTGACCGATGTGCCTGGAGTAAGTGTGGGTGACGAAGTAATTCTCTACGGCGGAGGATACGAGCACTTGAGCGTAAGTAGCATTGCCGCAAAAATCGGCACCATATCTTACGAGGTGCTGTGCAACATAGGCGCGCGAGTCCCGCGCATATATATAGACGGTTGAGAGGATGTCCTCACGACAACAGATAACTGGTATCATATACATAGCCAAAAAACGCTCTTTGGAAATCCCGCGCAGAGTTGAAACAGTAAGGGAGGGAGTTCAACTATGGCAGTTATTGATGAGAAGTTAGCAATAGACGGAGGCAAGCCGGTCAAGACGACACCGCTTCCACCAATGTATCCTGGAGGATTGGAAATCGGCGAGGAAGAGAAGAAAGAAGTCTTAGAGGTTCTGGACCGAAAATACTTGTTCCGGTACTACGGGCCTGCTGAGTTCCCCTCTAAGGTAAAGCAGCTCGAAGAAAGATTTGCCGACATGGTCGGCATGAAGTACGCACTGGCAGTCAACTCGTGTACCTCAGCGCTTATATGTTCGCTGGTTGCTGTGGGTGTGGGTCCTGGCGATGAAGTGATAATACCGGGTTACACGTTTTTTGCAACCTGTGCTGCCGTGATTGCAGCCAAAGCCATACCGGTAATCGCAGAGGTAGACGATTCCCTGACCCTGGACCCGGTAGACTTCGAAAAGAAGATAACTCCGCGAACCAAAGCTGTTATACCCGTCCATATGCGCGGAGTTCCGTGCGATATGGATCGAATTATGGAAATTGCCCGCAAGCACGGGCTGAAAGTGGTTGAAGATGTAGCTCAAGCGTGCGGCGGCAGTTACAAGGGCAAGCGCTTGGGCTCCTTCGGCGATTGCAACGCCTTCAGCTTACAGTACCACAAGATAATCACATCGGGTGAGGGCGGAATCGTCGTTACGAATGACCTCCTGCTGTACGACCGTGCGCAAGCGTATCACGACACTGCTGCGTGCTGGAGACCCGACCGCTTCGCTCTGCCCAGGTATGAGGGAGAAGTATTCCCTGGTGTAAACTTCCGAATGAGCGAACTTCACGGAGCAGTTGCACTAGCGCAGCTTCGCAAGCTGGACGGGCTTATTGCGCGCATGCGAGCCCACAAAAAGCGCATCAAGGACCAAATCGCAGACATTCCTGGCATCACCTTCCGCCGCCTGAATGACGAAGCAGGAGACACAGGCATCTGCCTTATGTTCTTCTTGAAAGATGCCGAAACTACTGAGAAGTTCGCGAAGGCGTTGACGGCTGAAGGCGTACCGGCCGGATGCATATACTCCAAGGGTGTTCCGGACTGGCACATCTATGCGCATTGGAAGATGATTATGGACAAAGTCACAGCAACACCGGAGGGCTGCCCTTATACTTGTCCATACTACACGCAGAAAGGCGGCAAAGCCGAGTACAGCCCGGACATGTGTCCAAACACCCTTGATTACCTAAGCCGGACTATACACTTGGACATTCCGCCGCAGATGACGGACGAGGACTGCGACCTGACGGCGCTTGCTATTCGCAAGGTTGCAAGAGCTCTTCTCTAAAGCCGTCAGGTGATCGACAGAAATTAGACCGGAGAAGTAAACAACGCTCCAGAGGAGCTTGTTCTGCAGAGCTGGGAGTGCAAATTGAGAACTGCCGTGTTGGGTTCCGGTAGTTGGGGTACGGCTCTCGCGGTTTTGCTCGGCAGAAAGGGCCACGAAGTCAGCCTTTGGGGGCTTCCGGAGGAGGCCGAGGCTCTCGCGCGAGATAGAGAGAACGTACGCTACCTGCCCGGAACCAAACTTCCGGACTTGGTCAGTCCAACTTCTTGCCTTGATGAAGCGCTATCGGGGTGCGAAGCCGTAGTGCTGGCAGTACCAAGCACGGGAGTTCGAGAAGTCGCGCGGAAGCTGAAAGGACGCCTGAGTCACAACATATTGCTTGTGAACGCAGGAAAAGGACTGGAGAGCGAAAGCGGACTGCGCGGTTCCCAGGTGGTAACCGAAGAACTAGGACCGGAAATCGGCGCAGATTGCGTTGTGCTCTCCGGTCCCAACCTAGCGGTCGAACTTGCAAACGGTATCCCGACAGCGACTGTGGTCGCCTCATCGAACCCCGATAAGGCTTTGGCAGCTCAGGAATTGTTCTCAGCGCCTAACCTGCGCGTCTACCGAAACTCAGACGTGGTGGGGGTCGAGCTGGGCGGTGCGCTTAAGAATGTAATGGCAATCGGTGCAGGGGTCTCTGACGGTCTGGGCTACGGAGACAATACAAAAGCGACCTTGGTCACGCGCGGGGTAGTCGAGATGATCCGTCTGGGAAGCGCACTTGGAGCTGACCCAAGAACATTCACCGGCCTATCTGGCTTCGGCGACCTGATGGCAACCTGTGCAAGTCGCTTGTCGAGAAATCTGCGACTGGGGATCATGTTAGGCGAAGGCAAAACGCTGAGCGAAAGCCTGCAAGCCCTGGGGCAAGTCGCCGAAGGCATGCACACTTGCAAGGCGGCATATTTGCTGAGCAGAGAACATAACATCTACATGCCGATAACGCGAGAGGTGTATGCCGTGCTCTTCGAGAGCAAATCGCCCCGTCAAGCAGTTGCCGACCTTATGTCACGCAATCACAAGGAAGAATTTTGAGGAAACTTCGACTGAGAACGCCGGAGGAAAACAGTCGTGTGCGGGTTTGTCTACCGAAAGACAGCTTTCACCATAGTCGAGCTTCTTGTTGTGGTGGCTATCATAGCGGTCTTGGCCGCCATACTGTTTCCCGTGATCTCGAATGTCAAAGCCGCAGCAAAGAGAGCCTCTTGCGCCAACAACCTCAGTCAGATTGGGTCTGCCTACCGTATGTACTGCGCAGACTGGAACGATTATTACCCCAGTGTCCACTTTGGTGCAAACCTTTTCCTTGTAGACCCATACCTGCGCAACCGGCAAGACAGGATAAGCAATGAACGCAAAGCAACCACCGTGTGGTTGTGCCCGGCTGCACCGAAAGAAATGTACTACGTGGTGAGAGACAGCTACTGGGTGCAGTGGTGCCACACACAGCCTCCATGGAGCAAGTGGTCCAACTCCTCTACCTGGACCGTTTTCTGCAGCTATGTCGTCAATCGCGGCGCGACCTGCATTTGGTACAAGTCGCATCCGGTTATGGGCACGCAGTACCCTGCGCAGATGACCGCAGCACCCAAGCCAAGTGCCATGGTGCTGTTCTTTGAAGGGGTTTACAATCACCCCGAGCGCGATGCGTCGCTTGGAACGTGCCCGACAGCGAACCATCCGGAATCCGGATTGGCTGAGGTCACCGGATTCTATCCTGATAACCGCCACTCTTACATAGCCAAGCAGCATGGCAGCGGGGCAAACTTCCTCTTCGTAGACGGACACATATCTTACTATACGAACCCGCCCATAGGCGACGAGCATTGGCGCATACCCAAGTAGCCTGTTCGCCCGTCCGTAACAGCTGCGAAATAAAGTTGTAAGGTTGACACCCAAGCCCTTGACAGCCGATGCAGCCTAAGGCATCATCCAAGAGATGAAACTAGACCGTTTCAACAAAGGTATTTCAGGCGAGGCAAACATGATGAGCACTATTGGAAGAACCCTCGCAATTATAGTTGGCGTCGGCATTTTAACGATCGGCACACTAACCTACGCACGTGCGGAAGTAACGTATCGGTACAATGGCTTGAGTACTAGCGACGTACAGTCGGCTTTGGGACCACCGAACTCGTGTAAGAAGTACACCACGTCTTCGGAGGAGGTTTGGTATTACGGCTCAATCACCATAAGGTTCAAGAATGGTAGGGTTAGCGAATGCGACATACTCGGCAGTGGTAGAAGATCTTCGACGACCAACTCGCCTTACACCGGAATCCGACAGCAACCAACATCTGCGCGCTCACTGGGCGTTGGTACATTCGGCACCAGTATCGCAACGAATACCTCGACGGGAATCACCTCAGGTCAGACAAAAGGATCAACAAGGACAATTCCATCTGGCGCAGCAGCGCTGGCAAAAACCGTCGCATCAGGTCAATCGAAGCCTGCCCAGTGCACCTATCTTGGCAAGCTATCGACGAATCCGTATGACCCCGAGAGCATAGCAAACCCTCATGGAAAGTACGGCAGTCCTTACGGGAACAACTTGATGAACAGCTACAGCAAATACGGAAGCCCTTACAGCACAACCAGTTGGACGAATCCTTACGCAACAAATCCGCCGAAGGTTTACGCCGCTGACGGGACTTACCTAGGGAAACTTTCGACCAATAGGTACGACCCTGAGAGCATCTCCAATCCCTACGGTCGCTACGGCAATCCTTATGGCAACACTATTACAAACCCGCACAGCAAGTACGGCAGTCCGTACAGCCCACTAAGTTGGCGAAATCCTTACGCCACCAACCCGCCGAGGATCTGCGCCGAGCAGAAGTAAACTGTACTTGCACCATCCGCGGAAAGCACGTGGCGGCAGAGCTCAGCGCATCTCTTGGCCGCCGGTTACGTTTATTGCTTGGCCCGTCATATAGCTTGCCTCATCAGAGGCAAGGAACAATACCACGTTGGCTACGTCGTCGTATGTGCAGCTTCTTCCGAGAGGCACCTGATCCAGGTACTTGCGCCTTACTTGCTCGATTGTAAGCCCTTGGGTTCTCGCATATTGCTCAAACAGGCTCTGCTGCCACAGAGTGCCCTCCAGAATGTTCCCTGGACATACAGCGTTAACTCGAACTCCGAACGGCGCCATCTCCAGTGCGAGGCTCTGCGTGAGACCAATGCCCCCAAACTTGCTCGCCGCGTAGGCAGAGTTTCCGAATGAGCCCTTTTTGCCAGACTTGGAGTTTATTTGTATGATCACACCACTTCTCTGCTCCTGCATCATCTGTGCTGCAAACTTGGCACAGATCATGTAGCCGACCAGATTCACGTCTATGACCTTGCGCCACTCATTTACCGGGAAATCCACCAACAGGTGAGCGATGAGTATGCCAGCATTCGCAACCAAAACGTCCAAGCGGCCGAACTCACGTTTTATCATTTCAAAAACACTGCCGACTTCCGTCTCGTCGGTCACGTCCATCCGCACGCCCATCGTTCGCGTGCCGCACTCCTGGGCTATTCTTTCCGCAGTAGCCTTCACGCCCTGTTCATTGATGTCGCCCAGAACCACGACAGCCCCTTCTCTCGCAAACCTGAACGAGATGGCCTCTCCAAGCCCTTGAGCTGCACCAGTGACCAGAACGATCTTGTCCTTAAACCTCATCTCTACAACTCCAGCCTGCTCCTCAGAAGCTCCTCCTCAGCTTCTTTAGTCCAAAACTTTCCGTCTTTCAGCTTGGCAAACACGTTCGGCGCGACTTTGTTCAAATCCGTTAGCGCAGTCAACGGCAGCCTGATGTGCGGGAATATCACTATCTTTCCCGGGAACCGTGCTTCTTTCACCGCCCGCACACCTTCGGCAACCGCATCGATACCCCCTATTGCAGCCAATGAATTGACCACTGGCAGCTCGCCTGCTTCAGTAAGTGCCAGCGTATCGACCATGTCCTGCGGTCTGGAACCGCTTGAGCCCACAAACCTGTTGCCCTTCAGGTAGGTCGAACTTATGTCCATGGTCGCTATGGTGCCCCGCGGCACGCCTGCGAATATATTCAACAAACCGCCTTCAGCAAGATACCGCACTGCGTCCTCAATGATGGCAGCCACAGGCGCCATCACTACGATATCGTCGAAGCCCCTGCCCGAAGTGAGCTCTGCCACTATTTTGTCCAGCTCATCCGGCACCGTTCGTGTCGGATTCACATATTTGATTTCGATACCACGTTCTCGAGCTGTGGAATCGACACCGGAGCGAAGATAGTCGAGCCTGGAGTCGTCGACATCAGTGCACAGAATCTTGCACGGCCCGTTCTTTAGACGCACGGCGCGCTGAACGTGCATCTGCCCCATAGGACCGGCTGCCCCGATGAACCAAGCTGCACCGCCGGGCGTCAGTTCGCTTGTTCGGCTTTTGGAATACGCATCCGCAACTCTGTGCGACCGAGAGCCGATGATGTCGATGTAATCGTAGTGAACTCGCCCTATGTCTATTTTCACAGGTTTGCCGATCGGCTCTTCGGCGAGTATTGCCATCACGCCGTTCTTGGCAAGAACGGCGGCCAAAGCCTCGGCAAGACTGGGGTCGGGTGTTCCCAACACAACAATGTCGTCAAAACCTCTGCCGCCCGCATGTTCTTGAACCGCGGAGCTCAGCGAGTTCAGGTCGACGAGAGGCAGCTTGGTAATATCGGCTTCGGACCTCAAAGCGGCCTCAATTGCCGATGCAACAGCAGCATCCACGCCGGACAGCACGATCTTTTGCGGCAAACCGGCGCTCCACAACTCAGGGTCAAAGCAATATTCTCCCCGTTCCGTTTGAACGATGAGAACCGCCCCACCCGGCTTCCAAGTTTTGCGCGGCTGAATGCGGTAGGCGGCAACCACGCATGTCCAAGGCTCAACTAGCGCAGCCTCAGCATACCCCGTCTCGGGTTTCACAGGTATCAGATAAGACCCCTCATCGCCTGCCAGCACAGGTTCTCCCACGATGCCGTACTGCTGCATTCCGCCTTCAAGCGCGTAGCCGTAGGCGAGGTTCACGCCCTTGTAGTAGACATCCGCCTGCACGATAAACCGGTCTCCAGGCTTATATGAGGATTTGTAGTCATCACCGGCCTCAACTACCGTTAATGACACCTCGTGCCCGGGAATTACCGGTTCCTTGGCAAGATCGCGGCCCGTTATGCGCGGATGTGCTGGACCCTGGGTGATCAATTTCACGTCGGAAAAACAGATTCCGATGGCATCCACACGGACCAGCACCTCGTCTCGATTGGGACGCCGAAGTGGAAGGACGTCCGGTTCGCCGGTCTTGCCAAAGTTCTCTACACCGGCTTCGTGCATCCTCCAAGCCAGGTTGGTGCTCGGCAAAGGATAGTCAAGTGTCTTGTATCGTCTCAGGACATCGTTCATTTTTCAGCTCTCACCATTATCGGTTTCTTGCGCGTTTCAGTTGTTCGAGTCTGTAAGCCTCGTCCGGTCGGACGTATATCCGTTCGACATCCTCTTCGGGCAGATAACGAACCCCGCCGAAGATCATGGCACCCGTCAAGGCCCGAGCCGCCTTGCACGCGACTGCGGTAGCGGCAATCACTTCATCGGCGGTGCCTGCCAAGGCTATCAATCCGTGATTCTGCACGTAGATCACTTTGGGATTGCAGCCGTGTTTGTCGATGTAGCGATAAACGCTTTCCCTGATCTTCTTACCGAGGGCTAGGCCCGGGTCGCCGTATTCGACATAAACAGATTCGGGTCCGCAAAATACTATCTCCTCGGGGCATATGCGTCCCCTAATGATGTTCTCTGCATTAATGCTGCACATCATCGCCAAAATGGGCGTGGGATGCGTGTGTCCTACAAAGTTCACACCAGGCAAACTGAGAAGAAAAGCGTGAAATGTCGTTTCAATTGAGGGTCGAATGCTGCTGTCGGGGTCAGCGCAAGCTGCGAAGAGGAGTTCTTTGATCTGATCGTCGGTAAGGTTGTCCTTGTCCAGTATTGCCAGGGCGCCGTTGAGCTTGACCTTGACGAAGGTGTTTTCGTCGGAATCGGCGAGGTATTTGCCACTGGCTTTTACGAAGAAGTGTTCTTCGTCTATCTTTGCGGAGGTGTTGCCCTCACCGAGTATGACATAGTCGTTTTCAGGCCGCCCGAGTTCGCGGGACATCGCGATAAGTTGGGCGAGAATTTCTTTTTCGGACACCTAAAGCCTCCTGTGGTGTTTGGTCGCTTGTCGCTCACGCGATTGCTATTCTAATGCAAATTGCACTGGTTAGTCTAGAACAGATAGGAATCTTGGTAGTTAGCCTAGTGTGGATACGGAAGCGGGTTCAGTATCACGAGAAAGGTACCGCTTACCCTACGTCTAAGGAAGCCCGGGTTAAGTATGGGGCGGTGTGTGGGCTATACGACACTATGGATTGGATCCGGGGTTTCCTACTCTGAGTGACAAACTCCTGGATGCCGGATCAAGTTCGGCATGACCCCGTAGGCGCCTGGCAGATGCCGAATCAAGATCGGCATGAGTCCTTAGCCAGCCTACAAACGGTGAACCAAGTTCGGCATGACACCGCGAGCGTCCGGTGGATGGCACATAAATTTAGGCATGACTCCTTGGGCGACTGATGGATGGCGAATCAGATCCTGGGTGGACTCGCTTCACTTGACGTACCGAAAAACGTCATCCTGAACTCGATTCAGGATCCCCTTCATCGAAGCGAAGAATACCCGGACACGGGATCAAGGACGGGGTGAACTAGTTTTGCCGGCGGCACAGGCAAAAAAGAGGGGTCGGGAGAACCGACCCCTTCGCGATTCAGATCCAATCGCTTGCGCTCTCAGCGCTGAACCCGAAAGAAACAACGCCTAGAGCTTACCGAGCCACAAGCCTGCGCAAGCCTGCCACCGTACCGATTCCGAGCGTCGCGAGGACAAGCGTGAACGGCTCGGGAATGGGAGGAACTTCGTTCATGTTCTGGTCGTTGACGTAGTATATGTCGGCAGCAATCTCAGCCTGTGAAGCCTTCTGAACGAGGCCCAACAAAGTGTTAGCATAGCTGATTGCGGCCGTCGAATACCCGCTGACTATTTGGAAATTCCCGGCATTCAGGTCCAGCGTATCGTCTGTAATAACCTCCCATATCGCCAGCTGAAGGCCGGTTGCCTTGTCCACATCAAGCCAGCTGTTCCATCCGTATCGGTTGATTAGCCATACCTTCCGAGCCCATTTATCCTCATTCAAATCAGGGATGTTGTTGATCGGGATTCCGCCCTGCTGACGCTCGTACCAATCGTTTGGATCGTACCATGCCTTGTCAATGCAGTACATCCAGCTGTAGTACGTCTGGATGATGTTTTGATGTCCGGCATCGTATTTGTCAACCTTCATTTTCAGGGCGCCTGCATAAACATCCTGGTTTGACCCCATCCAGTATACGGTTCCAGACTGCCAAACGCCTTGTGTGAGCGTGAGCCTCCAATCTGCGGCGGCCCAGCTCGCGCAACAAGTTGCGACAAACACCATTGCAAGCACGGCCATGAGAACTAGAACTCTCCTCATCTATCGACCCTCCTTTCCTCGTTGGTACTATGTCTAGAGAGGAAGCAATTTCTACGCACCCGAGAAACCCTCTCCTTTCCTCTACCTGATTCTACTGTGCGCCCATCGAGCCACTTAGTTACGGACGAGCTCGCCGGCTCATCGACCCGACGCACCGCACATCCGCGGGCGAGCATCTCGCCTCCTGCAGTAAGTGCGCAGTTGCAAGCTCGCCCACCTCATCTGGTGAGCAGTTTACCCCAAGGTCGCGGAGCTGTCAAGGGGTAAAAAGAAAAAATTACAACTCCCTTAGCGAGAGCCTGGTGACAATATCTGACAGTGAACTTCAACCTTAAGCGGCACCCAGAAACTTGAACCACGGGTCACACTCACAAACCCTAAAAAGACCCTGCTTAGTGCCGCCATAAGACACTGTAGGTGCATCCGATCACTTGAACCTGGTGATGCTGCACTTCATATCCATATGCATCTGCATTTGCGAAGGAGCACCCTGAGCCACTGCTGCCCCGGGCATATTGAGCGTCATTTCAGCCCACATCTGCCCGCTGCCTTTCAGGATCTTACCCAGCTCAGGAGCAAAGAGAAACGTCATAGTGCCGTTCATATCCATAGTGCCGGTTATTTGCGATGCTGCTTGACGCTCCTTTTCAGTGCTCGCCATCGAACCCGCCAGCGACCTCACAACCTGACCCAAATCCATTCGGCCGGTAAACTTTTGCGAGATCCGCGCAGCCGTCTGCGACCATATTTTCTCCCCGTAAGAATCAAGGGTAGATTCCACACTCACCTCTCCCCAGCCGAGCGGAAGCGGAATCACCTGTTTCCAAGTGGAACCGATATCAATAGGTTCTTCCGGCAGGAGCACATAGCTGGCCATTTGGTTGGTAAGGAAACTCATGTCGAAGTTACGCAACCCTGCGGATTCAAACATCTTCTGCAGGTTCTGCGCGCCCTCGACCGAAGTTATGCGTCCCTGAGGGCTCATTGTGTAAACCAACGAGAAGCTCTGCTTGGGAACGGCAGGTGTCTTGCCCTTGGGCACACCGGACACGCTCACGGACGAAATCGAGTGACTTACGCGGACTTTGGCGGAGCCATCGGGCAGCACCTCGAGCGTGCGGCTTTGCTGCACCGTCTCCATGGTCACCACTATAGGCGGTATGCTGGGCTTACCCGGCCCAGAAGATGTGGTGATGGTTACGGAGATATTCGAGCGATACTTGTCAAGTTCGCCCTTAGTGAATTTGTACGCAAGTTTGACCGGCTCAGCCGAAGCCGACCACACAGCGCAGCAAATAACCACACCGACCAAGAACAGTACAAACCAGCGTTTCATGTTGTACGACCTCCCCGCAGAATTGATACACCTAGACGCGTTAGTGGCGTGTTAATTGATTTGACGACACGAAATCTGTTTCCTTTACAGCCAAATCGACAAAAATGCTGCCTGGCGCGGAAGCTCGCACGCGCAATATTTCGTGCACTGAACTCAAGTCCTACTTGCCAACTCATACGCAGGTTCAGAAGCGCCGCGACATCCCAGGTTTCGGCAAGCAGCTCATGATGGAATACTTAAATGTGCTCGTCAGCCGACAAGCGGTCGGCGGCAAAACGCAAAGCGACGAAAACCGAGGTGAGAAGTTGCTAAAACTCTACCAAGCTGACTGGTGCCCTTATTGTGCCAGAGTGCGCGCAAAAATGGCCGAACTCGGCATAGACTATATCTGCGTGGACGTCCCGCGCGCAAAGCCTGAACGCAAAGAACTTATCGAAATCTCAGGACAAGCGGGGATTCCTACTCTTGTCTGCGATGACGGCACTGTAATAGCAGATGACGACGACAAGATAATTGAATACCTAGAGAAGCACTACGGCAAGCAGACGAACACGTAAGACAAACTTCCTGCCGTAACACGCAGCCCTACTAAGCCGCGTGCAAAAAGCTAAACGACAAGGGTATTCTCCATCTACCGGTAACGGACTGCACTTAACCCTAATGCCGCCTGGTTGCAAGCGTGCTGCTCAATTTGCTACTCTATTTGGTAGAGAAGTACAGCTGTTAGCCAACACCAATTGATTGCTATCATCGACTACAAAGCAGGAAACCTCACAAGCGTCCGGCTTGCCCTGGAGCACATCGGAGCTGAATGTGTTATTACAAGCGATGCTTCGACCATCTCAGCAGCCGACCGGATAATATTCCCGGGTGTGGGCGCGGCTGGCGAAGCCGTGCGCAACTTGGAGCAGCTCGGCCTTATTGGAGCAATCCGACAAGCGGCTCGCTCAGGAAAGCCATTTCTGGGTATTTGTCTCGGCACGCAGATCATACTGGACTACTCAGAAGAGGACGGTGGCACCGAATGCCTCGGAGTGCTGCCCGGTGAGGTCAGGCGGTTCGCCCCTGCCGATCCGTCCTACAAGATACCACATATCGGCTGGAATACCGTCCGCATCGTCAAACCGCATCCGATCTTCGAAGGAATAGAAGACGAAAGCGAATTCTACTTTGTGCACAGCTATTATCCGGTGCCGTCTGACAAGGCACATGTGTTCGGAGAAACGGAATACGCCGAAGTGAGTTTCGCGTCGGTCATCGGCTGCTCAAACATCGTGGCTGTACAATTTCATCCGGAACGTTCCGGTCGAATAGGTCTGCAACTGCTCGCAAACTTTGTGCGGTGGGATGGCAAATGCTGACGAAGCGAATCATACCGTGTCTTGACGTCAGAAACCGGAAGGTTACTAAAGGAGTAAGGTTTCAGGGGAACGTGGACCTCGGCGATCCCATCGAAATGGCTGTCGCTTACAGCGAGGGCGGCTGCGACGAACTCGTTTTCTATGACATCACAGCATCAGCAGAGAACCGGCCCATTGATATAGAGATGGTGCGGGAAGTAGCCCGCGTAATACATATCCCATTTGCGGTCGGCGGCGGGATAAGGGGTCTTGACGACATGCAAGCCGTGCTACTCGCAGGCGCCGAGAAGGTTTCGATAAACTCTCTTGCCGTGGAAAACCCGTCTATAATTGCCGAAGGCGCGCGAGTTTTCGGGCGTCAGTGCATAGTTCTGGGAATGGACCCTGTTGCCAATCCCGACTTCAGGCGGTTCCCGAGTGGGTACGAGGTAACGATCCGGGGTTTTAGGCAGCGAACAGGACTAGACGCGCTCGAATGGGCAAAACGTGCGGAAGACTTGGGCGCAGGAGAGATTGTGGTCAACTCAGTGGATGCCGACGGGACGCGCGGCGGTTATGAACTCAACCTCACCCGGCTTATAGCAACGAACGTTGGTGTGCCGGTGGTTGCGTCGGGAGGCGCCGGCAGTCCTCAACACTTAATCGAGGTATTCACGGAAGGCAAAGCGGACGCAGCCATAATAGCAAGCATAATCCACACGGGCGAATATACGATCGCACAGATCAAAGAAGAGCTCTCGAAAGCAGGGATTCCGGTTCGGAAGAAGTGGTAGGCACGCAGGTCAACTGAATACCACTTCCACCATATGTTCTAGCCCGTCGCTGAACTCAGGGATCACAAAGTCATTGATGGGAATACCGTCCACTGTAACCGTTACGCGCGCTTTCGACGGGCGCAGAGACCTCTTCACATGAATTTTATACTTATCCCCTCTCAGCTGCCGCGTGATTTCGTAGTCGTGCCAAGAATCCGGAAGATGAGGCGATAGTTCCAAGCCTTCGCACAGCGGCAACACGCCTAGGATTTTTTCGGTGATCTCTGTAAACGCGACGCACGCCACGGCGCAGTCGCCGACAGGTGCGTTTTCCGACGCAAAAAACGCTTCAATCAATGAACGATAGCGTGCTTCATTGAGAAGAGCAGAGGCTGCGAGCATGTGCCGAATGCGTCTTGGCAGCTTTTGAGTATCCTTCGGATCTTGGCTATCGCGATCAGAGTGCAGAATCTCTTCGACTGCCGTCCGAGGCTGGGCACAGCTCTCCAGAATGTCCCGCCAGGCTATCAAGGCTCGAGGGAACAGCGGTCCCGCCTCGCTCGGCGAAGCTGCACAAATCTCAAGTATTCTCTCGCATTGGTCTTGCAGAGTCAGTTCCTCCCCAGCACCTTCCAACGGCTGAACTGTTTCTGCAAGTATGGCAGCATCCCCAGTTTCGACCACATATCGAGCTACTGTAAGAGGCAACCAGATCAACTCGCTGAGAGGAAGCGAAGCGAAGTTCTTGTTGTCTTCTGTGTAAGCTCCGGACAAACTCAGCCCAGCAGCAAAACTCACAAGACTGCTGCGTGCTGCATCCGGTACAGCGGCACATATGG
Source organism: Armatimonadota bacterium (assembly GCA_029907315.1). Classification (GTDB taxonomy): domain Bacteria; phylum Armatimonadota; class UBA5829; order UBA5829; family UBA5829; genus CALJES01. The sequence continues at coordinate 28,170 of JARYME010000015.1, read as the reverse complement.
GATAGTAGCGCCTTATGCAGTCGGCCACAAGCAAAGGATCCAGGCAGACGCCTCCGGTGCGCTGACGCATCCAGCCGGCGTAGGCTTCATACGGCAGCCAGGTGTTGACAAAGGCATTCAGAACATGGTCTGGAGAGTCGAGTCGAACGAGCGAGCATGCAGATTCCCATTTCATGCGCGCCATATGCACCGCTTCGCGGACGAGCGAACTTTTGTTCAACCCTTTGGCAAGATCAATCGCGTGTTCAGGGTTCCTGGCGACCCCCACATAAAAACCGAACTCCGCTTCGCCCTCGATTGGCAGTTCAATGTCGACAGTGAAACTTGCTGCAGGGTTTTCGACAATTCCCTCGCAAGGAGGCTGAGCGTCTGAATCAAGTTCCAGTGGGTTCTTGAGCGTTCTACCGTCGCCGATGAATCGCATTTTGTCTGTCTGAAAACGGACCGGCGTGAGGGTACTCCCGTGAAAAAGAACCATGTCTCCAACTGCAGCCGCGTCCCCGACGGCGGAGGAAAGAGATCTGCGCATAAGGAGCAGCTTCTCACGCGTCTTATAGCAAGTCTCTAGCCCTTGGCCCACACACGGTTCGAAGTATGTAGTAAAAGTAAGGCTGCGTTCGCGTGCCGAACGGTTTTCCAGTTTTACAAGCCACACTTCAACAGGCTTGTTGGGGAGTGCCGTTATGGTCAGGCTGGCGCCGATTTTATTCTTAAGCGCATAGGCAGTCACTTGGCCTGGGAAGAACCGCACTTCAAAATCGTCAGCTTTCTCGCCCGCCGGAAGAAAGAACGGTGACCACACTGCACCGGTTTCGCGGTCGCGGATATACCACCCTTTGCCAGTACCGAGAGGGCTGGTGATGTCAAGGCCGGCAAATGTGCTCCAACCCGCGCCGTCGGGTGAAATGTGAACTGCGTAATCGGACCCGAGACCTACCAGCGTCGAGCCGAGCGGGCTTTCGCCGCCCAGCTGAGTGACCACAAAAGAATCGTCTTCTGCAAACCAACCGACCGCGTAGGCAAGGTTCAAACCAGCCGTGCTGCTGGGCTTTATGTTCATCGTGCCACGCACCCCTATTCTGCCTGAGTGTGTATTACTACATCACTTATATCGGCACAAAGAGGCGCACGTTGGAGTGCGGCAGACTACCGACCGGACAGTGGAGTATTGCCTTCCCATCTCAACGGCAAATAAGAAAACGGGGGCACGGTCAGCGTGACTGTGTAACGCTCGCCCACCTTGACAGACTCGAATCCGAGGGGCCTGAAGGGCAACCTGAGCGTTATCTCCTGAGCGCTTGCGGTGTTATTGTAGACAATATTGGCTGAAATCGAAACCTGTTCCATATGATCGCCGAGATAGGGGCAGACCGTCCTGGGCTTCGGATTTGGCACGCGGTAGTCGACTTCAGCCCAATCGAGCAGGTTTTTCATGAAAGCTGTCGTGAACGCATTCTGTGGATGCGCAGAGTCATACGGCCCCCAAACATCGACTTCGTTGGCAGACGGATCCGCCGAACCAGCTAACTCAGGCGGCTTGCGGTTTGGATTCCAACAGGCTGATGCAAAAAGGTGGCCGTGCAAGAACACGAACTCCTTGCGCCTACCGCCGATAGTTAATTCCAGACGCGTAACTATTGGCCAATCACCACAGGCGAGAAGCATTTGAGCAGTTGACCCCGCATCAACAAACTTGAAGCATTCGTCTTCCGCCAACTGGACTTGAAGACTCTTCAGGACCTCAGAAAGGCCTAGGGTTATTGCGCACTCAGAGCTCAAGCGCACCTGTCCGGCAGGCCGAATACCGTATTGTAGCGTGAGACCGGCAACATCACGGCTGCCGCCGACCGGCAGTTGTTCGCTGTCAAGCGCTTGAGCGAAACAGCCGGTGAATATGACCTTTGGTTTCGCCTTGACCAGTTTGCCGTACGTGGAGCTCAAGAGGTAGTCGGATTCAGGCACCACTATCAGCTTAAAGCGGTCCATCTCATCCAAGGGCATCTTGTCCAGTGCGGGACTACCGCAGCGCACAAACTGCACGCCGAACATCCGCAGCAGCACTTCTATTATCAGCGTGTCAGTAAAATGCACAGGGGAATCCGACAATGCGGAGGCGGCATACGTGGGATAGACCATAAGAACATCGCGGCGCGGTGCCTCAAGCGGTGCGTCTAGCAGCCGTTTCAAGTAAGGAGCGAATTCGTCCTCCCAGCGGTCAAATCCAACCGAATGGGCGAAGTCCTCCGACCAGCCGTAGTTCTTTGCATAGTCGTTAGTGAGCTGACAGCCCATAAATCGCCCGCCCTCTCCGCGCCGCCGAGCAAGCAGGGGCAAGTAGTAATCCCGATAGTCGGCAGCCGACCTGCACCGATAACGAAATCCCATCGTTTCAGCCAAAGACTTTTCCGGGTGATGACAAGCCTGGTAAACGAGCCCAGCCTCATAAAGAGCAAAGTCGGCCGAAGGCACTTCGACCATATTCCAGAGATATCCGATGACTGGATACAATTCCTGCCACATGCCGACGGGTCGACCCCGCGCGTGCGGTTTGAGACGAGCAACCATCTGATCAAAGACCCGCTCAACGTACTCAAACCTGAACCTGATGAAGCGGTTGAACTCCGTATTCGGTCCGGCGTAACGATTAGGCAGGGAACCAAGCGGCGGCAATCCTTGTTGCGCGCGCCATTCGTTGAAGTGAGAAAGAGCGTGCGGGCTGAACCCGGCTGTGAACGAGGTAAAACCCGCTTCTCCGTAGATTCCCCAGGTGGGAACAAATGCAACCACCCTGGGGGCTTGAGCGTAGTGTTCAATAACCGCCCGGTAGTACCACTCGACCCGCTCCATCGCTTCGTCCCAGAACGGATCTAGTTGGTTTGGAATCTTCTCGCCACTTTCGTCGATATCCCAGAATCTGCCTCTGCCTAATCCGGCCCAGCCTAAGATTACGATAACGGCGTTCATTCCTCGAGAGGTTACGCGTTCAAGCAATCGATCTGAGGAGCTGAAATCGACCGCAGTCTCGTCTGGTGTAGGCGGAGGTCCTATCTTCAGCATTACGGTGTCGTAGCCGGCCTTGCGGGCATCCTCAACCTGTGCATCAGTAAAGCCGGTCATAGGGAGCCATATGTGATACTCTTTCAACGGTGAAAGGTCCTGAGCATACGAACCAGAACAAACCACGGCAGCAACCAAAATCGCGCTCGAGAGGCGGACGTACCTAACGAGGCTCACTCAAAGCTCCTCCGGCATTATCAGATAAACGGTTCCGTGCGAACCGCCAGGTCCAAGCCAAGAGCGCTCCAGGTCCTCTCGCTTGAATATCTTTCTGACCTTCTGACCCTTATCCAACCGAGCCCAGGGGTCGTTGAAGATGACATTGCCAAACCGCGTGAACCCGCGCACCACCATCAGGTGACCCATAGGAGCTTCGGTCTTCCGACGGTTGAGCTTGTTGTAATCCAGCGACACAATCACCGGAATGCCCTGTAAAACTCTTTTCTCAATGTCGGCAATGTTGGAAAAACGGGTTACATAGGCTCTTATCCCGGAGAACTCTCCGGCGAAGGCAATGTTGAAAGTCCAGTTGCCTGTGCCGCCCCAAGCCTTATCGTAGACCCCCTGCGCTGCCTCCGTTATACTGACCGCAAGCTCAGGCCGGTTCAGCTTTTTCGCCCAATAACCGAGCACCATCGCCACTGAGGTCGGGCTGCACCAACCGCGGCCTCCCTCAACCGAGAGCTGGGAAAGTTCCGGCACGTCGAGCTCCCTACCCCATGCGGATTTCACCGGCGCATCTGTAGGCCTGGGGGCACTAGTATTCGTAACACACACCGAGACAAAACGGAGTATCGGATATGCGCACCCGTCGACAGACCCAAGTTCCAGCCTCGCCTTAATAGCCTGAGCAGGCTTTTTGAGAACAAGGACATCGGTATCCACGCGGCCCCACTCGTCGTCCTGGCCTTTGAAGCTCGTTCGAGGCTCGGGACGCTCATCCCGCGTCCACAAACCCATCTTATACCAGGGTGTCCAATTCGCCCCGACTTTCGCTGCGAGGTATACTCGTATGTAAGCCCCGAGAGGAGTATATGCGTTCCACGAGATCACAGCCTGGTCAAAACCGCCATCCACCTTTATTTCCGGTGACTCGACTGTGGCACACTGCAGGTTCACCGACCCGTGGGGCGACGAGAACACGATACCCTTGGAAGCGGGATCCCAAGCGGCATTGGTCAGACGAAACTCCCTGAAACTCTCTTCCCCAGAGAAAGCAAAGAAACCCTCCGCTGCCGAAGGCTGCGGGGCCCAAACTGCAAAAGCTGTGAACATCAAGAAAGCCCTCACTGTGGGTGACACAAACGGTTCCAGGCCAAACGTCCTTGAGTCTTTCTTGCTATTTGTCAAACGTCGGCAGCCAACCTTTGTTCGCTTCGAACATCTCATCGACCATCGACCTAATCTCCGCCAGGCTCAGCACAGCCGACGTAAGCGGATCGTAGCAGATTGCGTGGAATACCATATCGCGGTTTCCTTCCAGGCACCCCTGTACAGCCATCTCCTCTGTCGCAATGCTTATGTTGTTGAGAATGGCACACTGCGGAGGTAGGGCTCCGACATGCAATGGATCAAGCCCGCGCCTCGACGCCAACACCGGCACCTCAACACAAGATCCCCAAGGCAGATTGTCGATAAGGCCGTGGTTGAGTACGTTGCCGTTAAACTCATACATTGTGCCATCGCCGAATATGGCGTTAAAGATGTATGCAGCGTATTCGTGTCCTCTTTCCAATCGAACCGGTGCTTGGAGCTGTTCTTTTATATGGTCGCGCCAAGTCGCCTCAGTTTGCAAGTAGTGCTTCAGAATGTAGGCGTGCTCGCCGGGATTCCAACCTGTTCCATGCGTACAGTACTTTTCGATCAGATCAGGCCGCTTCCGGAACCAGGCAACATACTCTGAGTTGTGGCCGCTGGACTCAGTGACGTAATAACCCAGATGTAGGAACATTTCGTTTCTGACCTGTTCCTCGTTGTATATCTCCGGCCTAGTTGTAACCGCTTCGCGAATCAGCGGATATGCGTCTTTGCCGTTCCACTTGAAATCTACATACCACGCTTGGTGGTTGATGCCCGCACATCGATAGGTAATCTCTTCCATAGGTGCTCCGATCCATCGTGCCAGCATTGCCGCGGTTCCCTGCACGCTGTGACACAACCCAGAAGCCTTGACTTTTGTCTGGCTGAGAATAGCTTTGCAAAGCATCGACATAGGGTTTGTGTAGTTCAGAAATATCGCATCCGGACAGTACTTTTCGACGTCGCGAGCTATGTCGAGAATCACAGGAATTGTGCGCAGTGCACGGAAGATCCCGGCAGGACCCCGTGTGTCCCCCACGTTTATGTCGACTCCATACTTCTTTGGGATCTCGATATCTGTGCGAAATACTTGAGGACCGCCCACCAAAATGGTGCACAGAACACCGTCCGCTCCATCGAGAGCCTCAGCTCGATCCATGGTGGCATAAACCTTGGCCGGGTATTTGCCTGCCTCGACAATGCGATCGACGGCCGCCTTGATGAAATCCAGCCGCTCCCTGTCGATATCCATCAAAGCAATAGTGGAATCCGCGAGCGCAGGGAATGTCAGTATGTCGCGAACCAAAGCTCGTGTAAACCCGAAACTTCCGGCGCCTATGAATGCGATTTTCGGCATTATCCAACTCCTTGTCCAATGAATTGCATGGTTCGGCGCTGCTCTGTAGAGTAGCTGCCGAACTTCTCTTCGGCGAATGCGCCGCTGTGTCCTGCAGCTCGGTGGCTCAGTTTGTTTGACAGAGGTACGAGTCAAGCGTATAATCATCTCGCCAAGCTCACTCATTGGAGGAAACAAATGAAGAACGCTGCACTGGTCTGCGCCGTAGCGGCATTCTCACTACTTACGTTGCCTTCTGCTTACGCGCAATTCAGATCACCGGATACCAGTCCACTCGGATTCAACATATCGTGGTATGTGCCGTCTGATAGCGATCTGCGAGACATTCGAAGCGGTTGGTTGGGAGCGACGATACAGTACAATTTCAAGCGAGACCAGATGGGCCGACCTACGGCCGTTGCGGAGATTGAATGGCTTTCAGCGGATACCGCAACCGGCAAAGCAAACTTGCTGCCTGTCAGGGTTTCAACCATCAAGCGGTTCGGCGATGAGGAGAAGTGTTGGTTTGTCACGGCTGGCGTCGGCATTTATGCGGTGCGCCATAAGTACTGGGGCTACATTCCAACAACGCAAACTTACGGCTGGTCTTCCGATGGAGGCGAGAAGCTCGGGTATGTGGTCAGCGTAGGCCGCGAGCTGGGAAATGGACTTTATGTTGAACTTACACGCCAGGGCATTGCAAAGCTGAGCCGAGAAGTGGGCGGCGACACTGATTTCAGCGGTTGGACGATAAGGTTCGGAACTCGCTTGGCTTACTAGTGGCGAAGACACGAACAAGGTACGTATGTCAGTCCTGCGGGTATGAATCTCCCAAGTGGGTGGGACGCTGTCCGGACTGCGACGAGTGGGCAACGCTTGTCGAGGAGACTATAGAAGACACCTCACCTCGCAGACACTCAGCTGCTTCAAGTGGAGCAGCCGTTGCCGTCCCTATTAGCGAGCTCAGCGCCACAGGCGCACGAAGGGTCAGCTGTGGACTTAGTGAGTTCGACCGCGTCCTCGGAGGCGGTGTAGTCGACGGTTCGCTGGTGCTAATTGGAGGCGACCCCGGCATTGGAAAATCCACTATCCTGATGCAGGTTGCCAACAACCTGAGTACAAGTGCCGGAAAGGTGCTGTACGTATCGGGTGAAGAATCGGCTGAGCAAATCAAGTTGCGAGGAAACCGCATTGGAGTGGAATCGCCCCAGCTGTACGTGGTCACGGAGACAAATATCGAAGCCGTGCAGGAGTGTATAGAAAGATTGGCACCAAGCTATGTCGTCATCGACTCCATTCAGACGATGTACGATCCCAATCTTTCGTCGGCGCCGGGAACCGTCAGCCAGGTGCGCAGCTGCACAGGAGTGCTGGCCAATCTGGCTAAGGGAAAAGGCATATCGGTTTTTATTGTGGGCCACGTAACAAAGGAAGGTTCGCTCGCAGGCCCGCGCGTCCTGGAGCACATGGTCGATACAGTCCTCTATTTTGAAGGCGAGAGACATCAATCCTATAGAGTGCTGCGCGCGGTTAAGAATAGATTTGGCTCCACCGACGAAGTCGGAGTTTTCGAAATGCGGGAAACTGGTCTTGTAGAGGTGCCGAACCCGTCCGAGGCTTTCCTGGCAGAGCGCCCTGCGCATGGTATAGGATCGGTCGTTACGGCAACCATGGAAGGCTCTCGGCCTTTGCTTGTAGAAATCCAAGCCCTAGTGGCACCCTCATTTTACGCAAGCCCCCGACGTATGGCCGCAGGAGTGGACTACAACAAGACGCTTATGATAATTGCAGTCTTGGAAAAACGAGTCGGGCTGCCGCTGGGAAACAAGGACGTCTACGTAAACGTAGCTGGCGGCGTGCGAGTAATTGAACCGGCTGCAGATCTGGCAGTCGCGGTGGCAATCGCGTCCAGTCTGCTGGACAAGCCAGTCGACCAGGACACTATAGCGATCGGCGAGATAGGACTGGCTGGGGAGGTACGTTCGGTCGGTAGACTTGACGCCCGTTTAAGAGAGGCCGCTCGGCTCGGTTTTTCGCGCGTTGTGTTAGCAGAGCGAAGTGCACGCGGTCTTAGGAAGCAGCATGCAATCAAAGCCGTGGGCGCTTCGAACTTGAAAGAAGCTATTGACGCAGCACTGGCGTCGGCCTAATTGTCAGGCACACTCTACGGCAAAGCAGCGCATCAGCATAAATGGTGCGTATAAGTAGGCAAGAAACATGAGCGACGATCTGGTCAGCAAGATAAGCAAGTTGAAGGAACAGCGCCACGCTGTAATACTCGCGCACAACTATCAACTGCCTGAGGTGCAAGATGTAGCGGACATTACAGGTGACTCTCTCGAGCTCTCGCGTGCAGCTGCCCGCACTGACGCAAAGGTGATCGTGTTTTGTGGCGTCCACTTCATGGCTGAAACGGCCAAGGTGCTCAGCCCCGAAAAGACTGTTCTGCTTCCTGACGAACAAGCGGGCTGTCCTATGGCGGACATGATCACCCGCGAGCAACTCCTGCAGTTTAAATCCGCTCATCCTGGCCTGCCAGTGGTTGCCTATGTGAACACTTCCGCCGACGTAAAAGCGGAAAGCGACATCTGCTGCACATCGGCGAACGCAGTGCGTGTTGTGGAATCTCTGGAATCCGACAAGGTGCTCTTCGTCCCGGACAAGTCTCTGGCAGCGTACGTAGCGTCGAAAACAGACAAAACAATAATCCCCTACTGTGGGTACTGCCCGACTCACCACCGGATACTTGCCGCAGACGTTCTGCGTGCGAAGCGGGAACACCCCGAAGCATTGGTAGTAGCTCACCCGGAATGCACAATGGACGTCATTTCCCTGGCGGATGCGGTGGAGAGCACATCGGGCATGCTGCGCTTCGTAGCCGGGAGTCAGGCGAAGGAGTTCATAATCTGCACTGAAAGAGGTTTGCTACACAGACTCAAAAAGGAAAATCCGAGCAAGGTTTTTTATAACCCCAGCCCGGTAAACGTTTGTCCGAACATGAAGAAAATAACCTTAGAGAAAGTATTGTGGAGCCTGGAGGATATGCAGCCGGCAATAGAACTGCCTGAAGACGTGATAGTCCGCGCACGCAGCGCGATAGAGAAGATGATAGCGTTATGACACGGCTGGACCTGCTAGCAGCAGAACCGATAGTTAGGCGAGCAATCGAAGAAGACCTGGGCCAGGGAGACATAACTACCTCTCTCACAGTGCCGAGACTGGCCCGGGCCGACGCCCGCATTGTGTCAAAATCCGCGGGTATACTGGCCGGTATAGAAATTGCGCGCATGGTGTTCGCAATTCTGGACTCGCGCCTGATGTTCGAACCCCATCTTGAAGACGGCGCTAGGCTTGAACAAGGTACGGTCATAGCCAATGTGATCGGCAGTGCTGCAGAGATTCTGAGCGGTGAAAGGGTGGCGCTGAACTTTCTGCAGCGGATGAGCGGTATAGCAACGCTTACGTCCCAATACGTATCTCGCGTTTCCCACACGAAAGCAAGAATAGTTGATACTCGGAAGACGGTACCTGGCTTACGCTGCCTTGACAAGTACTCGGTCAGAGTCGGCGGTGGATACAATCACAGATTCGGGCTTTACGACGGAATACTAATCAAGGACAATCACATTGCAGCGGCTGGGGGAATCGCGGCCGCTGTACGCGCCGCCAAGAACCGCGCACCACATACGCTGCTGGTCGAAGTAGAAGTGCGAAACCTTGACGAACTCAAAGAAGCTATAGAATCCGGTGCGGACGCCGTTCTGCTCGACAATATGAGCGTGCAAACTCTCAGCGAGGCTGTGCAGTTGGCCGCTGGGAGAGTTGTTCTGGAAGCGTCTGGGGGAATAACCCTGGACAACGTAGCACAGGTCGCCGAGACGGGCGTCGACCTGATATCCGTGGGCGCACTGACCCACAGCCCTCCTGCCCTTGACATAAGTATGGAGTTCTGACTATCCCCTTATTTTCAGCTATGATTAAACCCGCGTTTGTCGATTTCGACACGGTGAGCTCGACGAACGACATCGCGCTGGAACTCGCCAAAACCGGGGCTCCGGAAGGCACTGTAGTTATCGCGAGAAGCCAACACGCGGGCCGAGGCAGACATGGCCGCGTATGGGTGGATGAACCCGGTTCTTCGGTGCTAATGAGCGCGATACTACGCCCGCATCTACCGCCGGAGAGATTTCACGAATTGTCGTTTGTTTCGTCCATTGCCGCCGCTGAAAGCCTCAAGGAACAGTTCGGACTGCGTTGCGAGCTCAAATGGCCGAACGACGTGTTGGTAAATAAGCGGAAGATATGCGGGATTCTCATTGAAACGACCGAAGCCGCAGCTGAAGCAGCCGTCGTGATAGGGATAGGTGTAAACGTCAACCAGACCGCCTTCCCAAGTGAAATCGCGGCAGAAGCCACTTCGGTCGCGCTGGAAACGGGTTCAACGCAGGATGTCCGAGCCGCGACGGAGAAAATGGCTATGGCGCTCTTTGAGTGGTACCAAGCCTACTGTTCGGTCGGATTCGCCGCAATTCTCGAGCGTTGGCGCACACATATGTGCGGTATGGGAACACGGGCCGAGGTAGACGTAGGTGGTGAGCAAATACGCGGCCGGATTGTCGGAATAGACGACTGCGGCCGGCTGTTGCTACAGGATGATTGCGGCGCCACTCGGGCAATCGCCTGGGCTGAGTGTATCTCGTTTCAATCCTTATAAAATTGGCTGTCCGGAGGTTGGCAATGAACAAGGCAAAGGCTATTCTCTTGGTAGCAGACGGCCTGGGAGACAGGCCGATCAAATCTTTGGGCGATAAGACCCCGCTCGAAGCAGCGAACAAACCGAACCTGGACAAACTAGCCAAAGAAGGGGAGTGCGGGTTAATGGATCCCATCGCTCCCGGCGTGCGTGCTGGCAGCGACACCTCACACCTTGCGATACTGGGATATGACCCGTACAAGTACTACACCGGCAGGGGACCGTTCGAAGCCGCCGGCATCGGCATGGACGTCAAGAAAGGTGACGTAGCTTTCAGGTGCAACTTCTCCACGGTCGACGAGAACATGGTAGTCCTGGATCGCAGAGCCGGGCGCATCACCAGCGGCACCGACCAGCTGGCAGCAGCGGTAAACGGTCTGGACCTTGATGGAATCAAAGCGATATTCAAAGAATCCGTTGCACACCGCGGCGCTCTTATACTGCGCGGTCCGAACTTATCCGCGGAGATCACCGATACAGACCCACACCACGAGGGCGAGAAGGTGTTGACTTGCGAGCCTCTTGACCCGAACAACGAAAGCGCAGTAAGAACAGCCAAAGCCGTCAATGAATTTGTGCGGCGATCCTATGAAATACTTAAGGATCATCCCGTGAACAAAGAACGTATTGCGCAGGGTTTGAAACCCGCAAACATTATTCTGCCGCGCGGTGCAGGTTTGGGGCCGTCCATTGAACCGTTCGAATCGGAATATGGGCTCAAAGCAGCTTGTGTAGCGGAGACCGGTCTCATAAACGGCGTGGCACGCTACGTAGGAATGGACATCACAGAGGTGCCTGGTGCCACAGGAGGACCAGACTCCAACGTGCTCAATATGGGGAAAGCCGTTATCGAGCGGCTGGCAACGCATGATTTCGTCTTGTGCAACGTTAAGGGCGCCGATGTTGGCGGACACGATGACTCGCCTCAAGTCAAGCTCGAGATGATAGCCAAACTCGACGAAATGGTGGGCTATATCATGTCCCATTTGCCCGAGAACACCTACGTAGTCCTAACCGCCGACCATTCGACTCCGTGCGCCGTTAAGGACCATTCCGGAGACCCAGTACCGATAGTGTTCTGGGGAGAAGGTGTGCGCGTGGATAAATGCGAGCACTACGACGAAAGATCGGTAACTGCCGGAGGACTTGGCAGAATTCGCGGAATCGACGTTATGAAAATACTTACCCAGTTAATGGGCGTGCAGGAAAAGTTCGGGGCTTAGACAAAACCCGCCGGCAAAGATTGAGGTTGGAGGCGCTGAGCAAATGGCTAGGGACTCGAAATTTCTGGCGATCGACTTTGGCGCAGAAAGCGGCCGCGCGTTGCTGGGAATCATCAAAGACAACAGGCTCGAGCTGCGCGAGGTACACAGGTTTCCTAATGGACCAGTGAACGTGCTTGGACACTTGCACTGGGATGTACTCAAGCAGTTTTCGGATATCAAGCAGGGAATCAAGCTGGCACTGCGTGAGACCGACGGTGCAATCGATGGAATTGGGGTAGACACGTGGGGCGTCGATTTTGGTCTGCTTGGAGAAGACGGCGAGCTGGTCATGATCCCGTATCATTACCGAGACAGTCGAACAAACGGAATGATGGAAAAGGTGTTTCAGAAGGTGCCACGGCGCCAGATATTCGAACGCACTGGCATTCAGTTTATGCAGCTCAACACCATATTCCAGCTCTACGCGATGGTCGACAGCGGATCCCCTGCTCTGAGGTGCGCCTCCACCTTGCTTATGATGCCGGACCTGTTCAACTATTGGTTGACCGGTGAAAAACTCAGCGAATTCTCCATTGCTACGACTTCTATGCTGTACGACCCAACAGCCGGTGGTTGGGCCACAGACTTGGCCGAAGCATTAGGTATCCCACCGCACATATTCCCGCCTATCGTTCAGCCCGGAACACTAATTGGTCCGCTGCACGAAAGTATTGCGGCAGAGCTAGGCGCGGGCGAAGGTATTCCCGTAGTGGCACCGGCGACCCACGATACGGGCAGCGCAGTGGCGGCCGTCCCGGCAACGGGCGAAGGACACGTTTACCTAAGCTCGGGGACCTGGTCATTGATGGGCGTTGAGGTGCAAAAACCTCTGATAAACGAAGCATCCTATCAGAAGAATTACACGAACGAGGGCGGTGTTTGCGGGACGTTCCGCTTCCTCAAGAACATAATGGGACTCTGGATCGTCCAGGAGTGCCGGAGGACTTGGGCTGCTGAAGGGGAGGAGATTTCATACGCAGACCTGACCGCAATGGCCGGCGAGTCTCCAGCATTCAAATCGATCATCAACCCGGACGACCCGCTTTTCCTGCCTCCTGGATATATGCCGCAGCGCGTGCAGCAGTTCTGCAAAGTTACAGGTCAGCCAATCCCCGAAACGAAAGGCGAAATAGTGCGCTGCATACTTGACAGCTTGGCTCTCCGATATCGAGCAACCGTTGATGACTTAGACGAGATGTTCAACCGCAGGCACGAACCCATCCATATAGTCGGCGGCGGAACCCAGAACAAGCTTCTCTCGCAGCTCACGGCCGACGTCACAGGAAGAAAAGTGATAGCTGGACCGGTCGAAGCCACAGCCACGGGGAATGTGCTTGTCCAAGGTATGGGCAGAGGCTTCATCGAGTCGCTTGAAGAAGTCCGCCAGATAGTGCGCAACTCATTCGACCTCGAAACCTACGAACCGAGAGAAGTAGCCGGGGTCGAGGAAGCGTACTCCATATTCAAACAAATAGCAGCTCAGCCGCCGGTGGGCTAAACCACCGAGCTCGTGCTATGAAGTGGGACTGCTGCGGGGGAATTTGCGCAGTCCGACGGCTTGGATTAGTGCACCGGTTGCTATCATTACAGCAGTTAGGGCAAAAATAGCCCTAGGAGAAAGAAGTCCAGATTGCTGCAGCGCTGCTCCGAGAAAAGGCGCGATTACACCTCTGAAACCCATCAGGCTTAGGAACAATCCCTGATAGCTTGTCACGCGTTCCTCAGGAGCAAAGTACAGCACACCACTGAAGTAAGACAGCTCCAGTCCTGCGTTTGCGATCCCAGCTATTATCATAGCAGGAAGCAGCATCCACGGCCGAGTGGCAAAGCAATAGATAAGCGGCACCAGCGCAAACATTAAAGTTTGAACGGCAACCGCTATCTGCGGGCTTTTTCTGTCCGTGTACGGTCCCCAATAGGCATAGGCAAATGTCATAGTTAAAGCGGCGATAATGGAGTAAACCCCGGCCCAGGTCGTATCAACTCCAATCTCCACCTGATACACCGTATATATGGGGGTAGCAAGAAAATTGGCGAAACCGAAGACGAAGATACCTGCGCAGAACCAAGCGAATGCTGGATCATCACGAAGTATCATCAAGCCGCTGCCTACGAACCGGTGGAGTGGAACCTCGGCGTTTCCCTCTGCCTTTGTGGCTTTGATCTGTCCGAAGACAAGTGCGGATGCTACTCCAAAGAGTGCAGCTACAGGAAATACAAACCGATAGTTGTAGCCCTTCACCAGCGGGGCCGCCACTGCAGTCACGACCACATATGCGGCAATTGTACAAACTCTAGCGTACCCCATTATCCTGGATCGATCACTGTCGGGGTAGACTTCCTTCATTACCGCGGAATACGCCGGCTGCGCGACCGAAGCGATGAAAGAAGTGACTGCGAAGATCCCGACGAAAAGCCACGACTTTACAGCAGCTACACACAAAACCAGTAGCCCACGTGCAACAACCCAGGACCAGACCGCAAAAGGCATCTTAGGCCGGCCCTCCATAATGTTCGCCCACACGAGGGACAAAAGATAGCCAGCCATCGGTGCAACTGAGAGCAAACTGATTTCCAATGCGGAGGCATGTAGGGTTTTCCGAGCGATGACCGCAGCAAAGGGACCTGTCAGCCCAGACATAACAGCTGCCAGAATTCCTGACACGACATCGCGCTTGTACGCAGAGCGTGCATCCGGGGGAACAGAATTGGCAAAGGGAACCCACATGACAATCTGAAAAATGCTTCCCGCGCGGCTCAGAACGGGTATAATGTCTCCGGTTAATCCACGGAGCAAGACAACGGAAGCAATAACCTAGTTAACCTAGTGTTGAGTTATTACCTGATATCTTCTGTTCCTCCGTGGTAATTGGTTTGGCGTCGCTTGGCGCCCAGACAGCCGAAACATCATCAAAGGAGGTAGCCAGATGATCAAGACAAGTAGTTCCAGAATCTTTTTCGTGGCTCTTGCAGTAGTGTTGGCGGCAGTGTCTATAACGGCATTCGCGGGGCTGCCGGGTGACATATTGAAAGCTGGCGGAATAGCATTTATCGTGGACAAGTTTGGCTCCCAGATCAACGACTTCATCAACAAGCTTACCGCCAACAAGAACGTAGGTACGACAGAAGCCACTGCAGTCGTTCCCATAATCAGTCTTGGTAGCGGCGCACATATCGGGGCGGCTCAGGTTATAGGCGCGAAGGAGAACGTCGAAAAGTGCAAAGCCGTGGTCCAAATTGAAGCGAACACGGTTATTGGCAGAAATCTCAGAGTGCGAGCCCTTGTCCCTGTCGGAAGCAAGACAACAAGCAACATCAAGCGCATCTATGGAGTCGGCGTCAGCGCGATAATCGATCTCAAGATATAGGCCTGACGAACGCTTGTCGCCAGAACCCAGCAGCGGCGCAAGCCTCGCGCCATCCCTGATCTTCGTCGATGCCGGACCAGGCAGGCACAATCTCGACAGTAGCTAAACACGTCGTACCTGCCTCCGCAAGAATTCGGGCAAGCGTAGACATGTCGGCATTACCGTTTGAGAGCGGAGCGTGCTGATCGCGTTCGCCATTATTGTTGTGCAGGTGTAGCTCATTGACGGGCAGCGGCAACTGGCGGAAGAAATCGCGCGCGGCATCTACGGGGAAAGGACTGTCGAGCCCATATCGGCGCCGCAGTCTGATGTTCAGATGCCCTAGATCGATCAACAGTCCAAAATGCTCGTAGCGGGAAAGGTCCTCACACTCTGCGAACTGCTCTTGCGTAATAGGCCAGTCTTCGACTCCGACTTTAACGCCCGCGCCGGCGGAGCACTCAAGTATCTCGCTCAACACCTGGCGCATATGCGAGGAGAGAAACTCCCCGCCACGCGATCGAGCAGCATCGTAGTGCACGCATGCCAAACGACCAGTGCGGTCGTGCCAGTCAATGAACGATTTGAAGTCGTCCAAGAGAATCTCCGCAGGCACGAGGTCGCAACCGGACATCATACCGGCGTGAATCGTGACTGCAAGAGAAGTTTCCAAGAGTGCCTCCTCCACATCGGGACACTGGCCCCGAGAGAGGCTCGCTGCGTCTCGACCGATCAGACTTATGAAATCAAATCCTTCTGCGGCGCACCGCCGAATGCGCTGAGCCAACGTTCCCGCAGCAAAGTTCCATATCGCCAGACCTACTCCACGTTCCATTCTCGTAAGCCCTTTCTCTGAACTTGAACCCACAAATGAGCTCGACTCCCCTCCAATGCGCTCTGAACTGATTCAACTGAGAGCCCCACCTGCACTCCGCCTTCGCAGCTGTCCGCAAGCGGCGGCGACCGCGTGTCCGCGTTCGACGCGTTGTGTAACCTGCACTCCGCTGCGTTCCAAAACCGCACGAAAGGCGGCTATGACGCGTTCTGAAGGTCTTTTGAAATCCGCCTCCGGTACCTCGTTGAACGGGATCAGGTTGACGTGGCAGAGGGTACCTTTCAGGATCTTCGCCAGACGAGCGGCGTGTGAAGGCGAGTCGTTTATCCCTGCTAGCAGCAGATATTCAAAAGTGATCCGCCGCTTGGTATAGTTCGCGTATGACCTGCAAACCTGCAATAACTCATCAAGCGGGTACTTAGCCGATAGCGGTATAAGCTGCGCTCGGAGATCTTGGTCAGGCGCATGAAGTGACACCGCAAGCGTCAGCTGTAGTTTGAGATCAGCCATTCTGCGTATGGCAGGTGTAATACCAACAGTCGAAACGGTCATTCGCCTCATTGAGATACCTACTTCATCGTGGAGCAAACGCACCGCTTTTAACACGTTTTCGAAGTTGAGAAGCGGCTCTCCCATACCCATGAACACTACGTGTGTGGCACGACTAGCCTCACTGAGCGTCAGAACCTGGTCAACGATTTCCCCGGCAGTCAGGTTCCGCACAAAACCCGATGCGCCCGTGGCGCAGAAAACGCACCCAACAGGACAGCCGACCTGAGTCGACACACACACGCTTACGCGGTCAGGGTATGGCAGCAGCACGGATTCCACAGTCTCTCCATCGGAGAGCTTTAGCAGAAACTTGGTTGTGCCGTCATCCGCAGCGTGCTTGGCTACGACTTCGGCCCTGGTCAGCGCGGCACACTCTTTCAGCCGTTCGCGCAGAGTTTTGGGCAGATTCGTCATAGCACTGAAATCCCGCACACCCTTGCGATACAACCAATCCGCCAGCTGCTCGGCTCTGTATCGAGGCTCGCCGAGTTCATCGCAAAGTGAGGCGAGCTCAGACGTTGTCATTCCGAATACGTCTATAGGTTTGCGCTCAACCATTTCGACTTCGGAGAACCGATCACCGCGAGAAGTTCTTTGCAAGTCGCACCATAGTGCGATAATTGGCAAGAGTCGTCTCGCTGACGACTCGGCCGTATGGAGCCGCCGTCGGCATGAGAACAAAGCCTCGCCCCTCGCCTTCTGTTCCGTCGCGCAAGGTTTTCGCTACAAGCTTCTCGAACTCCGCGGGCGGCATTGTCTCGATATCTGACACCTCTATATTCCCAAACAAGACCATCTCCTTGCCGTACTGGCGGCGCACTTCCAGCAGCTCCACATCTCCCTGGGGTGGAGGTTCGATTGGATCAAGACCAGCCGGACCCATTTCCGCAATGTAAGGTAGCACGTTTTTCAAGCGCCCGTGGCAGTGAATGCGAGCAAACCCGCCGTGTTTCTGAATTGCTTGTACGAGAAGTCCCGTATAGGGAACCACATATTCGCGAAACAGCTCCGGAGGAAGATAGGGTTCTGTCGCATATTCCGGTCCGCAGATACGCCACAGTCGACCGGGAAACTCCGACGCCACTTTCTCGACACGAGGAAGTATAATTCGCGCAAACTTCTCAAGCAACTGATGGAACAAACGCTTTTCCGTAAATGCTATCACAGTGTAATCCGCAAGAGAGAAAAGACTCGCAGCGAGACATATGGGATCCGCAGTGTCGATCATCACGATTCCGCGGTCGCCCAGTTCGTTTTCCACCTCAAACAGATTGGATACGTCAGGTTCACGGACAAACACCTCGTCCGGAATCTGGAGGTACAGCTCGGCATCTTCCGGAGTCTTCAGCAGATGCTCAATGGTCCAGACGGTATGGACATCCGGATCGCGCCTGGTGAGTGATGTTAATGTCCTGCCGCCAACACAAACGGAGGTGCGCGTATAAAGCGAGCCGTCCCGGATCCAGGTTTCAGTCTTGAAGAACTCCTCTATCTGGACACCCGGCAGCGGACTGTACGCCGGCGCACACATACGTATTATATCCGTCTCGCTCTCCGCCAGCTCCAAAAGGGGACGCCAGCTGGGATGATTGTAAATGTTGAATGGGTCAGGGTCATTTGGGTCAACTTTCCAGCCCCCAATCTCATAAAAAGAAACGGGCGGCCGGTCGACAGGTTCACCCCGCAGCGTTGCCATCAGTCTATCACGCCTGGTCATCTGCACTGAAAACCTCCTCTGCTTTGCTCCTTACGAAGATACTAGGGCGATTCCTGCGAAGGCTTGGTTTGAATCAACCGAAAGCTCGTTGGCATTCGCCATTGAGTCCGCATTTAAACTGGACGCAAGACATCTTAAAGCTGCTTCCTGCGAGTTTCGGCACGTTTTTTGCACCCATGGTAAGATGAAAACCGGAGGTGGAAAATGCGTATTGTCTACGGCTTTCTGGTTGCTGTTGTAGTATTCGCTTTCCTGGTGTCGGGACAAGCAGTATTAGCACAATGCAGTCCGGACTGGGCGCGCGACTTGTTCGCAGCGGAGGGACTCGGCGGTGCCACTTATGCGTACGTCAACTCGCTGTGCGTCTTTCGAGGTGAGCTGTATGCGGGTGGCACTTTCTTGGCAGCGGGAAACGTACCCGTCAGCTACATTGCCAGATGGAACGGAACCTCTTGGAGAGGCGTAGGCTCAGGGGTGAACGGCTACGTCCAAGCTATGTGCGAATACAATGGCGAACTATACGCGGGCGGGCATTTCACTTCGGCGGGCGGTGTGGAAGTCAACTTCATTGCAAGATGGGATGGAGAAAGCTGGCACCCAGTGGGCAGCGGCACCGACGGGCCTGTACTCTCACTCTGTGTGTACAACGGCGAGTTGTACGCAGGGGGCGCATTTACAACAGCGGGAGGAGTGTCCACACTTCACATAGCAAAGTGGAACGGTTCCTCATGGAGTGCCGTAGGAACAGGTCTCGATGGGGGCGTTTTTCCGTATGTATTCGCGCTCTGCGTCTACAACGGGGAACTTTATGCCGGTGGAGGATTTCAACTTGCCGGCAATGTACCCACGAGCTACATAGCTAGGTGGAACGGTGAATCGTGGCAAGCGGTTTCGTCGGGCGTCAACAACTTCGTTCAAAGTCTATGTGTCTTCGACGGAAAACTGTGCGCAGGGGGCGACTTCACTCAGGCTGGCGGCGTGCCTGCAGCAAGAATCGCCTGCTGGGACGGTTCCTCGTGGCAGGCTCTGGGATCCGGCATGAACCAATCGGTTCGTGCTTTGCGCGAGTTTAACGGTGCTCTCTATGCTGCGGGCGCCTTTACCAGCGCAGGCGGCACAGCAGCAAACAGGATAGCAAAATGGGATGGAAACTACTGGCAAGCATTGGGCGAAGGCATAGGCGGCGACTACCCAGTTGTTTATTCTCTGTGCGATTACGATGACGGACTAGGAGCCGGGAAGGCTTTATACGCAGGCGGATATTTTTCTAGCGCGGGTGGATATGAGTCTTTTTGTATAGCTCGCTGGGGCTGCGAAACTGCTGTTACGAGCATACCGCAGGCAAAACAGAGTTTTGACAACCGACTCGTCAATCTCACCGGTGTAGTCTCCACACTAGCCACCGGACAGGTTTTTTACGTGTCGGAAGTCATAGGAGAAGCGCAGGTTTCTGGCATAAGAGTGGAGTTATCTGACAACAACATCGACCCAGGACATCTGGTCAGCGTTACTGGTCGAGTAAAAACGAACACCAACGGCGAGCGCTATATACGTGCGTGGTCCGCTCAGTCGGGTGAACCGGCAATCGCGAAACCAGTGTATATGACGGCGAAGAACCTAGGCGGTGGGCCATTCGGCTTCGCGGGCGCAGCGGGCCAGACCGGTGTTGTGGACGGAGTTGGGCTGAACAACATCGGACTCCTAGTACGCGTGTGCGGGCGGTTCACTCAGATAGACGACCAAACGTTCTTACTTGATGATGGCGGAGCCCAAGTTAGGTGCATAGCGACGCCTGGCGTAATCGTTGGTCCAACTTGGCATTATGTTGCAGTGACCGGCGTCTGCTCCTGTGTGCGGGACGGACAAGCTGTATATCCCCAGCTGATAGTGAACGCTGCACAGGGTGTAGAATTTCCAGACTAGTTTTGGCACATTCGCCGGTCTGAAGCACCCAATTTCGGTTAATCCTCTTCGAAGAACACTTTGCGGCGGGCTTCATCAAGCGTGGTGATGCCCGCCAAAACTTTCTCGACCGCGGACTCCCGCAACGTTTTCATCCCGGCGCGAACGGCTGACTCGCGAATCTGGTCAGCCGTAGGCATCTGCAGCGTCAGACGGCGTATTTCGTCGTTGACTCGCATAAGTTCCACAACCGCTGTGCGACCTACGAAACCTGTGCCGCCGCAGTGACCACACCCAACCGACTTGTAGAGCTTCACTTCCGTCTCGTCGGTAGACAGCCTGAGCAGGGCCAGTTCGTCCGCACCTGCTTCGTAGGCTTCCTTACAGCGAGGACACAGGGTACGAACCAACCTTTGCGCCAGCACTCCGATGATTGAAGAGCCTATGAGAAACGGTTCAACACCCATGTCAGTAAGGCGTGTGATCGCCGAAGCAGCATCGTTGCAGTGAAGTGTTGAAAACACGAGATGACCGGTCATTGCAGCCTGAAACGCGATAGTTGCGGTCTCCCTATCCCTTATCTCGCCAACGAATATGACGTCCGGATCCTGCCTAAGTATTGCTCGAAGTTGAACCGGAAATGTAAGCCCTGTCTTGACATTAACCGCAGACTGGTTTACCCCGTCCAACTCGTATTCTATCGGATCCTCAACGGTCATTATATTGATCTCAGGCGACCGAATGCTGTCCAACGCAGAGTAGAGGGTGGTGGTCTTGCCGCTGCCTGTTGGTCCGGTCACCAGGATTATCCCGTAGGGCCGCTCAATCAGGTACTTGAACGCCTCCAGATCCTCCTTGCTGAAGCCTAGCTTTTCAAGAGAGAGCACTATTCCCGACTTGTCGAGTATGCGCACGACCACCCGCTCGCCGTATTGAACGGGAAGAGTGGAAATCCTAAGATCGACGCTTTTGTTATTCAGCTTTACACTGATCCTCCCGTCCTGGGGAACGCGCTTTTCTGCGATATCCAGGTCAGCCATCACTTTAATTCTGCTGATCACTGCCCCCTGAAGATTCTTAGGCAGATCGCGCACGTGCTGCAAGACGCCGTCGATGCGATAGCGCACCTCCATACGATCCGCTCGAGGCTCGAAATGGATGTCACTGGCACGCCGTTTGATTGCTTCCTGTATGACGAGATTTACCGCCTTAATAACAGGCGCTTCCTCACTCCTCCGCCGCTCCTCAGATATGTCCGTCGAAAGATCCTGATGGCCCGCCTCCACAGCAATTTCTTCGGAGGCTTGCTCTATCGACGTAGTTATGTCGTCTGCTGCCGCAACGCCATACAAACGATCTATCAGGCTCTCGATCTGTGAACGACTTGCCAGCAGCGGCTCAACACGTCTTTTGGACACCCTCTGGACTGCATCTATTGCCTCGACGTCCATAGGATCGGCAGTGGCTAAAGCCAGTCGATCTTCGGTTGCATACACCGGAACAACCGCATATGTGCGGGCAATACCTTCGGGCACAAGCCGGACTACGTAATCGGGCACTTTCACGTCGACGAGATCGACACACGGCATCTCCATTTGAAGCGCGCGGGCTTCTACGATGTCTTCTTCGGCAACCAGACCCGACTCAAGCAGTATCTCGCCCAATCTCTTGTAGCTGACCTTTTGCTGTTCGAGAGCCCAATCGAGCTGCTTTTCCGTCAGCACACCGGCAGCAACGAGAACGTCTCCCAAGCGGGTCCTAAGCAGCGACTGCATCAGAACGTCCCCCCACTATCTGCGTAATACGCTCTGCTATGTCCCAAAGCGGCAGTATCTCCCCGACCACTCCTGCCTCGATGGCAGCAGAAGGTAGTGCGTGAACAACGCTTGTAGCTTGGTCCTGGGCAATCGTTATGCCTCCCGCTTCGTGGATCGCCCGCATACCCTCACGCCCATCGGTTCCGATACCGGTCAGCAGAACACCTATGGCACGCTTGCCGAATACTTCTGCGGCTGAGATCATAAGCGTATCAATCTTACTGGTCGCCATCCGCCCGCTATCACCTGGGTGCTCAATGTTGATGCAGTACGCAGGAGTAGGCGAAAAGCCGACTCGGGCAATGCTGACCCTGGCATTTGACGGACAAACGACGATTCTAGACGCCAAGAGAGCCTGACCATCCTCCGGCTCGCAAACCGGTAGTCTGCACAACCTTTGGAAATGAGCGGCTAAGACTCGTGTGAAACCAGGTCTCATATGTTGAGCAACAAGTACTGCCGCAGGGATATTTACTGGAAACTGTGGTAGAATCTGAGACAGAGCCTGTGGTCCGCCAGCAGTAGCACCGAAAACCACGACCCAATCAGGTGCTTTCTGACCGAGTCTTTGGTAATTTGCATTTTCCATTTTTGCAACCCCCTTCTAGCGGGGCTCAACAACGACCGAGCGCCCGTCGGTAACCATAGTGACGATGCCGTCCGTGTCGGTTCTATACACCTTCGCACCCGTATTCTTTGTATCTATACGCTCCAGCAGAGGACGGCTCGGTCTGCCGCGTCCCCTGGCTGCGAGAACCACGAAGTACTTTGGCCTAGCAGCAACAATCAGCTCCAAAGAAACGCTGCCAAAGCGACCGTTTCGCCCAGTGACCAGGACATCGCTGCTCAGATCAACTCCCGACCTGATCAAGAAACCCTCAACCTCGACACTGGCATCCGACATCAGCAAGAATCGGGTTCGACCGTACTGCAAAACACTCACAAGCACTTCGCTCCCACCGCGACCTGCAGTGCGGGCAGGTGATAGCGCAGTGAGTCTAAGGCCGGCTGCAAGCCGAATAGAGTCCCCGGCAAATAACAGCACCTCCGCAACCCTACCTCCAGGTCCCTTCAGCGACTCAACCCACGGTTGCCCAGTGTGCACGACTCGGCGAACTTCAAAAGCGTCAAACAAACGCCGCAGTGTTTCGAAAGTGTTTGCGTCAGAGCGAGTTATCAGAACGTCGATAGATGCAATGTCGCTGTCCTGCAGGTAGCGTATGAGCCGGCTCGTAGTGGTCGGCGAACCGGGATCCACCACAAGTGCACGCCCATCCGGCATTTTCAGAACAACACCGTTGCCCAGACCTGCGGTCAGGAAGCTTACTGCAACAACGGGACCTGCTGGTCTCCGTACGTTTCGACCCTGCTCTTTCAGAAACAGCAGAGCAACTGCCAACAAACCCGCTATGATGATTATCGGCAAGAACTTGCGCATTCTTTCCTCACGGGTAAATCATATTGACGTGCAGTACCTGAGTCAATGAGACACAGGGTATAACCTCCAGCTACCGCAAAGGGTTTGACAAAGGATTTAAGCTCAGCCTTGGCGTAGAAACAATGGTGAACTAAAACGTCCGTGTGGCGTTTCGTGGGACAGTGCGCATGCCTATTTTGGGAATAGGTACGGACATAGTAGAGATTAAGCGAGTAGAAGAAATCGCGCGGCGGACGCAGCGCTTCTGTGCACGCGTTTTCAGACCATCTGAAATTGCTTACTGCAACTCCAGGGGAAAAAGCCGGTATGCAAGTTTGGCTGCAAGATTTGCTGCCAAGGAAGCAGTAGCCAAAGCCCTAGGCCGACCTTTGTCTTGGCAAGACGTTGAAGTAGTGACACTTGCAGATGGCAGGCCGATTGTAAAACTGCACGGCCCTGCCCAGCAGCTCGCTCAGAAGTTGCGAGTGCACATAAGTTTGGCGCACTCAAAAGACTACGCTCACGCAGTAGCGGTGGTAGAGGTGGACGAGAATCAATGAAAGTAAAGAAACCTCCCTTGAGGATGCACCTGGTGACCGCCGAAGAAATGCGTCGTCTTGACTCTCTGGCTACAGAGAACTACGGGATCCCCAGCTTGCTTCTTATGGAGAACGCTGGGCGAGCCGTCAGCGAAGTCGCAGTCGAAATGCTCGCCGGCGCTCGCGGCCGCAGGGTTTTGGTCGTGTGTGGCCCTGGCAACAACGGAGGAGACGGCTTCGCTGCAGCCCGACACTTGCACAATTTGGGCGCCGATGTACGCATCTCGTATTTCGGGGACAGGTCGAGGTCGAAGGGCGATGCGCTCACCAATCTAGAGATCGCCGAACGAATGGGGCTCGATGTAGACTTTTCTGGAAACCTGAGGCGCCTGAAGACCTCAGTAACTTGGGCGGAACTGACCATAGATGCTCTTCTAGGAACGGGTATAAAGGGCGAGATTACTGGCGACTTGGCGAAAGTTATCGAGACTATCAATGCCTACAAAGTAGGAAAAGTCCTCGCGGTGGATATACCGTCCGGTGTGGATGCCGACACCGGCAGGACGTGGGGCACCCTGCCAACGGGCGGCGCTGTTGACGCAGACTGCACCGTCACGTTCGGTCTGCCAAAGATCGGACTCGTGACTTATCCCGGCGCAAGTTACGTGGGCGAGCTCATCGTAGCGGACATAAGTATCCCAAGAGAAGTTCTCAGCAACTGCGGCAGTCAAACATTCTTGCTGGATCCACACGCTTTTGTGCTGCCGCCTCGTCGGTATGCCGCATCGCACAAAGGTGACTATGGACATCTGGCTGTGGTCGCCGGGTCTGTGGGTATGACAGGAGCAGCCGCGTTGGCCGCGGAAGGCGCGCTGCGGATAGGAACCGGACTCGTAACCGTAGCAGTGCCAGAATCCCTGAACGATATACTGGAAGTCAAACTTACCGAGGCCATGACAATACCTGTGCCCCAAAACCAGGCACGCGCTTTCGGAAAAACGTCAGTCAGCCAGGTGCTGGACATAATCAACAAACGTGACGCTGCGGTTATCGGTCCGGGACTCGGCCGCAACGAAGACACGATAACGTTTGTTTTGGAATTGATCTCGAAGCTGAAGAAACCGGCAGTGGTCGACGCCGATGGGTTGTTCGCTGTTTCCAAAGACCTGGGCGTGCTCAAGGCCGGTAGGGGACCGATCGTGATCACTCCCCATCCCGGCGAGATGGCGAATCTGCTAGGAACCGCCGTTTCTGAGGTTCAGTCAAACCGACTGGAGGTTGCACGCTCTTTTGCTAAAGATCACGGCGTAACCGTAGTCTTGAAGGGAGCGGGAACCGTAGTGGCCGACCCAAGTGGGCGCGCCTTCGTCAATACGAGCGGTTCACCAGGGATGGCGACCGGAGGAGTGGGAGATGTCCTGGCCGGAATGATCGGCGGACTACTCGCACAGGGATGGACTCCCGAGTCCGCAGCGTGCGCGGCGGTGCATATACATGGTCGCGCTGGCGAGCTTGCGGCTGAGGAGTGTACAGAAGCATCGATGATCGCGTCAGACGTAGCAAGGCACATAGGCACCGCCATAGATGAATTGATACGCCTGCAACATGGGGAAAACTAAGATTGAGCAACCGCGAGAAAGGGGTGACCTACCATTAAAGCCGCAAGAGTCTTATCAATAGCGATCTCAGCCATCTTGGCACTGTGCGAGATTTGCGCTTGTTCGCCTCTTCTGAAGGTCGAAAAGAAGGGAACTTACTTCTACTGGTTTGACTACACCGACGGTCTCGGAGGCAAACACGTTACCCAGCCCGTCAAGTTTAAGGGTGATACCGCGAAACTTGACACGTCCGCTCTGGGCACAACGTTCAAAAGCGCCAAACTTTTTGTGATGAATAAGAAGACCGGTAACTTGGCAATCCTAGACTACACACCCGCAAAAGATCAGAAACAAGCAAAGGAGATCGCCCTCAAAGATGATGCGTTCAGTTACGTTCGTAATGTACGTCTGCGCGTCATCGCGGAAGACGGGTCTCCTATCGAAAGTGCCCTAGTAGAGATCACGGATGGTGAAGGGACACCGATGGCGGCGGTCATAACACCCGCAGACAACGGTATAGCAACGTTTCAGAACGTGGCCGCCGGGGAAGTGAACGTGAAAGTCCGAGCAAAGGGCGTCACGAAGACTGTCGACTCCGACATCGAGGTTCCCACAAAGCGTGCGACGCCTTGGTTTGAAAAAGACGTGAGAGTAAAGGGCGATGTGGACACTATTCCCGCGGAGACAGTGGTTTCGCCGGAAACCAAGACCGCTAAGGCTGAAAGCACAACTGCCGGCCGACAGGCCTCCAGAGTCGATTTGGCACTGCAAATGCTGGCTGGCATCTTGCTCCTGGTGATCATCGTGGCAATTATATATGCCGTGGCAAAGGCAAAGGGCGCTACCGCCGAACAGGCTCTTAGAAAGCTGGGAGTACAACTACCCGATACCGCTACAGGCACGCCGCAGGCCGGCACTGTTGGGACTGGACCTACTCCTTCAAGCACAGACGCAAGCGTGTGTCCGTTCTGCGGCCAGAAGCGAGACGCACTTGGAAACTGCGCCTGCTCCCTGCAGCCAAGTGTCGCAACACCTCAAACCACTGCGGCAGCGGCGCCTCGGCTGGTCGGATTGACAGGGACTTACGCAGGGCAGGTTTTCACGCTCGGTCCGGGAACCAAGCTCATTGGCCGTGAGCCTGAGTGCGACGTCGCGCTGGTAAACGACAACACCACTTCGCGGCGTCACGCGACGATAACTGTCTCGGCAGATGGTTATACAATTCGCGACGAAGGAAGCTCCAATGGCACCTTTGTGAATGGAGTTCGCATCCAGGAACACAAACTCTCACCCGGCGACGAGATTCAAATAGGCGCAACCCGATTTCGCTTCGAAGCGTAAGACCGTTACACAGGCCTCGACCGCTGTGACGCTTGCGTGGAGGCAGAGTTGATTCGAGTAGTTCGATGTACATTCGCAGCAACCTTAGGAGCTCTTATAGCCTGGGGCTCAATGGAGTGGACTCCACTGCTGCCGGAGTCTCGTGTGCCGGGCGTGGAAGTAGTGATCCCGTACAAATACCTCTTCGTGGTTGGCCTTGTATCAGGCTTTCTTATAGGTATTGCCCTAGGCATAGCCGAAGCGGTAGGCACGCTTTCCCCACGAAACGCACAACGTGGAATTCTAATGGGAGCACTGGTCGGCGCCGGTGGAGGTGTTGTCGGCATTACACTCGGCAACGCAGTCTATAATGCAGCGCGTGCCCTCTCTGGCGGCAGCCCGTATGAACCGAGCCTGCCCGCGAACCTACCGCCTGAAGCCAAAGTCCCTTCCGTGCCGGGACCTATAGCGTTCATACTGATGCTCATAGGTCGAAGCCTGGGGTGGGCAATAATTGGGGCATTCATCGGACTCTCTCAAGGAATCGCGACGAGTTCCATCAGGAGAATGGTGAACGGAACTGTCGGTGGGTTCATCGGCGGTGGACTGGGAGGATGTATTTTCGAAATCCTCGTCTGGCTCAATAAGGGCGGAGTCGCAAACTTCCCACCGGAGTTGATTCGCTTCATAAGCTTTGGCTCTACCGGAGCAGCGATTGGTTTATTCATAGGCCTCGCTGGTGAGCTCGCAAAACAGGCCTGGCTGGTACGCTTCGTCGGCATCAACGAAGGTAAGCAATTCGTTCTTGAAAAGCCCGAAACAGTCTTGGGACGCAGCGAATTGGTGGATATACCGGTTTTCGGCGACCCCGATGTTGCAGAGCGCCATGCGATGATAGTTCGACAGGGCGAGCGCTTCTACATAGAGGATCTTGGGTCGTATGCCGGAACGTGGGTTAACGATGTCCGCATATCGAAAGAGATACTGAAAGATCGCGACACAATAACAATTGGGAAAACCAGGTTCCTATTTAGGGAGAAGTCGACAGAGCAACTCGGATTTGCACCAACCAGCTTCCAAGGCACGCATGAAAAGATCCCAGCCTCGCCACACGTATGCCCATTCTGTGGCTCGCCAAAAGACGCAGCGGGCAATTGCCAATGCTCTGTGGTAAGCGAATCACCGCGCCAACCAACGGCGTCGACGAGCGCATTGCCTCAACAAAGCTATCAACCAACACAACCCTTGAACCTGACGTTCCCTGCGCCGACCGCTATCGAACAACCCAAGTTGGTTGCACTGGCAGGGCCTTACGCGGGACAAGCTTTCGTGCTCAAACCTGATATAACGGAAATCGGCAGAGAAGCAGGAAAGGACATATCGCTGTCCACGGACAATGCTGTCAGCCGCAGACAC
>JARYME010000159.1 GCA_029907315.1 Armatimonadota bacterium | reverse complement strand
CGATCCGGATTTGCAACTCGAGGTGCTGGACCAAGTCGATTCGCCAAAATTGGTCGCCTGCGACACGATGAACTTCTGGATCGAGCGAAAGCGCGAGGCACTGCTGGACGTGCTGCGTAGAGTAGACATAGCGTTTATGAACGATGCAGAGGCAAGACAGCTTACACAGGAGACTAATCTGAACCGCGCCGCACACGAGATTCATAAGCTCGGACCACAGTACGTTGTCATTAAGAAGGGAGAACACGGTGCGGTTTTATACTGCGACTCAGATCTGTGCTTTATGGCGGCGCCCTACCCGCTTTATGAAGTTGTAGATCCGACAGGCGCTGGAGATACGTTCGCAGGCGGCTTCATGGGCTATATGGCACGTGTGGGCGTCATCGACCGCAACCACTTGCGGCGAGCCGTAGTTTACGGTAGTACGTTGGCTTCATTCAACGTGCAGGACTTCAGTCTGAATCGGCTTCGAACGCTCACCATAAGTGATATCAACAAACGCTACGAAGAGTTCCGGCGAATAGTTCACTTTGATCCCGTGGAGTAGACCTTGCCATCATACACTGTTAGCTTTCTGCAGCGGTTTTGGGAAGGCGTGCTCGATATAGTGTATCCGCCGTTTTGTCTAATCTGCGGGACACCCAATCAAGAATACCTCTGCACTGAATGCACGGAACGTATCATATTTATCGAATATCCTTTCTGCCGAAGATGTGGCGGTCCGCGCGTCCGCCCGGCTGCCGCATACTGCGAATGTACCGACCGAGAGTATTGGTTCGAACAGGCACGCAGTGTCGGAGTCTACGAGGGCGTTCTGCGAGATGCGATTCATGCTCTAAAGTATGATCTACGCAAGGTAATGGCCGATCCGCTGGCACGACTTATGATCCGCGCTTTCCCGAATCTGTATGCCGGACTACAACCAGACCTGGTGATACCCATTCCGATACATAGTACTCGGCTGTTGGAGCGTGGGTTCAACCAGTCCAGTGAGCTGGGAAAAAGACTCGCCCAAGAGCTCAGAATCCCGTTCAACGACAAATTGCTCGTAAAGCACACCAATACACCCGATCAGATTGGGCTGCCCGAGCAGCAAAGAGCGTTGAACGTACGAGGAGCTTTCGCGGTGACTCGAACAAAGGACGTTTTGGGAAACAAGATTCTCCTCGTCGATGATGTTTTCACCACAGGAGCCACCGCGAACGAAGCCGCGAGAACCCTGCGCCAAGCGGGAGCATCGTCTGTGTACATCTATACTGTGGCGCGCAGCATCTAACGCGAGAGCTCAGTGCGCGGCACTTGCCTACGGCAAATTGGATATCCTTATCACCGCGTGTACAAACAAAACATATCCCCAGACTCGCCGAGTGACCCCAGTATTTTTCTTCAGGAATAAAGTGCGAAAGCCAATAATAGTAGCGTAAACGTTTAGGGCGAACTTGCTGTTGCCAGCGGTTGATTACGAAAGGACCAGCACATGCGGAAGTTTTTTGCTTGGCTAGTCCCTCGACGATTTGGAACTCGTCTCTCTCTGCTTGTCTTCGCCACCAGCTCGGTACCCACATTTTTAGCAATCTGGCATACTTACCTGGCAGGCAATGACAATGCGATCATTCACGGGATACTTGCAACCTTTATTACAGCATTGCTTGCTTGGGCAATTGGCGGCTACTCCGCGCGAACCATTGAACGTATAGCAGAACAACCGGCTCCCCCTCACAGCGACAATGACTCGCACTCGAACGCCCGTTTTCCGGTGCCACAGTCCAGAACCGTATCGAACAATGTTCCACAAGCAGAAATCGAAACATTCGCAGCAAGCGAGACAGAACGTCTGCTTGAAGCCACACGAAGCAAACTGCGAAAGCTGAACCAGCGGCTGAAACACGAGGTGGACCTTCGCAAACAGCTTGAGAAAAAGAACCTCGACTCAGACCGAATGTTTCATGACATCATCGACTTCCTGCCACACGCCGTCTTGGTAATCGA
The DNA here is from genome assembly GCA_029907315.1 of Armatimonadota bacterium. GTDB lineage: Bacteria > Armatimonadota > UBA5829 > UBA5829 > UBA5829 > CALJES01. The sequence continues at coordinate 2,706 of JARYME010000159.1, read as the reverse complement.
CACTGAAGGCAAAGTGGTAGCGTGGAACCGCGCAGCCGAAGAGCTTACCGGTGTGCCTGCAAGTGCCATGCTTGGCAAAGGCGATTACGAATATGCTATTCCGTTCTACGGCAAGCGACGGCCTGTATTGGCAAACGCGGTACTGGACCCGAATCTCCTAAACCAGGACCTGTATCCAGAAGTAAAGAGAAGGGGTAATACGCTGACAGCTGAAATCTTTCTACCAACTTTGTCTCCCCAAGGCAAGTATGTGGCTGCTACAGCATGTCCACTTTACGACTCCAACGGTAATGTGGTGGGCGCAATAGAACTGGTAAAAGATATAACCGAATACAAGCTCTACCAAGAGAAACTTAAGCGACTTGCCTATAAAGACCATTTGACGGGCTTGCCAAACAGGCTGGTTTTCGGGGATCGCCTGAGCCGCGAAATAGCTCGAGCCCACGAAGAAAACCGTATGATCGCCGTAATGTTCCTGGACATTGATAGACTTAAGTTGATCAACGATTCACTTGGACATACCCTGGGCGATAGGTTGATTAAGGCAGTTGCCGACCGTCTTTCCACCACTCTGTCCGAAGCCAACACCGTGGCCCGTATGGGAGGCGATGAGTTTACCATCTTGCTCACCGGCTTAGAAGAGGCAGAGCAAGCGATTTCGGTAGCCGATACTGTGCTTGCCGAGCTATCGAAGCCGTTTGTTGTCGACAATCGTGAGATATATCTTACTGCGAGCATTGGTATCAGCTTGTTCCCAGAGCACGGTACGGATGTAGAAACTCTCGTTCGGAACGCAGATGCCGCGATGTATACGGCAAAAGAAGCCGGGAAAAACACTTACAGAATGTACACCCCTTCACTGCACGCAGAACTTGTCGAAAGAATGATGCTCGAACATGACCTGCGAAAAGCTCTGGAGAACAACGAGTTCCGACTTCACTTCCAACCCCGAGTAGATATGGAGAGCGGCTTCGTAGTGGCAGCAGAAGCTTTGGTGAGATGGCAGCACCCGCAGTTGGGAATGCTTTACCCGTCCCAATTCATCGGTCTGGCTGACGAGACGGGCCTAATAACCCGTTTGAGCAAATGGGTACTCAGCAGCTGCGGCCAGCAACTTGCCAAATGGCGACAAGAGCTTGCAAATCCAATCAAGCTCTCCGCAAACATTTCCGCCAAGGACATTCACAGGTCGGACCTTGTGCACGTTGTAGAGCAAGTCTTAAGTGAAACAGGGTTAGACCCATCTTACTTGGAGCTAGAACTTACCGAAGAAACGCTCATACAATCCCCCGAGGACGCTGCTCGAGTTCTCTGTGAACTCAAAGACCTGGGAGTAGGCATAGCCATCGACGACTTTGGAACCGGTTATTCATCTCTGGGTTATCTGAGAAAGCTCCCGATAGACGTGATTAAGATTGACAGGTCGTTCATCAAGGACATAACAACCGACGCCGACGACGCCGCTATAGCCGGAGCGATTATCGCAATGGCTCATTCCTTGAGGCTTCGTGTGGTAGCAGAAGGCGTGGAAACTATGGAGCAGCTGGATTTTCTTAGAAAACTGGGCTGCGATGAAATTCAGGGATATTTCGTTGCATACCCTGTGCCAGCAGAACAGCTGGTCGAAATGCTTGAATACGATGTCCTCTTCGGAAGAAGAACCAAACTCGCCGCATAGCAGTTGAGCTGCAAAGCCCGACAAGAAAAGCGCCCCGGAGAACTCTGCTCCAGGGCACTTCTATGCAATTTTCTTTTGACTTCCCAGGAATACAGCTAGTCGGAAACTCGCTGGACGTTTGTGGCCTGCGGGCCTTTCGGGCCGTCGGTTATCTCAAACTCAACCCTCTGCCCTTCGCGCAGCGTCTTTCTACCTTCCATAACGATGGCTGAATAGTGCACAAACACATCTTGACCATCATCCATGGAAATGAAGCCGTATCCCTTGGCATCATTGAACCATTTAACGACGCCGGTCAGCAAACCTCTACCCCCTTTTCCTTTGATACTACACCTTCGGCCCAGGAACCCGCTGCCTATAAGAGCCTCAAGCCAGCTCAACTAGCAGCTGTTGCTCCACTGCCTATCTGGTGCTGCTATTTGAGTAATTCTCCAGACGTCGAGCCTGTTCCTCCACGAGTCTGCGCATCCGCTGGATCTCAGCTTCCATCTCCTGCCGCATTTTTTCCATTTTGTCCAGCAGGTTCAGGATTACTTCCACCCCTGCCAAGTTGACGCCCAGCTCCTGAGTAAGCCGTTGAATTTGACGCAGACGCTCAATATCGGCTTGGGAATACATACGATTCCCATTCGGCCCTCTCGCCGGACGGATTAGACCAAGCCTTTCGTAAGTTCGCAGCGTCTGCGGGTGCAGATCGCAGAGTTTGGCTGCGACGCCGATCATGTACAACGGCTCTTCTGGATCAACCCCGCCGGCTACCGTATTTCTTGCCACACTCTCCTCAACCATCGCTCCAGCCTCGCCTTCGCTTCGGCAGAAATCCCACGGTTGAGCAGACGTGCATGCGGCATCTTCTCAACCTTGGGATCGGCGCAACACCTGACAACATCACGCGCCGACCTGCCGCAAGCGCCTGATTTCTTCCAAGAGCTCCTTTTCTCTCTGCGACATTGCTTCCGGAATCTGGATCCGAACCTTAACGTACATATCGCCCCGTGTGTTCTGTTTCAACTTCGGCATACCCTGTC
>JARYME010000158.1 GCA_029907315.1 Armatimonadota bacterium | reverse complement strand
CTATATACTATGACCGCAACCACTGTAGCAAGAGAAGCAAAAAGAAAGGACGGCAGACTGATCAGTTATCCTATGGCGGCCGTAAAGATCCCCAAGGGCGCACTGGTCAGCATCAACGCAGCAGGCTACGCAACAAACGCCTCCGACACGGCAGGCGAGAAGTTCGCAGGCGTGGCATATGAAACGATCGACAACTCCGCTGGCAGCCCCGGCGCCTTGTCGATCAGGGTCGAAACCACCGGAACCTTCGTCTTCATAGATGGCGGCGCAAACGGCGCGCAGACAGACGTGGGGGTCGAGTTCAACATCGTGGACAACCAAACAGTCACCGACGCCGCCACCACCAACAATGTCAAAGCCGGGGTCGCTGTGGAAAGCATATCCCCAACTCAAGTGCGCTTGCGCATCGACAGATACGCCAGTTAGGACTTCGCCGAGCTTACTGCGCCGGGCTTGCCCGGCATCCTTTTTCACACACTCAATTCAACATCAGCGAACCTAAGAAAGGAGCACCGTAATGCCTCTTACCAGATCCGATACCCCCAAACTGCTCGAGGACGGACTTAAAACCGTGTTCTTCGAGGCGCTGGAAGCAGCACCCAGCAGCTGTGAGCGCATCGCCACAATAGTTCCCTCCGAATCCGACGAGGAAGTATACGCCTGGCTCGGCGCAGTCCCGGGCGTGAGAGAGTTCACCGACGAGCGCATGCCTTTGGGCCTCCTAGAGCACAGTTATACGATTCGGAACAAAACCTGGGAGTCTTCAATCGCCGTAGAGCGCGCAGCAATCGAAGACGACAAATATGGCCAGATCAGACTTCGCATCCAATCACTGGCGCGTGAAGTAAAGCGGCACATGGACGAGCTTGTTTTCACGCTGCTCGCCAACGGGTTCAGCACAACGTGTTACGACGGCCAATACTTCTTCGATACTGATCACGCGGCCGGTGAATCAGGGACACAGTCTAACAAGGGCACCCTGCCTCTTGACGCCGCAGCCCTGCAGAGCGCAATTACCGCGATGATGAAATACAAGGATGAGCGCGGCAGACTTTTGGGCATCGTGCCCGACGTGCTGGTCGTTCCTCCAGACCTGCAGTGGACCGCGATGGAGCTCTTGGAATCAACATATTGGCCCGAGGAAGGCACATCCACCGCCAGGCTTTCTTCAAACGTCCTGCGGGGCAAGTTGGATTTGATCGTGTCGCCCTACCTGACCGATTCCAACAATTGGTTCGTCCTCTCTACAAAGGGGATAATCAAGCCTATTCTCCTGCAGCTTAGAACGCCGGTGGAGTTTGCAGCGCTTGAGGCGGATTCAGAAAGCGGATTTATGCGCGATCAATACATCTACGGCGTGCGCGCTCGTTACAACGCCGGTTACGGCCTGTGGCAGACCGCTTACGGAAGCCAAGTGAGCTAGCAACGAAAGGAGTGTCACATGGCGATTACCATAACCGCTGCCGACGTCAAGCGAAAGGCGATGATAACCTCGTCGGAGTATGACTCCGCCATCTCAGCGCTGATAGCCGAAATGCAGCCCGCGCTGGAGTATTCTATCGCGCCGGAGCATCTTTCCAACACCGCGGACGCAAACCTGCAGGCTGTGTTGAAGCTGGGAGTGCTCGAGATTATAACCGGCGAGTTTCTTGAGCAGTTGGCTCGAGAGGCAGGCGCAGCTGAGGAGTTTTCGGTGGCGGGATTGTCGATCGGAGAGTCTACGCGGCAAGGCGCCGACCTTATTCAGCAGGGTGCCTCGCGCCTCGCACCGTTTCTCAGAAGCGTGCTACCGATGATGTCCGAAAGCACCACAGCGAGCAATACAGCCGACGCAGAGACCGTGTTTTCCATCGACCAGGAGGTCTGGTAGATGAGGTTGCTGGAGCGCGTGAGGAAGAAAATCGAAACCTACGGCGAGGAGTTTACGCTGGGCTCCTCGACTTATCACGGTGTGTTCGCGGTCCTGGGCTCGGGAAATATGCGCTCATACCTCGACGATGTTGAGCTGATGGGAGTTGCCAGACCGGCTTTGATGCTGGTGACGAGTTCTGAGGTACCCCTTGCCGTAAACGACCACGTCACCCGCGATGGCCGCACCTACACCGTGCTCAAAACCTCTAACCACCGGATCGGTGAGACTACGGTGGTCAAGATTGCGATACTTGCATAGCCCGTTTTGCGAAAGGAGTTTGGGCTCTATGGATTGGAAGCACGTTCCGTTGAACGATTGGATATCCCTGGCTGTGGGGATCATCGGGTTCCTCAGCGCACTTGCCGCTCGTCGAGACAGGCTTCCTGACTGGGCGCGCAAGTGGCTTCGCAGGATCGGCTCCGCGCGGATAATGGATGCCATCGAGCGGGCGGCTGCAATAACGGAGCTTTCGCCTGATGCTCGGCGGGCGCAGGCAGTCACCTACCTGCAGGAGCTGACGGTGCGGGAGCTGGGGTTCCCCATTCCACAGTCGATTGCAAATCTGTTGATCGAGCATGCTTATCAGCAGTGGAAGAGAGGTTCGAGATGATAGTGCGAGAGCCTGCGAGATGTGCAGACATCAACTCGCTCTGGGAGCCGTTTCGGCATAAGGTTGAAAGGTTGTTGGACCGGATGACCGAACGCGGCTTCGACCCGGTGATATTTGAGGCTGCTCGCAGCCGAGAACGTCAGGAATGGCTTTATGGTTACGGGCGGACTCACCACAAAAACCGCAAGCCGGTCACGTGGACCATGCACAGTCGCCACCTTTCGGGGAAGGCTGTGGACATTGTAAGTAAGTCCAAAATGTGGAACTGGCCTGAGTTCTACGCGGCGCTGAAGGCAGAGGCTGTGCGGCTGGGATTGGCTACGATCCCCCAAGAAGGCTGCCATGTGCAGTGGAGGTAGAGGTTGGTTGGTGCACCGCTGGGAACGTATCCCTCGTGCGAAGATGCAGAAAGTGCGTGCGGTGAGGGTCTAGTTGGTGTGCCGCTGCAGTGACCCTCTGCGCGGGTCCTGACTCGTCCACCCGACCTGGAGGCGCCGCCAGGCGCCTCCAGGAGACTTCATTCACACTGCCCAGGGTGACATATCAGGGTAACATATACATTACTCCCTCGACCACCAAAAACGTCACCCACGACCACCCAGGCACGTCATCCTGAACGACAAGAGTGTCATCCCGACCAGCCAAAAATGTCATCCTGAACTTGATTCAGGATCCCCTTCATCGCAGAGCAACCCCCTGGACCCCGGATCAAGTCCGGCATGACGAAGAAGAGGCACGTCACTCTGAACGGCAAGAGTGTCGCCCCGACCACCCAAAAACGTCGTCCTGAACACCCAAAAATGTCATCCTGAACTTGATTCAGGATCCCCTTCATCGCAGAGCCCAACCCCCCTGGATGCCGGATCAAGTCCGGGGTAACGCTTATTGCGCCTCGGGGTGCCGTTTCTTGGCACAGGGCACAAAAAAAGGCGGCGCATCCGCGCCGCCTTTCCGAAGGAGCACTCTCGGGTGCGAGCGCTACTTCTTGAGTCTTCTCAGCCCAGCAGCAGTCCCCAGTCCGAGGATGCCCAATAGCACCGTGCAGGGTTCGGGGACATACACCCTACCCTCAAGGCACTTGTACTGCCACGGGCTGTTCTCACCGTCTCTCCACCGTATGCACCCTCGTGCGAATGTCTGGTACGCTTCTATCTGCTTTGCTAGAGCTAGTATGTCAGCCTGGTCCGTTTCATCGTAGGGGTTGTTGTTGGTGTCATACGGAGGTGCTTCATCGTCGGTTGCCCACCAGGCGAACCCGAATGTGCCTATCACGCCTCCTTCATAATTCGCCCAAGAGCCTGGTTGGATCCATCCCTTCTCTGGCTCATCGAGAACCAAGTCATAATTGTCCCAGTCATACGTGTAGTTTTCACCTTCCCAGTCGATAACCCATTTGACCTGGAAGTTGTTTGTCAAGTTGCTAATACTCGCCCCGGGCACCCAATATATCCAATGGAGCCGCTTGCCAAGATCGCCTGTGCTGTAAACAATCTCTTCCAGGGCGGTGAAGTAGTTGGTTCCTGGATGCTGCCCGCTTCCCATGTTCTGAAATAGGCCGTTCGCAACATCCTCTTTAGCGTTAGTCCACCAAGTTCCCCAATTAGGTGAGCCGTAGACGTTCGGTGCCGTGTCCATATATAGCGACGGTGGATTGATAGTTGCCTGCGCACTTGCCGTCAGTGCCAGGGCAAGGCACACGGCAAGAAGATAATGCTTTCTCATCTTTCCTTGAACCTCCTTCTCTCAAAGTTGCCCTGGTTTGGATTTGTCTCGGGCTGATTTGGGTTTCGCCCAGCCCAGGCGATTATGTTGATCGGCTTCTCAGCCGATCTCCCGCGTGCGCTCCCTGGAGATGGGCAGGCTCAGCCTGCCGCGCACGCAGTAATGCAAGACCGTTCATCTACTTCGCCTGCCTCCCTCCTTTCCGCTCATTTGAATCGGTTTCAGCAGAACCCGTGCCTCTTAATATGCTTCGGGTCCGAACGCTGAGCGGCTCCCTCACCTGTCGGTACATCTGCAGGGGAACCGCTGTGAGCGTGTGGCTTCAACGCCTGCCATGCACGCTCAGTGCATATATGTATCCCAAGATGTGTGCCTTGTCAAGGGCTTGGCGAAACATTTCTGCCTATTTTAGGTAAAAACAGGTATAATTACCAGGTTCTTCTTCACCCGAGTGCACCTGGTGTCCTGCTGATTTTGTGGTATGCGGATGTGGACAAACGTTGAACGTCACACTTGCTCTCTAATTCGAGACGCGGACTTAAGCTTTCACCCGCTTGCCCGCGT
>JARYME010000157.1 GCA_029907315.1 Armatimonadota bacterium | reverse complement strand
TGAAGCCTACTTGGTACGCCGGGGAGAACTCGGACATGACCGCGTTTTTGTAAATTGCTTTGGCGAACCGGCAGACCGAAACACCATCTACCGGATTGTGCGTAAACGCGGAGAGCAGGCTGGAATCACGGGTGTAAGGCTTTCCCCGCACACACTACGCCATACGTTTGCGGTGAGCTATTTACGCAACGGCGGTGGTGTTTTTGACTTGCAGAAAGTCTTGGGCCACGAAAGCCTAGAGATGAGCAGGAAGTATGCCGAACTCGCTGATGAGGACGTAATCGCAAAGCATCGCAAAGCTTCCCCTGCAGACTCACTGTCTTCACGAAGTACTGGCGGACGCAAGAGGATGAGGTAGCCTTCCGGACACAAGCCGCTCAAAATCGAATTCTAGCGCGATTTACGGGCTATTTTTGCGGTTCTTTGCTCTGGCGTCTGGCGAACCTCTTGCGGCAGCGGTCTGAGCAAAACTTCCGAGTCGAGCGTTGGCAGTCGATGAGTGTGCCGCATTCTTGGCAGAGTGTTATTTTGCCGATCTCGGTAACTTCGGCACCCAGCTGAAACCAGATTGCTCCTAAAAGCGTAAGCGGAACGATTTCGGCTACAAGTTTCGAGAAGTCTTTGTTCCACTGGTACTGCACTGCGCAGTGACCGCGAAGTTTGTAGTTAACCAATTGTTGAATTGCCATCCGCGCCGGTTTTTTGCCCAAATGGCTCGGGAATCCCGAACGTTTCTCCAAGTCGGCAAACAACTCAGGACGAAACGTTCCTTCAATGGTTATTGACCCGGCCGTGTGGTAGATGCTTCCACCGAGGTTGCATGAGTAGCGCAAACGGAAGGCCTTTTCATCAGGACTTGTGAAGATGTACTCCTGAAGTTTTTTGTTGTCGTTTTTTTTGATGCATTGCCACAGGGTTAGCGCAGCTTTGACATCACAAATCTGTTGCCGCCAAGCCTCCACCCACTCACCAAAAACCTGTCCTGAACTTGATTCAGGAACCTGCTTTCCTTCCACAAGGCACCGTATGGGAGCATCCCAGGCGTCTTCGGGTTTGTAAGCCAATTTCGAGCCCTGGAAGAGCAACCCGTAGCGATTCGCAAATTTGAGGATGCCTTTCTCGTCCCCGTCAAGGTGAGCGAACTTTAGGAAGAGCCTTTCCTCGTCGAGTGGGTTGTAGCGACGAACGCCTTTCGGGCCATTCGGCTTTGGAACAATAACACGAACTTTCGGCCTTTCGAGATGCGGTACCCCTTCCTCTAGGTATGACTCTCCGAGCAAGACCGCGTCTACAATGCGGTAACCGCGCTTGAAAACCTTTGCCTCCATTTTTCACTCCCTTTGTCCCACGAAATGTCCGCGCAAATGTCCGCGTAAAGGCTTCGAAACAGCTAACAAACATTTGCGTGCGCAGCCGTGTAACCCCCTTGGTTCGAGGTCAGTTTCATGGTATTCTATTTCCAAGAAAGTCGCAACAGGGGGGTAAGATGAACATCACAGAACTATACCCGTTAACACAAGCGGCAAGACTTATAGGGATGAGTGAAGACACGCTCAGGTACAACGCCGACAAAGGCTACGTGAGATGCTTCAAAGACCGTGTTGGTCGGCGGTTCTTTGACAAGAATGATTTGCTCCAATTCAAGGAACGGAAAATGGGAGGTCGCAAATGCAACAAATAAAAACAAGGACAAGGCCCGGTGCTTTCCGCCGAAAGATGGCAAACTGGTTCGCGGGAGCACCGGGCTCCCTCAACTCAAAAGAAGAATACCACAATTCGAATGGAAAGTCAATGCCCATTAGATTGAATGGGCAAATAGTCGGCGCTCTAAATCTCGAAACCCGTACGTTCTACCGCCGAATCCGTCCCGAACACATCCTTCAACGTCCGAATGCTCTAGCATTTCACGTTGAACTGTTAGACAAGCTCAGCAGCCTTGGCTGTGAGTGGATTGTCTGCGAAATGCCAGACGGACGGAGAATCCGCACTTCCCTGTCTCGTTTGCTCGAAAAAGGTTTCCGCTTCAACCGCGGCTTCGGCGAGCAAGTTGGCCTACCCCTTGAGCAGTGGACAGCGGACGAACCCTCAGGCCAACTTTCGTTTTGGGAGATGGGGGTGGACAAGTGAAGAACCGTGAGCTTGCTACACAGCGCGAGCGAACCGAAAAAGCGCTGATTGGCCTGATGGTAGACAGCCGCAAAGTCCTAGAACATGCTGTCCACGAGCTGAAAGCATCAGATTTTTGTTCCCCCGTTCACAGCGATGTGTTCAATTGCTTGCGAAAGTTGCATAACAACCTAGAACCAGGCCAGGAACCAAGTCTCGGCAAATTGCTGGAAATCATTGCTGAGAGCGATTGCGAAATCCCCGACGCAGAGAGGTTCCTACACGACTGCAACGATGTGTGTGTAAGCCTAGGCTACACAGTGATTGATGCCGAAAATCTAATTTCCTCGGTAAAAAAGCATAGCCTTCGCGCGGAAGCCGAACGACAAGCAATGCTGATGCTCAATAGAATCTCTAAGGGCGACGAAGACCCTCGCGACGTTCTGTCGGAATTCCTTGCTACATCAGAGGAATTACTCAAACAACACAACGGACATCAAGCGCCAGAAATTCGTTGGGCAGAGGATGTTACAGCGTGGGAGACCGAATGGCTAATTCCCGGATTGTTACCTCGCCGAGGCATTGTCATCTTGGCAGGTAAGCCCGGGGCAGGGAAAACAACACTCTGTGCATATTTGGTTTGGCACGTCGCAACCGGCGAATCATTGTGGGGAAAGACCGTCGAGCAAGGTCGAATCCTCTGGCTTGGGTTTGATGACCCGTTCGAGCGCATCCGCGCGGAAAAGCTGGAACTTCTCGGCTATTTTCCCGCACGCACAATCTGTACAGTTGGAGATTTGCGGCCACTAAACGAAAAGACATTCGCAAGCTATGTGGCGTTGTGTCGAGAACACGGCATCAAGCTTGTAGTAGCCGACACACTGCTCGATTTTGTCGAGGTCCCCGGTGACAAAATCGATTCTTCAGGTCCTGTCCAACGCGCTATGCAAACACTCCGCCGGTTTGAGCAAGAAGCCAACGTTTGCGTTGTTGGCACTTGGCATCCCAACAAAGACGAGCTGCGTTGGGGTGTGTCGCGGCTTGCAAATTCCACACAACTTGCTGCACGAGCCGACGTCGTCCTGTTACTTGAGCAGCACGTCGTGGAAAACAGACTTTGCACACTGGAATTTGCCAAAGACCGGCTAGGAAACGCACAAGGTATGAAAATGACACTGACCAAGAGCAACGGACTCTTCGAGCCGACACAAGAAAGTCCAAAGCCTCAGACCCTCAAAGAGAGCATCTATAAAGTTCTCTGTGAGCGCGGCAAGATGACGCGCGACGACATTATTCATTGCTTTTCTGACAGTGCGTCAGTGCGAGCCATCGACAAGGCACTGCAGCAGCTCACAGGTCGTGATGATGCAACCGAACCACTAGTGGGAGTCGTGTACGACAAGAAACGACGTGCAACTTACTTCCCACTACACAAGGGGAGTAAGGGTACAACTAGTTCAGTCAGTTCAACAGAACTAATGCGAATCTACCCTTTTCAGGGTGAGTTCAGTTAGTTCAGTTGGTTCAGTTAACTGAACTAACTGAACTGATTGAACTGGTTGTACACACCGTCCCTCCTAGTGGGTTGTGCACGGCAAGGCTGCGTGTACACACCTAACGTTGCCTCCACGCAGCCTACTGCGAGCATGAACTCGCTGGGGGCTGCGACTACCGGGGGTGTAGATGCAAGGCGAGTGCTAGAATACGTGACCCCAAACTTCTGCCATAGGAGGTTGATTACGATGTTCGACATACAAACTGCGTTTAGGGAACGCACCCCCTCTACGCAGGCCTTGCCGAGTCCCAAAGGTGCTACCGCGACCGCGCGGCTAGTGCTACCTCTGCTAAAAAGCAACAAAGCGATACCATAAGTAGGTGAAAAATATGGGGCGAACGAAAATAAGCTACAATCCTGCCACAATGCCCAAGCTTGCTTACGAGCTTGCTCGCGATGGCGCTAGCATACAAGGTATCGCAAGGGCATTGGGGATTCACCGAGCGACGCTGAGCAGATGGCGGAATCTATATGCCGAGCTTGATGATGCTATCAACCGGGGACGTATGATAAGTGACGGCAAGGTTGAATCGAGTCTATTCTTGCGTGCTGTAGGATTTGAGATTACGGAGACTGAGACCTGGTTCAAGGTCGGCAAAGACGGTAAATTGCAAAAGCACAGAGTCAAGGTCACGAAGAAGGTTATTCCGCCGGACACTATGGCGTGCATTACGTGGCTGAAGTGCAGGCAACCGGAGCGGTGGGGAGACAGAGCTATAGGCACTAGCGATGAAGAAAAACTAATGAGACTAATCGAATCCATGGAAGCGGCGGCAAGAGCTTGCCTCTGCAGTTACGGAAATCAGGCCTAAAATCGAATTCTAGCGCGATTTAGACGTGGTTTTGAGGGTGAACAAACTTACAAGACCTGACACAACGTGACAAGCGCTTCTGCATAACCAAAGCTAACCAGATGCGCACGTTACCGGTTGCACGTCCGAGGTTCCCACCCTCCACATAACCGGCGTCACGGAGTCCCAAAGGTGCTACCGCGACCGCGCGGCTAGTGCTACCCGCCCGTATTGACGTTGCCCCAAGTATGTAGTATGATTCACGTAACAACCTGCAACCAAGTTGCGTTGTTGCTTTCACTGTTACGCAACATGGTTGGTTTGTTACGTGGTGTTTTGGGGAAAACATGGGAGCGAACCAAGTTGCGTGATTGAGCACGAATATTCAAGACGTGGCGGAATGCCACAGTACTTGGTTACGAACCATGGGTGGGATTTGAAGAAGGTCTAGAGCGCACCTATCGGTACTTCGCAGCCGAGGC
>JARYME010000156.1 GCA_029907315.1 Armatimonadota bacterium | reverse complement strand
TTGTAGGAAAAGCCGCCGTAGACGTTCCAGCCCTGCTTGTCGAGCGAGCCGAAGCCGGCGAGTACGTTGGCAGCGTAGCTTTCGCCGCCGCTCGCCTGCGTCCAGTTTCCCTGACCGGCCAGGACGCTTCCGACCGCGTACTTTTCGAAACCCTCGTCTATTACGACCAGCGCTCCAGCGTGTGCTGCGAAGGTGAATGTAAGCCAGAAACTTATTAAAGCTCGCTTCACCGGACACTCACTCCCTTACCAACACTCAGCAAACCACGGCTGCCTCTCAGAAGACGACCAGATCTCCTTGCCATCAACGATGAGCTGCTTTCCGTTGACCACCACAGCAGCCCGAAGCACACCGTCAAAGCGGCGCAGGAACAGCCGTTCCCCGTCAAAACTGACCCTTTCGGACGAAACGGTCTTGGGTCCGGCAGCCCTCCGGAAAACAAACAGGTCCTCCACGTAGCCTTGGACAAATTTGAAGACAACCTCTAGCCCATCTGAACTGGTCTCGAGCACGATCAACTGGTGCGAAGGCGGAGTCGCGTTCTTAAATGGGAACAGGATAGTGTCTATCGCGGCCGGCAGGGCAGTCGAATTGACGCTGAAAACCACTGTGGGAAGGAGCGTGGGATCGCCAGTTGTCCCTCGAGGAACCCAGCTTTTCGTGGTGGTCTGTTCCACCTCCAGTCGCGAAGGGGTTACCTGGAGAATCCGCAGGTTCCCACCGTTTGGGTATAATGCCTGGGCCCCCGATTTCGATGCCGTCACCGTTGCCGGTTTGAAGTGCCAACGCTGCTGCAGAGAGTGAACTCCCGAACCTTCAGCTTTGTCCCTAATCACCCAGTAATCCTGGACTGCGTCGTTGTTGGACTTTATATAAAAGATCTCCCTGTGGTAGCTGCCGGCGGAATAAGCCGGTATCCAACTTGAGAGGTAATCCGCGATCGGGGTCGTGTTCCACTGTCTGAACGGTGTATCAGGGATTGGATTCTGATTCTGGTTGTCGATGGTCATCAGATTGTGCGAAGAAGCCTGTGTGAGCTTTTCGTGCTCTGGCGAACCGTAGATGTAGGAACCAGGATCACACAGAATCTCGTGGCCGTAGGCGTAAAGCGTTATGCCGTTTAGGTCCGCATGTCCGTGACCGCCGTAATGAACGCCGTGACACATAAGGTAGCGAGCATCTTCGTACGGTTCGTTGGAGCCACCCCAGCTGCTCCGCATTGTAACAATCCCTGCGTTCGGATAGCATTTCGACGTCTCCTGCGGCGGGGTTCCTTGAGCACCCTTGGTGCCGACGTAGAGCATATCCGGCCGATTGAAGACTTCCGCATCGCGAACCAGAAGCGACGGTGCACCATCTCCCCAGTCACCCAGTTCTGGCGTGGTTCCGTCGGGCATAGCCAGGTACATGAAGAACTCCGCCATTCGCTCGAGGGTCGTCCTCAAACCTGACGAAAACGGCGTAGTAACACCTCTGTCCATCAACAACTGATACACCGCCAGAAGCGGATTGTAGTACATCCACCTCTGATAGCCGGGCGCTGATTCCGTTTCGACTCCGTCGGGTAATATGTCGGTGTTTATCGTCTGCTGCAGACGATTGCAGGCCGTATCGAGCCAAAGTCGCGAGTTCTTGAATTCGGGGAAGTCCAGCGCAAACTGCAGCAGTGCACTGTTTTGCGTCATCGACCAGTTGCCGCCGGCTCCTACACCGTTCCACAGAAGCGTGTCAGCATGGTCAGCCAGATCAAGGATGTATGCGAACCGGCAGTCATTAGTAAAATTGGGTGAAGCATGTATACGGTTGTATGCGACAAACCCATGCGAAAGCCTGATCCCCGTGTTCAGGGACGACCAAACATCGTCGCACGGCGCGCCTCCAATACCGGACTTCTCCGGCGGGGGATTGTCCTTGAACCAGTCAATAAGCAAATCGTTGAGCTTCTTCGCGTACCTCTCGTCGCCGGTATTCAAATACGCATTTGCCAACACGCCTCTTGGGCCAAACCGGTTAAGTGTAAAAGACGATGCCTTTATGTAGCCGTTCTCATCGAAATCTATCTCTGCCCGCCAGTTGATATCTGGACCGACGTAGCCGAAGCCCGTATCTCCCCAGAAGTAGTTTTGCAAGGCTTTTTCGGCCGCGGTCGTATCGTATCCCGGATTGGGATTTGGAACAGTGTTTGGATCTACAATGGGAGGCGGGAACTTCCTTGTCTCAAAGTGCACAATTGTTTTGGCGATTGCCGTTTCGAAGTCGCCTTTTGCGACAGCCTTTTTTACTTGTGAAAGCTCCGGCCTACTGAGATCAAACCGCTCGAATGCCTTTTTGAGATTGCCTATCGGATCCGGCCGCCTCTTCACGTTGGTCTGAAAACACACGTCGAAATCCGCAGGTACCCCCGCAAGATAACCCTGCGCAGGCGGCGCTGTTGCCGCAGCATCAATTGCCTCCTGAATAGTCCTGAAGGCAGTTTCCCAGCTTCTGCCGTCTCCTCCTGGAGGGGCAGCCTGATTGACATATATCACGCGCCGACTGATCTCGTAGTTGAATTGGCCGTTCATCACCCCTACTGGGCAAACTACACCGTCCCCAGTGCCGACGTAGGAGAGTTCAAAATAATAAATGTTCCCCGGCTTTACTGGCGCGTTGACTTCGAAATCGGCAACGCAGAAGTCATAGCCCCTGTATTCGTACCATATCGTGTACCGACCTAGCGCCGTATTCTTCCGGGGACTGTCCCACACCACCATTTCAACGCCTTCCCCAGGCTGCCAATCTGGGCCTGGTTCGAGGTACACCCTGATGCGAACGATCTTCTCAACGTCCAATCCAACGGCAAAAACTTGCCCGATAGGCCGATCGCGTCTGAGCATAATCTTGCGGTCTACGTTGAAGTAGGCGGAGCGCTCGGCCATTGGGGTACCCTGGTCGGCAAACATGTAGTTCAGAATCTCGTCCAACGCAGGTCCTGAACTCACAGGCTGGAGCAACATCAGCCACAATACAGCGCACCAAACGGCTGACAAAAGACCTCGGAAGCCCGAAAGCAAGCTCATTTTTCCACCCTCGACAGCACGAATTATCGGTGGTTTAATGGATTGTGCCATGCACCTGGGGCTTTGTCAACGGCTCGCCCGCGCCGCGCATTCCCTAATCTACAAGTGGGAGACTTTCTTTGGAAAAGGCTCAATCCCCAGCACAATTATCGGCGAAACTCGGATATTCAACTCTGCCCCAGATTATGTAACCTCGGGCGATCAGAGAAGACCAAAAGCGGCAGCCGTTGAAAACTCAGGTGCTGGGGGCGTGCAGGCTGAGCTTGCTCAAGTGTGCAAATCTTCCGAACCATGTGCTGTCTTTTGCCGACGCGAGCTGCGTCTCTGCGCTTCCGGCTTCCCTGACTTGGCCACTCGCCTTTTTCGCGAGCATCTATCGTAAACCTCGCCGAGCACCTCGACGTTGGACTGCGGCGTCAGCTCGAACGCAGAATTGGGTTTGGACCGATGCGACTTCCGAGCGGTAGCAACGGTAACGATGTGCGATCCGGGATCCAGCGTCATGAACCTGCTCACCTGCGGTTTGCCGTTCAAACATACAACAGTAGAGTCCGCTTCTCCGGGCACGTATAGGTCTGCCTTGACGCCGGTTGGTACATCCACACGAATGATCAACTGTGTTTTCTTCGCCCGCCACTCAACAGCAAGCGGCCCGCCAGGCGTCTCGATCGCACCACGAGCCCATTTGAGGTCCGCGGTATGAGGGACTATCGAGTACCTGTGTGGGGAAAGACTCGGCTTTATTCCCGCGTACTCCGCGATCAAATCGTTCGCCGGGCAAACGGACCAGCCTCGGCATCTCGGCGATCTGCCATCGAAGCGCTCCCCAAAGGTCGTGGCATCCTGCTCAAGCAGGAGCCCCCATTTTTCGCGGATTATGCTGAGGGCAGCGTCGTGCATCTCACGAGCGTACAGAGCTTGAAGCACATAGCTTGCCAGAAGCGGCGTCTCAAGATCAGCGAACGCGCCGCCAACGACCTGCCGTAGGATTGCCGACTTCTGATAGTGGTCCGCTATGTCGAACACAACAGCGAAAACATTCTCCAGGCAGCCGTACTCCTCAACCAGCTTTTGGCCAACTCGTCGACCGGCGTATAAGGCCCGGTCGGGAACGTAGAACAGTTTGTTGAGTGCCAGTTTGATCTCATTCGCCCGAGACTCAAAATTCTCCGCATCTGCGCCGCAGCCGCACACCCGTGCCAATACCGCAGCTGCCCGCAGCGCGTGGCAATACAGCGCGTTAAGCGCCGCGGACTCGCCTGACGTCCCGCTCGATAGACCGGAAAGACGTGCTTCCAGAAATCCCTCAACACCCACCAACAGCGACTCGCCGCTCCTGAAGCGGTCAAACCATTTCAGCAGCCGCCTGACACACGGATAGAGCTCTTGCACTAGTGCCGCATCTTTGGAGAATGCATAGTAATCGAGCAGCGAAACAACCCAAAGCAACATTAAATCGGCAGCTTCCCTGCCTTCGGGTGACGTGATGCCCACCAG
This sequence comes from Armatimonadota bacterium, assembly GCA_029907315.1. Taxonomy (GTDB): domain Bacteria; phylum Armatimonadota; class UBA5829; order UBA5829; family UBA5829; genus CALJES01. The sequence goes on along the minus strand of JARYME010000156.1, from coordinate 904 downwards.
CCGACCGTCTGCAGCCTGCGTCCGAGCAGCATCTCTCAAAGCTTTTGCCAGAAGCGCCGTGTCGCCGAAGACGTAGTAGGCTGCCCGTGCCTGAATGCACACGTCGGCCCAATTGAGGCGCCTGTCAAAAGCGGGTGAGGCGACGAAGCTGTCCTGCATACACAGCTGTGCCGTGTATACAGCAGTTTTCCAAATGCGGTTCAGAACAGGATCGCTACATTCGAACGATCCGGTCTGGCGAACGGGGTATGAAATCTGATTAAGGCGAACGTAATCGACAGCGGCTCCCCTGCCAAGTTCTCGAAATTCCAATTGGACGAAGCGAAAAGCTCTCGGCTCAAAACTCTGCCATTCCACAGGGCCTTTGTCCAACACGATCCGGTCCACATAGCGCGCACCGCCGCGATCCGGTCGAACTCGCCCGTCCTCCAACACTTCTGAATAGGCGATGTCCACATACCCGCGTGAGCATCGAGAAATCCGCAATTCTAGATTCCCAAACACTTCTCGCCCGAAATCCAGGATTATCGCAACGCCTGCACCACCGCGCGGAGTCCGCACATACATCGAACCTCGCTTTCGAAACAGTGCTTCAGCATTTCTAACGGATCCCGACGTCAGTTCGCACAGCGGCGAAGAAGCAATGATCCTATGCAGCTCAGACGGCGGCACATCCCTTTCACGGGGAGGCGATTCGAAGAAACCCAAAACAGACTCCGGCATTAGCGTGCTTTCCGTCAAGAGCGGTATGGGCCTTGGCGACAAGACGCCTTCGAGGCTTACCGGCGACGCGACATGCCAATCTTTTTCCCGACAGTCGAGCAGATTCCACCCCGGCACCCGAAGAGAAGCGTCGTAGACTTCTTGAAAACCGAGGTTCTCATTTATGCGCCCGCCGTGGCCC
>JARYME010000155.1 GCA_029907315.1 Armatimonadota bacterium | reverse complement strand
GATACATTCGAGGTATGCTGGACCGGATGTCGGGCGGAAAAAAATGGAACGAGCTCAGTTGGGGCGAACTCGCGCTCGCACTTGCAGCTTACAACGCAGGGCCGGGGGCCGTTAAGAAACACGGCGGCATCCCCCCATACCGTGAAACTCGCAACTACGTGCGCAAGGTTATCTCGATCTACAGACAGCTGTGCGGAGTCAAAGGATAAAGAGTGATAGGAGCAGTGCACACCATCGTCGGAGCAGCAGTAGGCACACTGACCGCAAGTAAGCCGCGAGCTTTCCTCGTCGGTGTCCTGTCCCATCTTATCACAGATGCTGTACCGCACAAGGACTGCAGTCCGGCAGCTGAAGTTTCTTTGCTTGGAGCTGCACTCAGCGGCATAGCCGCTTGGAAAGGGGTTGACTCGCCTGAGTTCTGGGGTGCAGTCGGAGGCATTATTCCCGATGTTGAACACGGACTTGCCTTTACAAGATTGATGAGCGCCCAACGCAAGGTTTTCCCCACACACGTCGGAAACGGAAAGTACCACGGCAGAAAAACCAGAGACAGGTGGTCGCAGCTTATTGTAACGGCAGCTTCAATTTTGGTTTTGATCGCTTCGGACAGACGCAGGAGTTGATACATTCTTCGCCATCGCCGTCAGCAGCGAGGCGCCGGTCAGTTTGCCAAGAAACAGCAAACCTCTCTCGAAACAAACCACCAAACGTCCAGCCTCCTCAGACACACTGGGCATCCATATATACTGCAGGTAGTTAGTCAAGCATCGATGGTCAGCTACACACATCGGATCCTAAACGATGAACCGAACATTGCGCCTCTCGCTGAATCAGCGTAACATATTGCTTGGTGCAAAACTACTGCCCGGGAGGCAAACTATGAAAAGGCTGCTGATTGTATTGACAGCGCTGGCTTTGGCTGCCGCCCAAAGCTGTGCTCAGGATGAAAAACCGCCGATAGACATTCCGGTTTATCCCGGAGGATCTACTACGATGGAAGTCAATATGACGGCGGAGGAGCTGATAGCTGCCGTCGAGGCGATGATGCCATCAATGGCCGAGAACCTGGGTCCCTTGGCACAAGTCGTCTCACCCGCCGATATTGCGGACGTAGTAAGAGACGTCAAGAGGATCGAGTATTTACAGGTGGAAATCCCGAAAGCCTCCGTAAGCGTCCGGCAAGTGGCAGACTTTTATGCAAACAAGCTGCCTGCGGGGCAATGGTCGCGCGTTGTTTGGCTATCTGACGAGACTAGGGTCACAGCATTGTTTGCTCAAGCCGGCACCGAAAAGTTGTACGGGTTTCGAGTTTCCAACACTAAGCAGGATGGTAAAACGATAAGAAGAGCACAAGTGCTCAAGATTGAAGGCCGAGTCGACTACGTAAAAGTGCTCAAACTGGGCGCCAAAGTAGGCGCGCAGCTATTCTCGGGATAATCCTCTGCACCAATATTTGGGACACAACTAGACTTAAAATACTAGGGACCGCAGCCGGACTGAACTGACACAGGCGCAATATTGATACTGTAGTTCCAGGAGGAGGTGTTTCGGTGCGCACGGCTACGGAACAAGAGATTGCGTCCGGGAAAACGACGGACGTTTACTTCCAACGCACAGCCGAGATTCTAACTGCGTTGGGAATACACAGAGTTGTTACAGCAGAAGTTAAAGCCACCTCTCTGCCCGAAAGCATTCCATGGGCCGTAGTATGCGGGATTCACGACGCCCTGCGTCTTCTTGAAGGCCGGAAGGTAAACGTAGAAGCACTTCCCGAAGGCACAGTGTTCCGACCGGACCAGCCAATAATGCAGATAACCGGCGACTACCTTGAGTTCTGTACGCTCGAAACCGCACTCCTCGGATACCTGTGTCAGCAAAGCGGCGTCGCAACGAAGGCAGCCAGGTGCCGGAAAGCAGCAGGGAGTCGGTTCCTAGCAAGTTTCGGTGCGCGGCGTATGCACCCTGCCCTTGCTCCCATTATCGATCGCGCCGCTTACATAGGCGGGTGCGACGGTGTATCGGTGGTGCTTTCCGCAGAACTGTTGGGCATACGGCCTTCCGGCACGATGCCCCATGCACTGGTAATAGTGCTCGGCGACGTAGCCGAAGCTATTAAGCAATTCGATGCGATAATAGACCCTGGAGTCCCCCGAATAGCCCTGGTTGATACTTTTTCAGACGAGAAAGCAGAAGCTGTTCGCGCAGCCGAAGCTGTCGGCAAGAAACTATCAGGCATACGGCTTGACACTCCTGGTTCTCGGCGAGGCGACATGGCAAAGATTCTGGAAGAGGTGCGCTGGGAGCTAAACCTGAGGGGCTACGATCACGTGAAGATCATGGTAAGCGGCGGCCTGGATGAGTACGAAATACTCCGGCTGAACGAATTTGCCGATGGCTACGGAGTCGGGACTGCAATATCGAGTGCACGAACGATAGATTTCGCGCTGGATATAGTCGAGGTGGAAGGAAAGCCCATTGCCAAGCGCGGGAAGAAATCCGGGCGCAAACAGGTTCTGCGCTGTAACCAGTGTTTCAGAAGCGTTGTGGTCCCGTTTAACTATCCCCGCGACCTTATACGATGCGAATGCGGCGCTGACAGGTGCGAGCTCTTGAAACCGGCTGTACAAGACGGCACCGTGATCGCGGACTTGAAAACCGACAAAGAAGTCCGGCAGTTCGTACTTGACCAATTAAGTCGTGTGGAGATCTAGCGCATAGGCGCTTACACGGACACGGAATAGTTGCATACGCGGCCGAAACTGGTAAAAACAGGAATCAGAAGCAGGAGTTTCTCTGCTTGATACCAGAAATTTGATGCAGTTCGAAAATTACAGAGGTGATCGAGTGTGCCGCTAATGAGTCGACGTCATTTCCTGATGAGTTGTGCCTCAGCAGCAGTATCCTCAGCCGTTTTGGGTTTATCAAACACCTCCAATTCTCCAAAGCCTCGAAAACCCAACATAATATTCATTCTGGCCGACGATCTGGGCTATGGCGACCTGGGCTGCTACGGCCAGCGGATGATTAAAACACCCTACCTAGACCGAATGGCTCGCGAAGGTGTGCGGTTTACGCAGTGTTATGCTGGAAGCACTGTTTGCGCGCCTTCGAGATGTGCTTTGATGGTTGGTCAGCATACTGGCCACTGCACTATACGCGGCAACGCTCTTGTTCCGCTGAGAACCGATGATATAACAGTTGCGCAGATTCTGCACGATGCTGGGTACACCACGGCTTTGATCGGCAAATGGGGACTCGGCGAACCCGGCACCACTGGAACCCCTAATAAGAAGGGCTTCGATTACTTTTTCGGCTACCTGAACCAAAAACACGCGCACGACTATTACACAGACCATCTGTGGCGGAACGAGGAACTAGTGCGCATACCTCCCGGTACCTACTCCCACGATCTGTTCACTAAGGAAGCACTCGAGTGGATTCGTGCAAACGCAGATAGGCCCTTCTTCCTTTATCTCGCCTACACTATCCCACACGCAAACAATGAAATGGGAAACGAGGGGATGCAGGTTCCCAGCGACTACCCATACTCCAACGAACCGTGGCCCCAACCGCAAAAGAACCACGCCGCCATGATCACCCGCATGGACCGCGATATCGGGCGCCTGATGAATCTGCTGTGGGAACTCGGTATCGATAACGACACCGTGGTATTCTTTTCGAGCGACAACGGTCCACACAGAGAAGGAGGTGGCGACCCGAACTTCTTCGACTCCAATGGACCACTGCGCGGCATAAAGCGCGACTTATACGAAGGCGGCATACGCGTCCCGATGATTGTACGCTGGCCTGGAACCGTTAAAGCGGGACGCGTGAGTGATCAGGTATGGGCGTTCTGGGACTTCCTGCCCACAGCAGCCGAGATTGCTGGCACAAAGCCGCCAACCGGTATAGACGGCATTTCGATGCTTCCAGCAATACTCGGTGCAAAACAAAAGAACCACGAGTACCTGTACTGGGAGTTTCACGAGCGCGGTTTCAGCCAGGCTGTGCGATTCGGCGACTGGAAGGCCGTTCGGTTGGACAAGGATAAGCCTATTGAGATCTACGACCTCAAATCAGATATTGGCGAAACGCGTGACCTTGCGGAAAACCGACCTGATTTGGTTCGCAAGGCAGAGCAAATTATGGAATCAGCGCGAACGCCGTCCGAACACTGGCCCGGTAAGTAGAAATAACATGCAGATAAGTTTGCACCAGTCGGAGGCACTCGTATGTTAAGAGTCTGGCTTGCAGCGATTTTGCTCCTAGCGACGACAAGTGCTCCATGCTTCGCTGCCCGAAAGAAGATTATCGAGTACGGATGGGACGTGCCGGACACCTCTTATCTGCGCGAACACATACGGGAAATGGAAAAGATCCCTTTTGATGGCGTAGTCTTCAAGATGAATCCTCGAGGTTTTCCAGGCAGGGAATTCGGCTGGAGAGCATTCAGCAGAGAACGATTCGACTTTGAGCACATGAAGCCTAACATCGATGACCTCAAGGCAACGAAGTTCCGGCGTTTTAGAGACAACTTCGTGCAGCTGACCGTGTACCCCGGCGATGTCGATTGGTTTGACCCCGAGTGGTCGAACATTGCTCACAACTGCGCATTGCTTGCTCGCGCTGCTAGGTTGGCGGGCTGTAAAGGAATAATGTTCGATCCTGAGGCTTATGGTAAGCCCATATGGCAGTACAACGCATTCGATCAGGAGCTCAAAAAAGCCCACACATTTAACCAATATGCCTGTCAGGTGCGCCTGCGCGGACGAGAGTTCATGGCGGCGATTAATGCGGAGTACCCAGATATCACACTGCTCTGTTTATTCGGACCGTCCACTGGAACAGTCAACTGGGCCGAAATCAAACCTGAGGACAGCGGTTTCGGCTTGCTGCGATACTTCTTCCAGGGGATGTTGGACGTCGCTTCACCCGGCACAGTGATCATTGACGGCTGGGAATCATCCTATGGCTACAAGGAGCTGAAGAAATTTGTCCGAGCCCGCAAAGCAATGCTTGAGGAAGCATCCGCATTTTACGACAATCCGAAAAAGTTCGCTCAGCATGTGCGATGCGGTTTCGGACTGTGGATAGACTATGACTGGAGAAACCACGGCTGGAGCTACGAGGACCTCACAAAGAACTATTTCTCTCCGGAGGCATTCCAAGAAGCCCTCGCCGCGGCTCTGCAGGTCACAGACGAGTATGTATGGGTTTATTCCGAAGAGCTGCGCTGGTGGAATCCCTGCAAAGCACCGGAAGCATATATTCGTGCGCTGAGCCTAGCACGTCAGCACACATTAACAAACCGTTAGTCGTGCTCACCTGCGTGAGTGTCGATAATGTCGTGCCTCGCTTACATACGCCTAATAGCCGTACTGCTCCCACATTAGGCTAGCTACTCTGCTTGACAAAGTTTATCTGCAGGTCGCTGACCAAAGCACGCAGGGAACGCCTGTCGCTCTCACTTAGGAACTGCGCTATTTTGTCGA
>JARYME010000154.1 GCA_029907315.1 Armatimonadota bacterium | reverse complement strand
TGTACTTGGAGTATGACAAACTCAGCCCTGGCCTACCGATTGCAACAAAGTCCAAACTCTTCGATGCGAAAGGCCGCTCTTTAGGCACGGCTTCGTACAAGAACATTAAGGTAAATGTAGGTTTAAGCGATTCTTTGTTTTCAGTAAATCTGTAGAAACATATATCCAACCCCGATAATTCTAGTAGTCTATTCGGGTCTCAGCCGCCTCACAATGTGGAAAGGAACACATAGTGGCAAACTATGTGCCGTCTCTATGGACCGGTCAAAGGCTTACACTCTTCCCGAAAAGGCTTCACGCTTGTCGAAGTCTTGCTGTCCCTGGGCGTTTTCGTTGTTCTCACCCTGATCTTCTCGGCATCAGTGCCCTTGGCGCATCGAACCGCCAAATTAAACGGTCAGTATTCGCAAGCGATTAGCTTGTGCCAGCACAAAATCGATCAGCTGCGTGCTATCGGCTACGGCCGAATTAACTACACCGAGCTTTCCGACGCGCAGGTAATCGATGAGAGTCCCTCTTACTCTCCGTTTTCGTTCACGGAAGTCGACAGTGTTGAGGAATACCTTCCGGACCCAGTAACCCGCTTAAGCGTACAGTACGGTAGTGGCGAGATAACTGCAACCGCCACTATTAGTTGGAGAAGCGGCACCAGTACTGACAAGCGCAGTACCGTCAGCCTCTCCGCAGTCATCACCAACGTGGAGTAATCTCCTTGATGCTCAAGGGACGAACAGGATATACGCTCATTGAAGCGATGCTTGTACTGGGAATAATGGGGTTCATAGGCGCCGGAGCATTGGCGCTGATTGTTGCCTCGTTCACGTGCTTTGAGGGAGCAAGCACAGAATCGTTCACCGATACCGACGCTGTTTTGGCAATGCAGGCGATTGTCAACGATGTAAGAGAAGCAAAGAATGTGAACATACTGGCAAATGGAACCCGGCTGCGGGTTGTTTTTCCAAAGGTGACAGATGAAGGCTACTACGACCGCCACGAGCCTGATATGGCAAATCAAATCGATTACTATTTGTCGGACTCGACAGGCGTACCCGGCCACTCTGGCGATTGGCTATGGCGAGGCAAGAACAACGGCAATCGAAAGCCCATCAAAAAGGGCATTGTGGCACTGGAGTTCGAGCAGGATACCTCACGTTCAGTCAAGATAACGATCACTGCCCGCAACGAGGCTGTTTCAGGACCAAAAGAAACCCGGCTAACTCAGCGCGTAGTCTACCTGAGAAACTACTGATATGATTGGGCACACCAGCAGAAAACGTTCTGGGACGGTCTTGGTTGTTGCAGTCATAAGCCTATTCCTTGTCGCGACTGCAACGATGGGCGTGCTGCTCATAACTGCGAATGCACTACACCTGACCAAAACACAATCGGCAAGCGCGGTCGCGTTCAACATTGCAGAGTCGGGCGCAGAGCGCGCCGCATACTGGTTGAAGAACCAACCAACACCTCCGACCGAAGAAGTGAACCCGTTCGGCGGCTCAGTTCATATGGGCGATGGCGAATACCGAGTTACCATATATCCGCACCCTGAGAATCCAAATGCATACCTGAAAACGTTTAGAATCGTTTCAGTAGGCACAGCCCATGGGATAAGCAAGACCATCGAGATTGTGGTGAAGCAAGCCACATTCGGCAGATACGCATATTTTACCGACAGCGAAACCTCGAGCGTCAGCGGTGGGGCTATCTGGTGGAAAGCCGGTGAGACAGTCGACGGACCGGTGCACTCAAACAACAGAAACGGCTCCAACTTCAACATCAACTACAACGGCTCCACCGCTCCCATATTCCTCGACATGTTGACAGCCTCCGGGACGACCATAAACTACACACCAAGCAGACCCAGAGACGAAGCGACATTCATGCGGATTTTCCGCGATGGAAGTAAAGGATTCCGCCTCGGAGTCCCACCTATTCCGATGCCGCCTTCAACGGACACGCAGCGAAATGCTGCTTGGGGGTCATCTTCCGGATTCCCGTCAACCAACGGAGTATATCTGCGGGCAGGATTCGGAGGGGGCATCTACATCCACGGAGACGCAGCTATACAACTCACCTTGGATGCAAACGGCAACCAAGTGGTTCGTATAACTCAGGGATCCAACGTTACATCTGTAACTCTAGACAAGACAACTCAGACATGCCGCGTCTCAGGACCAGTAGGACCTGGCAGTCCTACAGAGGCTCCGTCACTTGGAACTGGGGTGATTTACTGCACCGGCAACATAACTTCCCTAAGCGGAATTGTGGCTGACAATCGCGTAGTCGGCAACGAAATCGCTGTGCGCAATGCTCTGACTATCGCGAACGACGTAAACGCTGGGAAATACATAAAGATCACAAACAACCTCATCTATAACACCAAACCGGACAAAACTCGCGATAGCTCCGATCCGGTTAACCTGGCAGCCGGCACGCTCGGGCTGGTAAGCAAGGATATAATAATTGCATCAACCGCGCCAAGCAACCTGGAAATTGACGCAGTATGTCTCGCTGGCGGCTCAAACACCAGCGGCGGAAGCTTCTATGTGGAGAACTACAGTACGAAGAAGCCGACAGGCACTCTACGCGTGCTGGGGGGAATAATTCAGAAAGCGAGAGGACCTGTCGGCACATTTGATCCGAATACCGGCGCGACTCTAACGGGATACGCCAAAGCCTACTCCTACGATCCACGTATGGCCGTTAACCCGCCGCCGTATTACCCCACAACCGGTACTTACGAACGCATCTCCTGGCGGCTTCTGCCCAGCGAATAGCCTCGTATGACCCTGCCTGCCGCCGCTTGCGCGTTTCACTCGTCTAGCAGGCCGTATCGAAGCCCCATAGGTAGCGGTTTAGGGCGTTCGCAAGTGCTTTCCAGCGTAATGTGTTTGCCCTGATCGGACGATTCGTGCAGAGCACACATTATGTCGAGCACGTGAAAAGCCAACTCGCCGTTTGTGCGATGCTTCCTGCCAGTTCTCAATCCGTAAGCCATATCCGCTACACCTATCCCGCGGCTGTTCTCGTGGTAAATGTGCGACAGCGGCATTTCTGTCCACTCGCCGTTCGGGCGTTTGATCCGTACAGGCCCACCGAAACCGTTGGGATCCGGCACGCTCATTGATCCCTCAGTACCGTATACTTCTATTCGCGGCAGGTTGTGACCCCAAACATCAAAACTTTGGATGATGGTTGCGATGGCGCCGTTCGCGAAGTCCACAACTCCCGCAACGTGTGTGGGAACATCCACTTTAATCTTCGTGCCGTACTTGGGTTGGCTCGTGATGGTGCGTTCCGGAAATGTAATCCTGGCAGAACTGGCAACTCGCTTTGCGGGACCCATCATTGCAACTAGCGCTGTTATGTAGTAAGGACCCATATCGAACACGGGCCCGCCGCCCGGCTTATAGTAGAATTCCGGATCCGGGTGCCAGCTCTCATGGCCATGACACAGCATAAATGCCGTTGCGGCAATCGGCTCACCTATCCAGCCGTCGTCGATGAGCTTGATGCACGTTTGGATACCAGCACCCATAAACGTATCCGGCGCACACCCGACGCGCACGCCTTTCGCCTTCGCAGCCTCCAATATCTTTTTGCCTTCCTCACGGCTGATTGCGAGCGGCTTCTCGTTGTGCACCGACTTTCCGGCTTCAATAGCCTTCAGAGCAATCTCCGCGTGGGCCGCGGGGATTGTGAGGTTGAGCACGATTTCTATCTCCGGATCCTTCATAAGTTCATCGACCGTAACCGCCCTGCAGCCGAATTCTTCTGCTTTTGCCTTGGCTCGATCCATTATCAGATCCGCACAAGCCACTATGTCCAGAATCTCGAAAACCTGACCAGCTTTGAAGTATATACCGCTTATGTTTCCGCAGCCAACGACACCAACCTTGACCGGCTTCATAATTGACCTCCATTCCTTGCCAGAAGATGCCAGTAACTATGCAATCCAATTGTAAGACGGCTACCTAGCAGCCCACAGCATTCCTCGGCGCAGGATTTCCCTGCATTCTGGAACGTCGAAATCCTTTGCTGTGTGGCCCAACGACATATAGAACACGCGGCCTTCGCCGTACATTCGCTTCCACACAACAGGCATAACACAACCCTTGATCCAAGGCGCATCGATCCCGGAAAACGTTGTGGTCGCCAAAACCTTGTTCGAAGGATCTACGTGCATGTAGTACTGCTCAGATTTCATACGAAAATCCGAAAGGCCAGCCGTGATGGGATCCTCGTGGTCGATTATGTTCACCTCATATTCTACGATACCGCCCGGGTGTGCAACCCACTGGCCGCCCACCATAAACTGATACTCCGTGTTGGTGCGGAACGCATCTCCGGCACCGCCGTGCCAACCGGCAAACCCTACGCCGCTTCTAACCGCATTAAGCAGTCCTCTGCTCTGTTCGCCGGTTATCTCGCCCATTGTCCACACCGGAATGAGCAAATCCATGGACTTCGTTTTCTCCTCGTCGGCGAACGAATCGAGCGTGTCGGAAAGCTCTACGTCAAATCCTTCCGCCTCTAGCAGCGAAGCTGCTATCTCAGCGGTTTGTTTAGGCTCGTGACCATCCCAACCGCCCCAGACAATTAGTGCTTTCTTCTTCATAGTCGGCCTCTCCATTTGCTGCGCACCGTTCTACTCGCGCCGTATGGCGCCGCGTATTAGGTTATCACTTTGCTTTCCCCAAATGCAAACATTCAACGAACAAGACGTCGACCCCGTGGCAGTGTTCGGTAAAACATGAGAACCTGTCAAGTTGAGCAACGCAGATCCCGTCGACTCTGCTGGGTCGAGCCCGAGAAGAGCCCACGCTCGTTGAGTATTGACGCGAACTGGCCGCAGTGGTACCCTCATTGTGAAAGGAGCATTTGCAATAGAGGGAATGACGATTCGTGTCGTAGTATGTCCGGACTCATTCAAAGGCAGTCTGACGTCCGTTGAAGCTGCCGATGCAATAGTTCGCGGGATCCGAATAGGTGCAGGAGAAAACAACTTCCGCATCACCAGTATACCGCTTGCCGACGGCGGCGAAGGGACTGTGGACGCTATGGTTCGCGCCACTGGCGGTCTCATTCGCCGAGTGAAAGTGCACGATCCGCTGGGCCGCAAGATAGAATCCTTTTATGGCCTGCTTGGAGATGGCAAGACTGCTGTGGTGGAAATGGCTGCAGCTTCGGGGCTTACTCTGCTTTCGGAGTCTGAGCGGAATCCGTTGATCACCTCAACGTACGGAACCGGCGAGCTCCTGAATGCGGCCGCAAACGAGGGCGTCGAGGAAATAATAGTCGGTATCGGCGGAAGTGCCACAAACGATGCGGGCTGCGGTGCGATGCGCGCTTTAGGAGTGCGTTTTCTCGACAAGAATGGCAATGAACTGCCGGACGGAGGCGGATTCCTGATGGACCTGGAGTCTGTAGATCTCTCGGGATTTGCCTTTCCCACGGATAAAGTGAGGGTTGTGGTCGCGTGCGACGTAACAAACCCGCTTTACGGACCGATGGGCGCTGCCGCAGTGTTCGGCCCGCAGAAGGGGGCCTCCCCGGATAGCGTC
>JARYME010000153.1 GCA_029907315.1 Armatimonadota bacterium | reverse complement strand
CTCGAGCATTTGACGCTTTAAATGCATCTGCGCCGTTTCGGGTTTTGTATCCAGCGGGGCAATTACCTCCGGACGAATGACCCCTGCGCGTATCTGAGTGGCACCGTTGATCGATACTTTGCGCCCCTCAAGCGACTTCAAAAGGTCGAAGGTGCGTCGAGCCATCTTTATAGACCCGAAACCCTCGGTCAGGATCAGAGTTGTCGGGATATCCTCTTGTCCCGTGATGGCGACGCCGATATCGTGCCCCAGGTATGCGACGAGGTCAGTATCGGTAATTGCTCCGACCACCACCCCTTGTACGCCTGTCTCAGCTGCCTTTTTCAGAGCACCTAGCGTAATGCCCGCTCCGCCGACAATCACAGCACCCGCATGGTCGGGGGCAATCATGTCCTCCGTGATTTCCGAATCCGGAGAATCGCCGAAAACGACAAGCCTACCCGTACGCTCACCACCAACGCCGAAAATCCCTTGTACCAACGCGCCATAGGTTTCTATGACGACGCCCTCCTCGGGAATAATTTCAGCAACGGTGCCATCGATATATGCGGTTACCTCCACTGGTGTCGACGGTAATCGGATACCCACATGACCCGTGGTGCTCGATATTAACTCCACTGTGCCGGCCACCGGGCTCTTGCACTCCGTTTTGAAAAGCCCGAAGAATGTTCGGGTTTCCGCCAACACCTGACCGCTTTCAACTTTGTCGCCCTGGGCAACCTTCAGTGCATTTACGGCCTCAGGCGGTTCCAGGCCAAGAATCTCTGCGACTCTAACAGTCTGAATGACTCCGGGGATCTCAGTGCGCGCAACCACTGTATCCGACGTCACGCGGTCCCCCTGATTCACAACCACCTGCCCTTTGAGGGGAAGCCGTCGAGTCTTCCTGATCGTTGTTCCCGGGCTTACGGTTAGTCCCGGCGTATAGGCTGTTCCCATGACTTACTCCGGCGCCAATCCCAAAGCTGTGTACCACTCGCGAAGTTTTTCGATTCGCGCCTGATTGTCCTCCGGCAATGCTAGTGGTCGACCGCGGCAGTCTATGATGACTCCCACGACGCCGCCCTCAACCTGCGCTCTGAACTCACGCCCTCTGCCTGCTCCTGCATCCAATTTGCCTGACGGCCTAATTACGGCTTCTCGAACTGAACCATCCGGAAGTGGGACGATTTTAATTTCGCCGAACTTCACCGTGTGACTCTCGCCGTCGATTGTGACTGTGCAAGCCGGTTCACCGGGCTTCATTCTCCCGACCGGTGCTATCGTACTGCCCAGTTTGATCAAGCAATCGCGCTCAAAGACCTGTGATGCTGCCTGTGGGTGCACCGTCGAGAGCACTCCTAGCTGAGGCATCATGAATATGGAGTCCACTGCCAACAGCGTCACACCCTCCGGCTGATACGCATCGAGCATCATATAGGCGGCTTCAGCTCGTCTTGGCGCGTGGCTGAGCACGCCCCCGCTACCAACGATCATATCGAGCGCCATCATGTCGACCAGAGTCTCACCAGTTTCCTTTTGGTCGAGGATCTCGCCGATGGTTCTCACTGTTTGCACGCCTTTGAGCGATCTGGCAAGCGTTTTATGATGCTCAAACGCCAAGCGCAAGGCTTCACGCGCAACCGCTTGCTCTATGCGTAAGTCTCGCAGCGTCTGAGGGATAGTAGTAGGGCGAACCATCTTATTGCGAAGGCTGTTGCGAACACTTGCCTCGTCGACCTCAAACGGTGTCCATCGTCGGATGTTGGCGGTACCAGCTTCGGCGAGAACGTTGCAAATAGAATAGCTCATGCCCAAGTTAGCGCTTACTGTCCTGTTGTAGACACCGTTGAATACGGAGAAGACGTCGGTAGTTGCACCTCCGATATCGACAGCAAGCACGTTTATGCCTTTCTCTTGAGCAACGGTTTGCACCATCTTACCGACCGCGTTGGGCGTAGACATTATCCCCGCGCTGACCCAAGAACTGAGTTTGCTGTAGCCCGGCGCCTGCTGCATAACGTGCTGAAGGAACAATTCGTGAATAGCTTCGCGGGCAGGGTCCAGGTTCTCGCGGTCTAGACTAGGACGCAGGTTGTCTACGATTCGAAGATCTACGCGGTTACCCAGGATTTCCTTGACAGCCTCTCGAGCGTCCTTGTTGCCTGCATATATTACGGGCAGGGGCATATTACCGCCCAAACGCGGCTTCGGATCTGCCGAAACAATCATTTCTGCAATTTCGACGAGGTGCTTGACAGTGCCGCCATCGGTGCCGCCGGAGATCAGTATCATATCTGGTCTGAGCTCGCGAATCCGCTTGACTTTCTCGAAATCCTTGCGGCCGTCATCGACGGCGATAACATCGATTATGATGGCACCCGCCCCGAGCGCGGCACGCTCAGCCGACTCTGCACTCATCGTCTTGACGACGCCGGCAACAGTCATCTGTAATCCGCCGCCAGCACTGGATGTGGATAGGTAGATGTCGACGCCGGATCCATCGGCCCTAAGCGGAGTCATTATCTTGCCGTCGTGATCAAGTATTTGCTTGCCCGCAAGTTCCTCTACTTCTCGGACAGCATTCACGACTCCGACGGTGACGTCGTCGAACGGCGCCTCTACAGTCGTGGGCGCCTCGCCCCTTACAACGAGTCGATACTCGTCGCCTTGCTTCTCAATGAGAATGGCTTTTGTAGTTGTGCTTCCGCAGTCGGTTGCTAGTATGCTTCTGATTTCGGACATAACCGGCGGATATTCTACCATTTTTGGAAGGCTTGTGTCCAATTCGACAACACGCGGCCTTTGAATACCTGCGATAAGATCCCAACGGGTAATAGAATAAGAACTATGCTATGGTAATGATTTGTGCTCGCATGCCTAAACAGGTAACCCCATCTGCAAAGCATATTCCCTTTCGTCCCACATTGTTTCGTCAGTTTATGAGTTGTTATAATAAACCGTACCGAGCCCACCTGAACAGCGCAGGAGGACCACGCACAATGGCCACGGAGACGTGTTCCCGACGTTCATTTTGTTTTCCCGTCCTTGCACTGACCATAATGCTTGTTTGGTCAACTGGGGCAACCGCTGACCTGAAATCCGCCATCAATCTGTACAAAAGCGGGAAACTGGATGAGGCAATAGCAGAGCTCAAAACACTAGCCGTTTCCGACAGTCGCGACGCAAACGTGAGAGAGTGGTTGGGCTTTTTGCTCCTGAAGAAAAACGACTATTCTGGAGCATTGGCCGCGCTCAAAGAAGCTCTCAATTTGAAGGCCGACGGACCCGAGATCAGATGCAACCTTGGAACAGCATACTTTGGTCTTGGCGATTACAAGAGCGCAGCCTCGGAGTTCGAAAAAGCTCTAAAAATGCGTCCCAACTGGGCAGAGTGTTTGGATAACCTGGGCACAACACTGGTTCGTCTGAAGAATTACGACAAGGCAATCGAGGTCTACCGAAAGGCCGTCTCAGCTTCACCGCGCGATCCGCAAATACGAAACAACTTGGGGCTCGCGCTGCAGGAAGCCGGCCGCCTAAACGAAGCGATTTCCGAATTTCGCAAAGCTGTGGCCATTGCTCCTAAGAACGTTGAAATACTTACCAACCTGGGATGGGCTCTCAAGTCCAAAGGCGATAACAGGTCTGCCAGAGATGCTTTTGTCAAAGCCATAGCGCTCGATCCTAGTAACTACAGAGCGCATTTGGGACTAGCCCAAGCAAGCGCAGAGATAGGCGATTATGACAAGGCCGCAGCTGCTTATGAAGTCGTTCTGCGCGTGAAACCGGATGACGTGGTGTCTCAATATAACTTAGGCGTGGCTTACTTGAATTCGGCTCAGTTCTCCAAGGCAGTGGAGGCATTCTCTAAGGTCCTACGCAGTACTCCTGACGATGCCGAAGCACTAGCACATTTGGGATGGGCCCAGTTCAAGTGCGGACGAACAGAAGAAGCCCTGACCACACTGAAACTTGCCACAGAGAAGAACCCGAATCTGCTGACGGCGTGGGTTAGTCTAGCCACTATTCAGGGCAATAGTCCCGAAGCCGTATCGGCGTGGGAAAAGGTGTTATCGCTGTCCCCAAAGAACGTTGCAGCACGGCTTAACCTGGCAAGTGTATTGTTGGTCCTGAACAAAAACGAAGATGCACTGAAACATTATCAAAAGGCCGTCGAGACAGATCCGAAGTCGGCTGAGGCCAGATTCGGAATGGGTGTAGCGCTGTCACGTCTGGGTCGACATGGCCAAGCCATTGAATGCTACAAGAAGGCAATAGAGCTCAACCCCAAGATGGCGTCAGCCTACAACAACTTGGGCGTTGAACTGGAACGACAGAACAAGATCGAGGAAGCTCGAGAACAATATCTGAAGGCGCTGAAGGCTGACCCGAACAACAGCGAAGCGCGCCGCAATCTGGAGCGCTGCGAGGAAATCAAAAAAGCAAAGAAGCCGTCAGCTGGTTGATGAAGCACCACATGCATTGACGAGTTCTTTTCTCGAAGCCAACCAGCGAATCTTGCACGGACAAGTTTGGAGACTTCATGCAAACAGTTGGCCTAGCCCCAAACCCCAAAAAACGAGAAGCTCTTGAATTGGCTGCGGAAGTCCTGCAGTGGATCGAAAGCCGCGGCGCGCGTGTTGTCGTTATGGACGAAGCAGCCAGGAAATTAGGAAGGGACGAGCTTGCCGCAGCGGACAGCGACGTTGCGGCGGCAGATGTACTCCTTGTCTTAGGCGGTGACGGCACCGTGCTTCGCTGGAGCCAGCTTGCTGCCCGCAGCGGCACTCCGATGTTGGGAGTGAATTTCGGACAGTACGGTTTCATCACCGAGATACACCCTAGGGACACTATAAAGGCCCTTGAGAGAATCTTCGACGGCGATTACATCATCAGCAATCGAAGTCTTTTGATGGCGCGTGTAATAGCGAAAGACGGCGAGTGCAAAGGCGAGTATACGGGCCTAAACGATGCAGTCGTGTCAAAGGGACCTGTTGCCAGAATGCTCGGCCTACGAATGTTTGTCAACGGCAAGTATATCGTCACGTACAGTGCTGACGGAATAATCGTCTCCACACCTACAGGAAGCACAGCATATTCTCTTTCAGCCGGGGGACCTGTAGTGCACCCTAGCGTGCCTGTTTTTGTGGTAACGCCTATATGTCCCCACACTATGAACGCGCGATCACTTGTAGTACCTGACACGGAAGTCATCAACATAACGGGCGAAGCTGGTGAGGACGATCAGGAGCTGGTTCTCACGCTGGACGGACAGGTTGCGCATCAGCTTGCGCCTGGAGACACTGTGGAGATCACTAAGGCTAGCATTCAAGCGAAGCTGATACAGTTGGACCCGCTGAGCTTCTACCACAAACTCCAGCAGCGACTGCGGTGGGGAGAGCGCTTTAGCGGCGAGCGACCATGCTGACCGAACTGTATATACGCAACTTTGCGCTAATTGACGAACTGCGGCTCGAGTTGGACCCAGGTTTTACTGTGCTCACAGGCGAAACAGGAGCAGGGAAGTCCATCATTGTTGACGCCGTAGCGGCGGTACTGGGAGAGCGGGCAGCATCCGACGTAGTGCGAAGCGGTACGGAAAAATGTCTGGTTCAGGCGGTTTTTGATCTCTCGAACGCGCCCTCAGCTGCAGAAGCGGCCTCAGAGCGTGGTTATGCCCCAGAAGATGATCTGCTGATTTTGACTCGGGAAATAGCCAAGGAAGGTCGGTCAAGCTGTCGCATCAATGGTCGAGC
>JARYME010000152.1 GCA_029907315.1 Armatimonadota bacterium | reverse complement strand
GTGGGGTCGATACCACTAACACCTAGTGTCCATCGTTTACGGCTAGGACTACCGGGGTATCTAATCCCGTTCGCTCCCCTAGCTTTCGCGCCTCAGCGTCAGGATACGGCCAGGAAGCCGCCTTCGCCACTGGTGTTCCTCCTGATATCTACGCATTTCACCGCTACACCAGGAATTCCACTTCCCTCTCCGTACCTCTAGGCTCCCAGTTTCGGAGGCAGTTCCGAGGTTGAGCCTCGGGATTTCACCCCCGACTTGAGAACCCGCCTACGCGCCCTTTACGCCCAGTAAATCCGGACAACGCTCGCCCCCTACGTGTTACCGCGGCTGCTGGCACGTAGTTAGCCGGGGCTTATTCGCAGGGTACCGTCACATCCTTCTTCCCCTGCAAAAGACCTTTACGTCCCGAAGGACTTCATCGGTCACGCGGCGTCGCTGCGTCAGGCTTTCGCCCATTGCGCAAGATTCCTAATTGCTGCCTCCCGTAGGAGTCTGGGCCGTGTCTCAGTCCCAGTCCGGCTGACCACCCTCTCAGGCCAGCTACCCGTCGTCGCCTTGGTGAGCCGTTACCTCACCAACTAGCTGATAGGCCGCAAGCCCATCCCGAAGCGCTCTTGCGAGCTTTAGACACCGCCTCATGCGAGGTGGTGTCCACATGCGGTATTACTCCCCCTTTCGGAGGGCTATCCCCCACTTCGGGGCAGGTTGCTTACGTGTTACGCGACCGTTCGCCGCTAGGCTACCAGGGCAAGCCCCGGTAACCTCGCACGACTTGCATTTCTTAGGCACGCCGCTAGCGTTCGTCCTGAGCCAGGATCAAACTCTCCATAGGAAAAACTCTCGGGCATCACCCTCGGCTAAGTTCCGAGAGTACTTGCCCGTGGTCTTCTTACGAAGAGTTTGCGCCGCGAGCTATTCTCGCAGCTATGCCTGGTTGAAACTCATCCGCACGCTTACACTATCTAGTTTTCAAGGAACACCCTTTCACCCTCAGGGGTGCTTCTGCCCCCAGGGGCAAAATATATATTACCACAGCCGAATGGCACTGTCAACATATTTTTTCGGGATTTTTGCGGCGATTTTTTCTACACCGCTCATCCCTCAACCGCGCTTTATTTTAGCGCACCCAGCGAAGCCCCGTCAAGGGGTTTTCGCGCTATATTATACGAGATTTTTGCGCGGGGTGTTTCGTAATTCCTTGACCTGTCCACGGTTTTTTGTTAGCTTCTAGGTATGAAACCAGTGGAGCTTCAGGTCATTGAAAATCGTGGCGCTAACCGCCGCAACTACATCATTGAACAGGGTATCCCTGTTCACCCTCTCTCGACTGACGACGTGCACCGGTTGGTCATTGTAGACGACCAAGGCAACCTAGTGCCCGCCGCCATCAATGTCGAGGGCACCGACCAGCACGGCAAAGTTCGTTGGGTGCTGGTCTCGC
Source organism: Armatimonadota bacterium (assembly GCA_029907315.1). Taxonomy (GTDB): domain Bacteria; phylum Armatimonadota; class UBA5829; order UBA5829; family UBA5829; genus CALJES01. The sequence continues at coordinate 4,460 of JARYME010000152.1, read as the reverse complement.
TGCCGGTTAATTTGGACGCAGGCAACCAAAAAACGTTCCATCTTCAACTGGCACAACTCAAACCAGATCTCGCCAACGACTTGGTGTTTGCCGAGACAGGGCAAGGATTTTCCGTCAAGAACCAATTCTTCACTATAGAGTTTACGAATCCCGGGAACATCAAGCTTGCTACGCCTCGAGGTAGCGTGCTCGAAGGGCCCATTAGTTTCGAGCTGCGCTCCGACGCTCGTAGCGCAGTAGGCAATCTTCGCCCAATATATTACGAGCCCAGAGGCTACGAGCTTCTCGAACAAACGAATCGCCGGATAAAGATTCTGCTGAAGGGATGGTATCGCGCGTGGACGCCCAAAGCGTTCACGATCGATCCCGAGCAGCGCTACGAAGCTGATGTCGAGTTCACCATATACGCCGACTCACCCGTCGTGCGGTTCCGATGGTGGATTACGAACTTTATGAAGTTCAACTGTTCCTACATGTGGTTGGATAGATATCTCTTTTCGCTTCCCTTGCCCGACGCTACTCTCGTAGTGGAAGGGGCTGAGCGCGAATGCGACAAGCACCTCGCAGAAGCTGAGGGTGAACCGCGCGACAACCGAAACCGATTCGCCGAATGGGTAACACTACAAACGCCGGGCGGAAAGTTGTCTATGACGTTTCCCTTCTACTCTTGGCTCGGCAAAGGTGCGGGAATCGAGGTGTCCGAGGGGCGTTTGTCGCAGGGCGGCATCGACCCGCCTCCGGATGGCGGATTCGGGGGCAAGTACCCGGACATATGGCGCAAGTTCTTTTACGGTATGTCGCGGAGCTTCGAAGGGTCAATACTCGTTGGCCACGATGATGATCAGCTCGTTGCAGAGCTGAATCCGATTCCTTTCATACTGTCGCCCAAATACTACTCGGAAGTCGGAGTGCTCCCGGAAGATGGAAGCGAGGTTACTTTCGGCCCGTGGAGAGACGTGGTCGATAGAGCAGCCGAATACTTGCTCGATACCCAATGGAAAGGTACGCTTTGGTTCGGCGAGTGGTGGCGAGAACGTGATATAGATCACGACCTTGGGGTAGAGGAAACCAATTCGGGCAACTCAGCGATAGGTCCACTTTTGCACTTCTACCGCACCGGCGACTGGCGGTTCTATGAATCCGCCAAGATGAGCTACTACTATACTTGGGACATTCAGTTTTGCAAACGCACGGACGGATGGGGCCCCTATATGCACACGCGCAGGTTCCTGCTGGATCATCAGGAGTGGTTCCATCCGCGCTACCAACGCATCGGAGGCATAATTCGCTGCAGCCACCTTTTCGGACACAAGGTCAACCGCGAGAAGATAATTTGGCTTGTACGGTTTTGGGGAGAGAACTATGTAGCTGACGACGGCGCCATGATGGCTCCGCACGGTGACGGCAGAGAAGGCAGGACCGGCGACTGGCGAAGCAAGTGCGGCGAGGCGGCGATGACCAATTTTGCCGATTCGCTGATGTACGCCTACATCGAAACCGGCGATGAATGGTTCCTTGATAAGGCGAAACGAATTGGCGATTGGATTCTGGCAGGTATCGAAGAACTCGGCCTGGACAAGTTCTGTGAAAACTCGAATTCGACGCGATACATCGAACGAGGGCTTGTCCAGTTGTGCAAAGAAACCAAGGATCCGCGGTACATAGATGCCTTCTGCAAAATCGCCAAGTGGACTGTGAATTCGCCGACGTTCGACTTCGGAACGCACTATGTGGCTTTTCATTTCTGGTATGCGTCACAAGCCTACAAGTGGTGCGGTGATCGTGAGATTCTGGACGGGATTCTGCGGTTGGCTCGTTGGGTATTGTCTAAGGAATCGCCCGATACTCCTGGCACGTATCCATTCCTGCAGCGCAATCAGTACCCGCCCGCTAACTGGATATGTATTTACGACAACAAAGCCATCGTGTCGTACCTGCCCGTTCTGGCGAGTACGCTAAAAGAAGCAGGGATAAGCTTGGAAGAAGAGAATTAGTACAGTAGAGGTGTGAGGCCGACCAGCGACTTCAAAGTTTTTTGGGTATTCAGAGGGTAAAGGTCTGATAGCCTGAATCTGGTCGGCCACGCAGATTGGGGAAAATAGGGAGGGTTTGCTGTATGGAATCGTCCCCTGCTGCCTCAGCCAAAGAGGAAGGTATTCGTCTGCTCAAAGCCGGCAAGATCCACGAGGCCATCGAAAAATTGCAGCAGGCGCTCGCACTGGATCCCGAAGATGCCCAGATCCACTGTTATCTGGGAGCAGCTTACAACGCCGTCCCCGACAAGTTGCATGCCATCCATCACTTCGAAGAGTGCGTACGTTTGGAAGAGTCTCCCAAGGCTTATTACAATCTTGGGCTGGTCTATGAATCGGTCCACAGAGTAGACGAAGCCGTTCGTCAGTACCGGATGGCTTTGGAACTGGACCCCAATTACACTAAAGCCCGAGAAGCCCTGGACAGACTGCACGAACGCTTTGAAGCAGAAAAGAAGAAGCATGCCCAGTCGGCGTAGCGCTGGATTTCGCGGGTTCGTTTTCCAGTGCGGCGTGTCCCAGGCGCCCGGATTATTGCGGGAGCCGTCATAATGTGACGACGAAAGTAGTTTCGCCGTCTGAGAATGCGGGTATACGGTCTTCAGCGGAAGAACATCCGATGAGCTTCAAGCCCATTAAGCAGGGCACCAGGAAGGAAATTGCTTGACTTTCCGGTGAAGCAATTATAAACTGTGCTTGCAACAGTGGTTTCGAAGAGACCCGGCCCTTGACGGCCGGTAAACGGCAGGTGGGACTATGAACCTACGTCGCATTTTAACGCAACCGCCGGTCAGCACTCTGCTGGAACCTCTGATGTGGCACGACGGAGTCCGCGGGTTCGTATTATCGCAGGTCGAGAAAGCGCTGCGCAAGGAAGCGGACGAATGCAGCCCCGAGTCGTGCCCGCGCCAAGTTCAGTTGGATCGATTGGACTGCGCAATAGCCCTTTTGCGGGGCATCGACCGCATTATGAAGCGCGGGATTGTCTCCAAGCAGTTCATGAGGTCCCTTGTCGAATCATTCCTTGGCGACATTTTCCTGAACGAGGAATTGGCGCAAGCGACCAAGAAACTCGGTTTTGAGCCGCCTTCTTTCATCACCATCAGCCCCACTGGAAAGTGCAATCTCAAGTGTCGGGGGTGTTATGCTGCCGATGCAGCGCTGTACGGCAATCAGCTCAAGTTCGAAGTATTCGACCGGATCCTGAACGAGAAGCGGCGAATGTGGGGCTCGCACTTTACGGTCATATCAGGCGGAGAGCCGTTCCTGTGGAAAGATAGCGGGTATGACCTAATATCGCTGGCGGCACGACATAAGCAAGACATCTTTATGGTTTACACCAACGGAACACTGATTGACGACAAGCTCGCTGAAAGGTTAGCTGAGGTCGGCAATATCTCGCCGTGCTTCTCAGTCGAGGGATTCGGCCCGGAGACCGACGCCAGACGCGGCGAAGGGGTATACGAAAAGGTCTTGGCCGCGATGGAGCGGCTGAGGAAGGTGGGCGTGCCGTTCGGAATCTCCGCCACAGCCACGCGGGACAACTGGCACATCATCACAAGCGACGAGTTCGTAGACTTCTATTTCTTCGATCAGGGCGCACTATACTGCTGGATATTCCAGTATATGCCCATCGGCCGAGACCAGTGCCTTGATCTGGTGGTTCCGCCTGAAGCACGCGCGGAGATGGTCAACCGTATGTGGAAGCATGTACGAGAGAAGCAGGTGTTCATGGTTGACTTCTGGAACTCAGGCACTGCAAGTCTGGGCTGCATCGCCGCAGGTCGAGGCACCGGTTACTTTTACATTAATTGGGATGGCGATGTCACGCCCTGCGTCTTCATACCCTATGCTGCAGATAACATCAACGACATCTACGCTCGTGGCGGCGATTTGAACACGGTTCTCGAGCTGCCGCTTTTCAAGAAGATCCGAGCGTGGCAAGAGGAATACGGCTACGGAAAACCTGCTCGGGAGACCGACAACTGGCTCTGCCCGTGCGCGATACGCGATCACTTCGATCGATTCTACGAGGCCGTCAAAGAGACCGGAGCAAGACCCATAACTCCGGAAGCGAAAGCGGCAATCGAAGACCCAGTTTACTATCAGAGGATGGTAGAGTATGGCAAACGCATAAAAGAGCTGTTGGATCCGAAGTGGAAAAGCGAGTACGTCAGTAGCTACGACGTGTCGCCTGCTCAAGAAGAGGCAGCCGAACCGGCAGCTGTTAGCCCTCGATAATCTCGACGTTTGCACGCGGAACTCGAACGACGGTTCCGTCGAGGAGTTCCGCTTCCAGGATTCTCACAACAGCCCCCGACTCGATTTCAACGGGCTCCGGGGGCAGTTTTGTAACAGTACCTAAAAGCCCGAAATAAGGCTCGCGAATGATTCGAATACTGCTGCCTACCTCGAGCATTTGACGCT
>JARYME010000151.1 GCA_029907315.1 Armatimonadota bacterium | reverse complement strand
CCGGCGACGTAAACATGTTGGCCCTGGGGCAAAACGTTTTGGCCCCTGGATTCCACGAATTGTACCCCAATGTTACTGTCGCTACCGTTCACACCGGCCCTGGTGATGCTGGCTCCCGTCTGATCTTCGAGAAACTGCTGGCCGTAGGTTACAACGAGAGGATGTCGGTCGAGTGCCGGTGGAACGACTTCGAGACCGAATGCCGCAAGGCCCTCGAGTTCCTGCAGGCGATTAACGACGAATTGTCCAAGACAAGATCTGCGTAAAGCATTATCGGATCACTACAGTTAAACCGACAGGCTTGAGGAGGTAAGAGATGCCTAGGGTCGACGTATGTATAGAAGCCGTATTCGAAGATTTGCCATTGGTGGAGCGAGCGAAGCGCGTACGAGATGCGGGTTTTGACGCCATCGAGTTTTGGTTTTACGATATGGGAGGAGAGGACCGTGGCATACCGGCCCTTGGAAAGTTTTGCGCTGAAAACGGGATACTAATCAACAACGCTGTGGTCAATGCACCCGATGCCAGCATCGGCGGATCGTTAGTCGATCCGGACGACCGCCCCAAATACATCGCCCGTCTCAAGGAGACGATCAAGATCTGCAAAGACATCAACTGTCACGCGGCAATCACTTGTACGGGCAACTGCCTACCCGGAGTCTCGCTTTATGCTCAAAAGAGGTCGGTTATCGACACCCTGAAAGCGGCAGCCGAAGTGGCCGAGGCAGAAGATTTCCAGCTGTTCCTTGAGGCGTTGAACACGCGAGTAGACCACCACGGATATTTCCTGTGGTCAGCCGAAGAAGGTGCAGACATCGTTCGCCAGGTGGGAAGCCCTAAAGTAAAGCTCCTCTTCGACATCTACCATATGCAAATAATGGGCGGCAACATAATAGAGCGAATCCGAGAACTTATCGATGTGATAGGTCACTTCCACTCCGCAGGTGTACCTGGAAGACACGACCTGGACATCGGCGAGCTCAATTATCCCAATATCCTTAGGGCCATTGATGAAACAGGTTACAAGGGGTTGTTCGGACTCGAGTATTGGCCCGCCGGTGACCAGATGGAGTCGCTGAAGAGAATGCGGCAGCTCACGCTGTCGACACAGTCCGGGCAACCGCGCTGCTAAAAAAGCACGCAAGGTGGCACGGGCTTGGGCGAGTCATTCTGAATCGAATGGCACGCACGTCAATATGGGAGTAACCGAATCGAGACAAGCAGCGCTAATATTAAGCCGAAATCCTGCATGAACCGGTTCCGAACCGTTAACCAGTACAATTGAGCATTACACTGAGGTGAAGGTGATCTGAAAGATGAGACTTCGCACACTGCTGGTATTGCTCGGGTCGGCTGTAGTGATATCGGCTTGCTCGGCAGCAGATGAGAGGCGAAGAGAAATGAAAGCAGAACAGTACTTGAACGCCGTTAAGACTTTCGCGGACAAAGTCCTCGACCACGGACGTGATGTTTACGGTCCCAAACGCACGCCCCTGTTTGTAGACGGGATCAACGTGGATACTTTGCAGCCGCCGATTTGGAAAAAGAACGGCGAAAAATGGATACTGAGTAATTTGGCAACTCAGCAAACGCTTATACGAGTGCTAGATGGCTTGTCCTCCGCCACCGGCGACCCGAAGTATCGAAATGCTGCAATAGCCGCAACTAAATACGCATTCGAAAACCTGTGCGACCCGAGCGGTTTGCTTTACTGGGGCGGCCACTGGTGTTACGACGCACTGGGAGACAAGACGGTCGGCGAAAATAAGGTCCACGAGTTCAAACATCACTACCCTTACTACGAGTTTATGTGGAGAATTGACCCAGAAGCCACCAAAAGACTCATCGAAGCTGCGTGGGCCGCTCATGTACTCAATTGGGAAAACCTTGATTTCAACCGACACGGCACCTATGGTGTAGACCCAACGGGTGTCTGGGATCACACCTACAAAGACGGCAAAGTTCCTTTTATAGGCAAAGGCCTGACTTTTATGATGTCGGGCACAGACTTGATATACGCCGCCGCGATGCTTAGTTATTTCTCAGGCGACCCGAAGCCCCTCGTGTGGGCTGAACGGCTGGCTCAGAGATATATGGATGCAAGGCACCCGATGACGAAACTCGGAGCTGAGAACTTTTCTGACCCTGAAAGCCGACGAGTCGAGAAACAGTTCCCGGAGTTCGGTGGGCGATTTACCGAAGCCACGGTAGTAGACCTCTACGGCGCGCGCTACACGTATTGCGCGGCGTGCCTGCTCCGGCTGGGCGAGACCTTGGGACCGAAAGGCCGCAAGTTTATGCAGTGGGGTCTTGAAGATCTTACGGCTCGTGCGAAGTACGGCTACGACGAAGAAACCAACAGTTTCTGGGCGATGTTAATCGACGGGACCAAGCTGACACCCGCGGACAGAAAACACGACGGTTACGTTGAAGCCAGGTGGCTTGAGAAACGACCTGCGGGCAGCCAATACTTTTTCCCTTACGCCCTCGCATACAAGTTGAGCAGGGACAAGCTTATGTGGGACATGGTTCGGAAGATCGGCAAGGGTCTTGGCCTGGGTGACTTGGGAAAAGAACCGGGCAAGGACTCTGCAGTGAACACGTCGACAAACGCCGACGACCCGCTGTTGATATTCGGACTTCTTGAGCTCTATGAAGCAACGAAGTCACAGGTCTATTTGGACCTGGCTCAGAAGATTGCGGACAATGCCCTAGAGTCTCGCGTAACGAACGGGTTCTTCGTCCAGAGCAGGAACCACGTTAATGCAAAGTTCGATGACCCTCTACCGCTGGCGCTGCTGCACTTGCGTGCCGCCCTCCTGGAGCTGCCCGACAAGCCGCCTGCGTACTGGCTCTCAAACGGCTACCTGCACTGCCCATATGACGGAGTAGGCAGAACGTACGACCGCATCGTCATATACTCACGGCTTCGCGGAGAACCTGAACCTTAGCTCGATTAATCGTTCGGCAGCATCGCAGGGCTAGCTGTTAAATGAATTCAGAATCTCCTCGAGCTTCGCTCTGCGATCCGAATCCAGAGGAGTGGTCACGTCAGCGCCCAGCTTTCGTGCCCACTCTTTTGCAATTTCATAAGTATCCTTCGCGCCAGCCGACTTCCATGAAGCATAAGGTCCTCGCACCGCCAGTCTCGGTATTAGATGCTCGCCACTTCTAAGATGAGTAAAAGTGTGTTCGGCGGTGAGATAACCCTCCCCTTGAGGACCGATTTGTTTTATTAGGTCGACTGCAATGGTGTCTCGTGTTACGCTAATTCCTTGCACCAATCGCCGACACATGGCAGTGATTTCGTCGTCCATGATGAGCTGTTCGTTACTGCAAGTCATGCCTGTGGCAAACATGCCGCAGTTTACAATAAGGTCATTTCCCGCCGCGATTGAGCACAATTGGCTGAAAGTTTTCTCCCACGAGTTCTGCTCATCGTGGGCGTGGTTGTCTGAGTTGGGAGCAGTTGTGTGGCACGGAACCTGGTAGAATTTCGCGAGCTGAGCACCGGCTATCCTGCAAATACTTGTTTCAATCGAGCCCACCAGCGCTGCGCCAGTGCGCATATCGGTAGTTGTCCAGGAATTTGCATACAGAACCTTAGCGCCAGGTTGAATAAGCTGGCTGATAACAATTCCTGAGAGGCATTCGGCATTGTTCATGGTGAGCAGACCAGCGAGCGTGTACGGTGCAGACACGCCTGCATTCGGCTCCGGCAGGATCGCCAGCGGCACGCCCATCTTTACCGTATCCTCCAACGCCTCGCAAACACTCTCTTCCCAAAACAAAGGACTGGTAGGAGAAAGTTGGCTCATACCGTAGACCTGCGAACTCATATCGCCCTTGAATGCAGCGCGCACCAGCTCGATGCAAGCGCGGTTTACATCAGGCTTGTCTGTCGAGAAGTAGATGGGTTTTGTGGAGTTTTCAACGCAGGCTTTAACCGCATGGATGAGTGTGGCGCGCGGATTGGGCACGTCCTGCGGCATAACCGGGATGCCGAGAACATCGATGTTCTCCAATTTGTCGCATATGCGAGCGAACGTCTCGACGTCGGAAACCCTTGACGGTCTGGTTTCACCAGTCTCCGAATCCACCCAGAATACCGCGTTGTGGCCAGCGGCTATCCTTGGTGTTCCATCGCCCAACGTGAAGACGAACTTGCCCTCGCGGTCATAAACGTCGAAAGTTTTCGGCACTTTCGACAGCGCATCCTCAATAGAAGCCTTGCTAAACCGCACGATTTGTTTTTCCAAATCCACGCTTAAACCCTTGCCTGCCAGAAACTCCAGCATCCGTCTGTTAAGAACCTTGACTCCGCAGTCGGCAAGTATATCAAGAGTTGCCTCGTGAATTTGCTTCACGTCTTCCTCAGACAGAACCTCAAACCTGCTTAGCTTCATTGTTTCAACCACACCTTCCAGGCATTTTTGATTTCCACAAAATGGGATCAGCTTATGTACTTCTGTTGGATGAAGCCAAATTCCTTGAGGATTATCCCGACTTTCCGAATAACAAAGCTATCGGATAAACCACTTCGGTATAGGAGGTTCGAAATGCGATACGAAGAAATGAAACCGGAAGACTACAGGCGCGCCAAGGAAGCAGCTCCGATTGCTTATATTCCTTGGGGTGCCCACGAGTGGCACGGCAAACACAACCCACTTGGTCTAGACACACTAAAAGCACACGGTCAGTGTTTGGCCCTGTGCGCCGAAACAGGAGGCGTTGTATTTCCACACGTCTACTGCGGTTTTCAAACCATGAAACCCCACGCTGGTTTCGACTGCACCCTTGAATTCAGTAAAGAGTGCGTGCAGCTGCTCGCGAAAGAATACTTGGAACAGCTCGCTGACGAAGGCTTCAAAGTGATTATCATCCTTATGGGACACTACGGGCATATGCACCAGGAAGCAATAAAAGAAGTGGTTGCCGATTTCAATGCTAAGCACTCCGACTGCGTAGCTTGGGCGTTTCCGGACTACGAGCCGACCGCCGACGAGGGCTTCCCGGGCGAACACGGCGCCTGCTTTGAGACCTCGTATATGATGTGGTTCAGACCGGAGCTTGTGGACCTAACTCGTCTCCCGCAAGAAGGTGAACTGGATAAGAAGGCGGAGGGCGTGCATGGCCTGGATCCGCGAACTAATGCGTCCGCAAAGAAAGGGCGCGACGGAGTAAACGTGCTCGTCAAGAACGCTGCACCGAAGATTCGCGAGCTGCTTCGGAACGCGTGTTCACGCTCGTGAACATCATAGAGATCGACAACCTTCTACTGCCGGACGGTCGTCACCGTGCAGTTTATTTAGCCTTCGCGGGCGGTTTCGCCTGCGAAGGCTGAGTATTTGGCTGACCCACAGTTGCCTCTGAAGGTTTTTCGGGTTTTGCTTGTTTCGCCTGCTGGGCAGCCTTGGCTACCGTAGAGCACGGTAGAATCATCGTGAGCCAGCTGTCGGAAAACGAGTACATCTCGTCCCTACTTGCTGCCTGAGACTGCCGCAGCACAGTGATGCCCACAACTTTGCCGTCCAGCGCAAAAGCAGGGCTGCCAAAAGCCGGAACATCGACTACATAAGACAACCGCGGTCTAGTCACCACCGCCTGGACGCGGGCCATGTCCGCAGCCAGTGCTCTGTTTGCGACCTGGCCGAGCCGCCACAGTATGACCAGTTCATCGAGTACCTGCGGAGTCGATTCTTGTGAAAGGTCCACGTATGACAGAGGCTTATCAACGGGCTTTTTGGGGCGCACATTGTGCCCCTATCTCGCTAATTGCGGCTATCGGCTGCGGGCTCTTGTGCGGCCCTCCAGCGCTTGGCAGTACCTGCGGGACCTGGGCGTCGAGTTGGCGTGGGGAGACATACGAGACGCAGAAGCGGTCCGCGCGGCAGCGTCCGAATGTGGCACAGTCGTGCATGCCGCAGGCAAGTTCCGGTTCTGGGGCCAGCAG
>JARYME010000150.1 GCA_029907315.1 Armatimonadota bacterium | reverse complement strand
GGAAACGCCCCCAGTCCTGTCGCTGCAAATGCCAAAGCAATTCCGGCGTCGACTTTAGACAGCTCCTCAGTGACTACGCACATATTCATGATAGGGGTGCCGTTGTCCATCCCGCCGTATTGCTCCGGGATGAACACGCGGAAGAGGTCGGCCTCAGCCATCGCCTGGACTTCAGGCCAGGGGAACTCGCCCGTCTCATCGTAGTACGCGCTGACGGGCCGGAACCGCTTTTCGGCCAGTTCCCTTGCGACTTCTTTCATGAATTGCTGCTCTTCGGTTAGGAAGTAATCCATGCTATAGCCTCCTGATCTCAGGTTTGTTTCATTGCATTCGCAGATTCCCTATTATCGCTGCGGGTGCCGACTTCCTTCGCTTGCCGTGGCGCGAGGCTCGAGAGAGTGATATCCTTGTAGCCGGAATTTACTGTGTCCGACGCGATGAGGTGAGGATACCATGAACCGCTTGTGGTCCGTTTCTTTTCCTTATTGGGAATTTGTGGTGAGGGCGGTAGTCGTATACTGCTTTGTGCTTTTCCTGCTGCGACTCGGAGGAAAGCGACAAGTCGGCCAAATGGGCGTGGGAGAGTTTGTCGCTATTCTTCTCATCAGCAATGCCGTCCAGAACGCCATGAACGGCGGTGATAATTCGATAACTGGCGGGTTGATTTTGGCAGCGGTCTTGATTGGCCTCAGTATTGCAGTGGAATATCTCACCTACAAGTCGAAGAAAGCTGAAGTGATAATCCAGGGGCGGCCCACTCTGCTGGTGCATAGGGGACACATAATTCGCAGGAACTTGGACAAGGAACGTTTGAGCGTACGCGAGTTGAGGGTGCTGCTGAGAAAGCAGGGGGTTCACGACTTGGATGATGTAGAAGAAGCCGTTCTAGAAAGCAACGGGTTTGTCAGCGTAACGAGGAAGTCCGAAGCCTCGACGAGCCGCCAGTGAGCACTTGATAATGGAACGAAAAAACTCTAACCGCATTAGCAGCCTGCAAACTCTTTCATTTTGCGCCGAGATGTGCTAGAATGTCTGGCAAACCCTGCCGTGGATGGTAGGGTCTTTTTTGCAGAAGGAGCAGGTACGTGGAACTAACGGGAGACGTGTTCGTGCTGACAAGGCAAGGCTATGAGCAAATGCAGCGCGAACTCCAGGAGATACTCACGGTAAAACGCCCAGAGGTTATCGAGAGCATACGCGAAGCTAGGCAATTGGGCACTCTCAACGAGAACTCTGATTATGAGGACGCAAAACGCCTGCAGGCAATGCTGGAAGCTCGCATCAGGGAGCTGAAGGCGATACTTGCAAACGCCAAGGTTATCGATGCACCTTCTTCGGAAGGCGTCGTCGGAATAGGTTCACGTGTGGTAGTCAAGTGTTTGGAAGACGACGAAGAGGAAGAGTACGTCATCGTAGGACCTGCGGAATCCAGTCCCTCTGAGGGTAGAATCTCTCACGAGTCCTGCGTTGGCAGGGAGCTTATAGGCAAGAAAGCCGGCGACGAAGTGAAGGTCGAGGTGCCGAGCGGGGTTATAACTTTCAGGATACTTTCCGTGAGCTAATCACAGTTACTGACCGGCCTCTTCCAGCCCTATTTCCCACATACGTTCCAGATCGCGCCGCGAATAGCTTTTGAACGCGATCAGAGTGTTGGTGCGGGCTATGCCGTCCATCTTGAGGAGCTTCTTTGTGACGATGTCTGCGAGCTCCTCGTGCTCTTTGACCCGTATTATTGCTACCAAGTCGTACTGTCCGGCGACGGAATAGACTTCAGCGACGCCCGGGACGTCTGCTAATGCCTCAGCGGTTTCGGGAAGTTTGTCTCGCTCTCCCTCAATCAGAACAATAGCTGTGACCAACCGCGTGTTCCTCCGTTCAAGAGAGGCAAACCGGCTGAGCCAGCGTTTGCCGTCGATCTGCCTCGGTTTAGTAAGTTGCAGACTGCCTTCTGTGGGGCAGAGTTAAGGAGGGTGGTCGGGGTGGGCGGATTTGAACCGCCGACCTCTCAGTCCCGAACCGAGCGCTCTACCAAGCTGAGCCACACCCCGTTGACCATTTCATTATACCACAACACGACGCAAACGGCGAGTACTGTTTTGGAGCGTAAGGTCTAACGCATTTGTGGAAAGAAGGTTTCGGCGTTGAACCTCATTTACTCTGTCCGAAACGCGTGTTCTTTGCCGTCAGACTTTACTAAAAACACCCAACCAAACTTGCCGTCTTCCTGTGCGAACACCTGGTATCCGTCTCGCTCTCCCTGCTGCGCGTGGTCAATAAGGGTTTTCCGTCCCCCATCGAGCGAGTACAACCGTTGGCAGATGTAATCGCTGGTTCCCTCGACTATGATGGGAATCACATCGAATCCGCCGGTAACTTTGAACTCTGCCACGCCGCTTTCGTCTACTCTGATCCTAGTTGGGAAATCCGATATCTTGGTTCCGACCTTGACTTCGGTTACTCGTGGAGCGTTGGGTCCATAATCGAATGCCGCCTTCTGAGCGGGCTTCCAATCCTGCGTGCCGCCGCCGTAGGGCATTAGGAAGAGATCAACCTCCAGCCAATCCCCCGCGGATATTTCCGACGCTTCAACCAGCGGCACAAGCATCAGGACGGTGTCGCCATTTTTCTGACCTATAACCGACACTCCCGGAGCGGGGCTTTTACCCCCGATCTTGCCTTCGAAGCGGCGCACGACGAATGCGTTTGCGCCGCGCTTGTCCGGATATATGGCTGCAAAACCGCCTTCTGACGGAATTGGCGCCCCTGCGACGGTGAAGTCGTCGTTAAGCCTAATTGGTACGACTGTCGGTTCTCCCTGAGGGCCACCTAATGCAGTATGGGTGTACCGCAGACGCTGAACCCAGCTGGAGATGTTCAGAAGGCGGACCCAGCGCGAGAAATCGCCGTCTTTGATTTTGATGCTGCCAGTGAAGTCTACCCGCATATGGATGAAGTTGCGCAGCTCGTCGGTCTGAGGAAGCTCGAATACGTCGAGGGTAACTTTGGCTTTGCCGTCATCCGAAAGGTAGGTAAGTGTGAAGTCTGCCCAGTTGGGACCTGTGGAGCGGAATGTGGTGCCAGCATATTCGATGTAGTGCCACCGACCATCGGAGTCGCAGTAGCGCAGGAAACTGTGACCGGCAACGTTGTCATGCTGCGGTTGGGATTCCCACATCGGTTGGCTCATCGGTCGTAGGTCGGCTATGCACACACCATCAAGACCGCCAAACAGAAACGGCACGTAGCAGGTGGTCTCAGTGACGCCTGTGGACATGTGGAAGTAGTCCATCCAGGCGCCCAGAGATGAAAACTGCTTCAGCGGGTGCGAGCCCCAGTTCTGGTATAGGTGAAGACTGGTTACTTTGCGTTCCTCGTTCGGCGCCAGGTACAAAGGGAAGAAGGTCTCGGAGAAAGGGGTGTCCTGCGGGTTGTAAAACGGTTCCTCTTTCTCACCCGCGAAGTTTTTCGATATCTGAACCGTGATCGGCAGCGTGTTTCCAGCTTCGTCAAGTAGTACACCACACTCGACAAGCCCCGGGTTTCGCCGGGTCCTATGCATTACGTAAATCTTGCGCTTGAAAGGTCCGTTTCGAACCGCGAATGAGGCTATCTCGTAGTCGTTGGGGTGGTGATAATGGTAGGTGAAGTCGCCCGGGTTATCCGTCTCAACAACATAGCAGCCGCGGATTGGGTCATAGCCGAGCCACCGTCCTTCCGTTGCCGTGGCATTTGCAGACATAATGGGCTGAATTTCCGCTTCCAGCTCCTCTGAAACATCCGAGCTCTCAAGTGGAAACATCTCGAAGTACGCTGACAGCTTGTCGCCTGCCGTCCACGATGCGGACGCGCCTTCGTGTGCGTCACGGTTGTATAGGAAGTTGCATACTCGAATCAGACTGTTGTCTTTTTCGACTACAACGTCGTCAACCCCGTTCGGAACGGGGTATATGAGAGCGCAGGTCGGCTTTCCTTCGGTTCTTTTTATTAGAACAAACTGGTTGATTCTCGGAATTTCGCCTGATATGGCCGGAGTGGAGCAGCTTTCTGCCTGGAACTCCCAAACGAAGAATGCGCCTTGCACCTGTATGTCGCCCGTGACGTGTAGAATCACGCCCACGTGTAGCTTTTCGGGATACGCATAGAACACGACCTCGCCTTTGACAGGTGCCTGTTGGCCGGAATCGCTCGTGAGGGCGACATCCAGCCAGTGCGTTTCAATGTAGTAGGGCCCTCGGCGATAGATGTTGATTCGCGACGACTCAGCGGACCGCAGAGATGTGTAGCGCGTGCCGCTTCCGTCCACGAGGACAAGGTATGCGCCTCTGCCTGCCAGGACCTCGCTGAATCCGGACCGGCTGTTGATCGCCAGGTTTGTTATCCGATGTCCGAAGTCAGCTTTTAGGTCCGCAGTGAGCCGGTAGCGTTCTGCTTCAATGGTGAATCCCGTGCGCCTTGCGGACGTGTATCTAGTTTCCAGACGCGGGCGTGCCGAGAGGACTTGATAGCGTATATCAGTTTCCCACGGCCATGCCTGTTGTAATGAAAGCAGTATGAGCAGTCCTCCAGCAGCTGCGGCTGAGGCAGCAAGGGTGTTCAATGCGGTGTCACCTCCCAAACCTCTACTCCTGTTTTCGAAGAAGCAGCTATCAATACCTGCTGAAGTTGCCGACAATAGAAGAGGGCGACCGCAGCGGCCTTGGAACTGCGCGGGTGCAAGACTACGTATGAAGAACCGAACGCATTTGGAGCCTGGACCTGGACGCGTTTTTTTGCTTTTGCGGAAGGGTTCCGTGCGCCGCAGCCTCCACAGGATGTTCCAAACCTACGCAGGATGCGGGATTTTTGACAAAGGTGTGCCTAGCCGGTATTCTGCTTAGCCCGCAAGTCATGGGGAGAATACGTAAGGTTGTGGTATAATCCACACGTGGGTGAGTAAATCATTGTTATTCTGAACGAGCGCTCACGCGGAAACTTAGTTTTATGAAGTTCTGGCATTTTGTACGAGTAGTTAGACAAAGATTGTTGATGATCGTTGGGCTGGTGGCGGTCACGCTGCTTGTGATCTTAGTGGCCGTACCAACGCCGAAGGTTGTCTATCCTGCGTCTGCCTTTCTGTCTCCGACGCCTCAGGTAATGCAAGGGGGCGTTACGACTACCACAACCTCCTCCGGAACCGAAGCGCTCACCAGACCCGACCGGTCGGTTATACTGAGCAACCTGATAATTATGGCACAGGGCGGCGAAGTGTTCTTGCGGGCGCTGGATTTTCTGGCACAGCCGGTCGAGGTTCAACGGAAGATAAGGCCTGATCTTCCGAGTTACAAGCAGATTACGCGTATAGAGGTGAGCCGCGGTAGAGTTCTTTCTCTTCGGGACTGGCCCGACGTCCTGGAAGTTGCTCCCGTGCAGATGCCCGCTATCGGGGAGAAGGGTACTACCACAGACATAATCCGAATCACGGTCAAGTTGGAGGACCCGACTGTGTCCCCCTACCTCGCAAATGCCGTGGGTCACGCTTTTGCGGAAGTTTATCAGGAGAAAAGCCGGGAGGATACGCGCAAGTACGCCAAGTTCTTGGAAACAAGCCTTGCCGAGGCGCGGCAGAGGCTCGACGATCTCCAGAGGCGGATCGCGCAGTACAAGGGCAAATACCGCGTGGTGGCGGTGGACACGGAATCACAGAATGCCGTTTCGTCGATTGCTGGGTTGGAGCAGGCACGCAGTTCGGCTGAGGCGGCTGTGAGAGAAGCTGAGGCGGCGGTTAGAAACGTCAACGCCCAGCTTAGAGAACAGCCGACAGTCGTTAAAGAACCCCTGCCGCCTGAGCTGAACCCGACGGTGCAAAAGCTCAAGGAGGAACTTGCCGAGGCCGAGGCAAAGCTGAAAGAAATGCAGCAATTGGCTCTTCAGAACGCGGCTGACATCGAAGAACTCACCAACGCCTGCTTGAAACC
>JARYME010000014.1 GCA_029907315.1 Armatimonadota bacterium | reverse complement strand
GGGAACAGCAGTTGTGATAGACCCCGAATTCGAACTGTTTGCCATACTGCTGACGAATCGAGTATGCCGCGATGATGACGGGGCTGAGTTTCGAAGTCTTAGACGACGCATCTTTAATGCGATTCTGGGTTCGATTGTTGGCTGAGCTGGACTTTTTTTCTGTTGTTTTTGTTCCGCTATTGACGCACTAAG
This sequence comes from Armatimonadota bacterium, assembly GCA_029907315.1. Classification (GTDB taxonomy): domain Bacteria; phylum Armatimonadota; class UBA5829; order UBA5829; family UBA5829; genus CALJES01. The sequence goes on along the minus strand of JARYME010000014.1, from coordinate 42,598 downwards.
TAGAAGTCGTTATAATCATTATTGCTTGCCCAAGTGGATAGCGAGCTAAAAATGCTTAAACTGAGGTGACCGTCAGCTATGGAAGTCGAGAGCGCGCTCCAGAAGCAAGAAGAAGAGAAGACCGGACCCAAGATCTTAGTCATTGACGACGAAGAGAACGTCTGCGAACTCATCACATTGTATTTTGAGAAAGCGGGCTACAAAGTCGTATGTACGGGCAGCGGTACAGAGGGGATCGAGATGGTGAAAACCGAAAGGCCCGACTTGGTTATTCTCGATCTCATACTGCCTGGTATTGACGGACTTGACGTCTGCAAGGAGATCCGCAAGTTCTCCAATGTACCCCTCATAATGCTGAGCGCCCGCGTGGACGAGGTTGATAGGGTTCTCGGCCTCGAAATCGGTGCAGACGACTACGTGACTAAGCCGTTCTCACCGAGAGAGCTGCTAGCGCGGGTCAAAGCCGTCTTGAGAAGGGCTTCCTACATTCCAAGCCCCGACGAGCAGCAAGCAATAAACCTGCCTGGCTTGTCCATCAGTCGACTGTCGCGCGAAGTGATTATCGGCGACAAGCGCGTGGACCTGACGCCTAAAGAATTCGACTTGCTCTGGCACCTGGCGTCTAACCGCAACAGGGTCTTCACCCGAGAGCAGCTTCTCGAACAAGTGTGGGCGTATCAAGAGTTCTACGGTGACGAAAGAACCGTAGACCAGCACATCAAGCGTCTGCGCCGCAAGATTGAGATCGAGGGCAGTCCGTGCAGAATCACAACAATCTGGGGCGTCGGATATAAGTTCGAGATCAAGGAACCCACAGGCGTAGTCTAAGAAGGCTTTTGGATGACCTGATAAACACAGCTGGAATGGGACACTTCCTCAGAGGGGTGTCCCATTTTACATTTCTGAGACCTTTTTATCGCCTCGTGCCGCGCTCTCTCTAAAAGCATCGAGGATAGCTTCGACGAGTCCTGCCGTAGTGTACTCCCTGGCAACTATGTCAACCCTGAGTCCCAAGTCTCGAGCAGTGCCAGCCGTGATAGGTCCGATGCAGGCGATCTTGACGTTTTCTGGCATTGCGGTAGCAATGTCCTTGCCCACAAGCTGTACAAATGCCGATACGGTGGACGAACTAGTGAAAGTCACTACGTCGATTTCCGCTTCGGTCAGCTGATTACGCAGTTCATCTAGCGAATTCGTTGGACAACAGGCTTCGGTCCTATAAGCCGGTGCTACGCACACCAGGGCTCCTCGCTCAGCCAAACGCTCGGGCAGCACGTTCCTCGCCTGCTCAGCCCGAATAACAAGTATTCTCTTACCTTCAGGATCTTCGGGAAAATCTTCGCAGAATGCTTCTGCTACGAACTGAGAAGGCACGTAATCGACGCGCACACCCAGTCTCTCCAGCGACTCAGCCGTGGCCGGTCCGATCGCGCCTATCTTTGGACCCGCCAGCGACCTCACATCACGTCCGGTCTCTTTCAGCCTCTTGATTGTTGCATCGACACCGTTCGCACTGGTGAAAAGCAGCCAGTCGAATGTTCCTACCTCGCGGATGGCACCGTCTAGCTCGTCGTAGTTTGCCAGGGGACATATCTTGATAACTGGAAACTCGACGGCTTCCGCGCCGTGTTGTCGCAGGGCATCGCACAACTTACCCGCCTGTTCTTCGCTTCGAGTTACCAGAATCTTTTTGCCGAAGAGAGGTCTCTTGTCGAACCACCGCAGTTTATCGCGTAGCTGCACGACCTCGCCCACTACAACAGCAGCTGGTGCGGTCAATCCTGCAGCACGCACTCGATCTACGATGTTTTCGAGCGTACCGATTACTGTTCGTTGGCAAGGTGTGCTGCCCCATCGGATAACTGCTACAGGTGTAGCCAGGCTGCGTCCGTTGGCAACAAGTTCCGCCGTAATCTGGGGAAGTCTCTCGACCCCCATCAGAAAGACAATCGTATCCAACCCAGTGGCGATTGCGCTCCATTTTATTCCCGATTCCGGCTTTGTCGGATCTTCGTGCCCGGCTACAACGCCAAAAGCCGAACACAAGCCGCGGTGAGTTACCGGAATACCGGCATAGGCAGGGGCTGCGACCGCGGAGCTAACCCCTGGCACAATTTCGAACTCCACCCCGGCTTCTGCGAGAGCCAGCGCTTCTTCGCCGCCGCGTCCGAAGACAAACGGATCACCACCCTTCAGGCGGACGACGGTTTTTCCCTGCTGGGCTTGCTCGATGAGAATGCGGTTTATCTGCTCCTGAGGAGTCGAGTGAGACCCAGCTGCTTTCCCGACATAAATGAGCTGGGCATCAGCCTTGGCTTCTTTGAGGAGCGAGGGGTTAACAAGGCGATCGTAGACAATCACATCTGCGCTGCGTATGCACTCCAGACCGCGCACTGTTACCAGTCCGGGATCACCCGGCCCTGCACCTACCAGTATGACTTTGCCCATTAGAGCCTACTCCGCTGCTCCTATTTCCTTGTCGGTCAAATAGCAGGCGGGGTCCTGGTACCACACGTCTCCGTATACGGCCTCTGCACGCACGCGGAAATTGCCGTTGCATATGTCCAGCCATCTGCACGATGCGCATCGACCCCTGAGCAGAGATTTGCGGTGCCGAAGTCCCGCGAGAATTGGATCCCTTGTGTCCGTCCATATGTCACCGAACGGGCGTTCCATCACGTTACCCAAAGAGTAATGGCGCCAAAACTGGTCGGGATGCACGTTACCCTCTTTGTCTATAGCGGCTATTCCGATCCCGGAGCTATTGCCACCGTTCGCTTTGAGAAGCTGGAGCGCTTCGCTTGCAAGAGGGGATCTCTCGCGCAGCATTCGCATATACAAAAACGGTCCGTCGCAGTGATTGTCGACCGTCAAAATCTCTACATCCAGTCCGCGCCTGTTGAAGTCAGCGGCATAGTTAATGATTAAGTCCACTGCCCTGCGCGATTCTTCGTGAGAAAGATCGGCTTTCACCAACTCACTTCCCCTTCCGGAGTACACCAAGTGGTAAAAGCAAACCCTGCTTATACGTTGTTGCTCCACGAACTCGAACACTTGCTCTATCTGGTTATAGTTATAACGTGTGAGCGTCATTCGGAGCCCACTCCTCAGACCATAAGCCGCGCATATTTCAAAGGCGCGTTTTGCCGACTCAAACGCGCCGCGTTTTCCGCGAAATTCGTCGTTCAGATCACCAATACCGTCGAGGCTTATGCCGATGTAAGAAAACCCTGCTTGCTTAAGGTGCTCAGCCACTTGCTCAGTTATCAACGTTCCGTTGGTCGAGAGCACCGTTCTGATACCCAGTGAGTTTGCAAGTGCCGCATTGTCATACACATCTGCTCGAAGCAATGGTTCGCCACCGGAGAACAGAAGAACCGGCACTCCAAAGTCCGCAAGCTGCCGAATCATATTTCGCGCTTGCTCTGTGGTAAGCTCGCGGTGTCCGGTGCTGTTGTCGGCATTAGCATAGCAGTGGATGCAGTTCAGGTTGCAGCGGTCTGTAGAGTTCCAAACAACGATTGGCTTGCGATCGCTGTCTGCCCCGTTGCTTGCGTCGGAGCTTGTTATGGCTTGTCGCTGGTACCTGAGCTTATCCCCGGGCCCGCTCTTACCGCAGTAAAGCTTGGTGATCGAAATCAACAGTCTTCTCCTTGGTACGTCAGGTCGTCGTCACCGAAGTAAACGGGACTGGCCTTTTTGAATTCGGCAGTCGTATAGAGCACTCTATAATCTGAAATGCCTGTTATCTGCGAGATAGTTTTTACCGTCTCCTCACACTCACGCCTGCACGAACCGTGGATCATCGTGTACATATTGTAGTTGAAGCCTTCAAACCTAGGTCGCTCGTAGCAATGGCTTACGGCTGCGAACTGGGCGGCTGTGCAACCGAACGACTCAACCTGCTCATCCGGAACGTTCCACACTACCATGGCGTTTGTTTCAAATCCGGCACGACGGTGATCCAAAACTGCTCCAAAGCGGCGGATTGTTCCATCTCGCTTCCACATCTCAATCTGCTTTATCAGTTCGTCGGTGGAGATGCCGATACGGCGGGCGATCTCGTGAAAGGGCTGCTCGCAAAGCGGGATCCCGCCCTGGATGGCGCGGATTATGGCTCGCTGCTTCCGGGTTATCATATCGTAAAGTTTACTTGGATCTTAAACACTCGTCGCGCAGGCAGACAAACCATTTCTTCTACGCCTGCCTTCTGCTTGATGTCCTGAAGTATTGCGTTCATCCGATCGTGATTTTCACATATGAGTGTAAACCAAAGGTTGTATTCGCAGTCGCGGGCATAATTATGTGTTACGTGAGGATACGAACTCACCACGCCAGCTACTTCTTCCAGTCGCTCGATCGGAACCCTGGCCGCCACCAACGCGCTCACGTGTCCCAGCTTGCGGGTGTCGAATGAAGGCCCGATTCTTCGAATAATACCCGATTCCACCAATGCTCGTACACGTTTCAGCGCTTCGCATGCCGGAATACCCAGCCGTTGCCCCAGCACCTCGTAGGGTTGCTCAACTATCGGAAAGTCCGTCTGAATGATGTTCAGCAGTTCTCTGTCGATATCGTCCATTTGGCGTCTTCTTTCTGCTTTCCGGCCAACTTGTTCCAGTTCGGCGGCTTCGCGTCGGCAAGCGATGAGTATTAGCCGACTCCTCTTGGCTGGTAAACACAATACGGCTCTGCTGCAAGAAAGCTGCCGGTCATTGCATATGCCCTGGCTCTGCACCCCATACACACCCGCCTATATTCGCATCTACCGCATTTCCCTTCGAGGTTATCCTCATCTCGAAGCAATTTGAACACTTCCGCGTCACGCCAAATGTTTGCTATGTTCTCTCGTCTTACGTTGCCCGCCGATACCGGAAGGTAACCGCACGGGTAGACCTCACCTGAGTGCGAGACAAAACAAACGGCCGACCCTGCCAAGCATCCCTTACTTGATTTAGTTTCTGTGCGCTGACCGTTTGAGTTGTGCGCGTCGCAGCCTCCTTGCGACCGCTGGCGAGCTATTCGATAGTAATGAGGAGCACAGGTTGCCCGCAGTCCGATTGGTGCGGTCTTCGACTGCTCATACAGCCACCCCAACACTTGCTCATACTCTTCAGGCTTTATCATCTCCTCGTCTGCTATCTCAAAACCGCAGCCGGTCGGAACAAGCAAGAAAAGATGCAGCGCAGCAGCACCTTGCTCGACAGCCAGCTCCAAAATACGCGGAATTTGCTCCAAGTTGTGTCTTGTCACAGTCGTGTTTATTTGAAACTCTAAGCCTGCTTCACGCGCGTTGGTGATACCTTGCCACGCGGCATCGAAGGCACCCTGCACGCCGCGAAACCTGTCGTGCAGTTCTGACCCTGCCGCATCGATACTCACACTGATTCGCTTGATCCCGACTTCCACCATCTGCCGAGCAATATCTCGCGACACTAGCGAGCCATTTGTCGCAAGCAGCACTCGCAAACCCTTAACCGTACCATAACGAGCGATTTCAGCCCAGTCGGGCCTGACCAGCGGCTCACCGCCACTCAAGACTACTGCCGGTTGCGCAAATGCGGCTATGTCGTCCAGCAGCCGTTTTGCCTCTTCAGTGGACAATTCGGCTGACGAGCGCTCTTTGGCAGGACGAGCCCTACAATGAGCGCAGCTCAGGTTGCAGGCATTCGTGAGTTCCCAGAAGACCATTCTAAGCGTGGGAACGGTATCGTCGGGAAAACTCGCTCGGACGTCAGGTGGACGCGAAGTGTTGTCCATTGGTGTTGTTTAGGAAGAACCGTGGTGCAAACCGGTTTGTCTGGTAACATTGTGACGCCCCATACACTCTGCTGTCAAGGGTTGCGCCTGGGGTTTGGTTTGCGATATATTGGAATCGGCTAACGCTCACGTTCTTGCCCCGGACTTGCCCGATCATTCAGGACTCTCTATTTACTGAACAATGGCCCGCGTAGACAACCGGACTGGAACACCCGAATCATCATCATACGCAGTCTCCTTTTGGAGCTTTTTCAGCTCGATGAGGACCGCTATCGCGCTGTTGTTGCTGGCGGCAGGGGCTTCGGTCCTGGGCACCGTCATCAAGCAGAACGCCTCTCAACAGGAATACATCAAGGCATACGGCCGAATCGGATACGCTGCGATCAGGAGCCTTAATCTCGATGATGTATACCACAGCGCCTGGTATATCCTTCTGCTGCTTCTGTTGTCTCTAAACCTCATCGTATGCACGGCAAGAAGATTCTCGGCAGCATGGCGGCGCACTTTTGCACCGCGAGTGGTAATCGACCAGGCTGAGATGCAAAGCCTTGCCAAGTCCGAGAGTATTACTACGGAGCTACCTCCCGCTGAGATTGTTTCGCGCGCTTCGCTTGCCTTGAAAAACAAGGGCTACCGCGTGCGGACTGGTTCGTCAGACGGTTTATCCTTCCTTTATGCCGTGAAAGGCAGACTGGGTATATGGGGTCCTTATATAACCCACCTGAGTGTCCTGGTCGTTTTTGTTGGCGCCGTGATCGGCGGGTTCCTTGGCTCTGGCGGCACAATGATTATAACAGAGGGTGAATCGGCCGGTGTGTATTGGTCCGATTCGAACACTCATCCTGTGGAATTGGGTTTCGTCATACACTTGCGCAGGTTCGAAATATCAACCGACGACCACCACCGTCCCACAGCATACCGCAGCTGGGTCGAAGTCCGTGAGGACGGCAAGCCCACTAGTAGACACGTTATCGACGTCAACCGTCCTCTTGCGTACAAAGGCGTCGCGTTCTACCAGTCGAGCTGTGGACTTGACAGCTTCATCCTCAGGATCGAGTCCTCTCAAGGCAAATTCGCTTGGGTTAGGTTCGATCTTACCGATCTTACCGGAGCACAGGATTTGCTCAAAACGGTCGATGTTGGTGGCAAGAAGATCGCCGTGTATCTGCACAACGCTGTGCCGGACTATGTGGGCGGGGAGCGGATAAACGGTAGCGACCTGCCGCTGAACCCTGCGTGTGATCTGCTTGTCAGTGATAGGTTTCACAAAGAAGAAGGCATAAACGGGTGGACAAGGCTGGGTTGGCTGCAGGTTGGGGATTCAGTCGGCTACAAGGGCTGGCGCATCAAACTTGCCAAAGCTGTTCCCTACACGGTCCTCGACGTTTCCAGAAACCCGGGTCTGCCCATTGTTTACGTCGGTTTCGTGCTGGTTGTCGTAGGCGTCTTTCTGTCTTTTTACGTTCCGCATCGCGAATTGAGGCTTTGCGCTGCTGAGCAGGAGGGGCGAACGTCTGTCACGATTGGATGTCCCCAGCGTGCTCTGGATGAAGTCACAGAAAAAGACATGGAGCTTCTGCGAAGCGCGCTCAGTCCGGCGGATATCTAGGAGGAAGCATGGTTTCTACAGCTGTGCTGCTGTTCAAAATTTCATTTTGGCTGTATGTCGTGTCTGCAGCCGTTTATCTGGCATGTTTGCTGAGACGGTCACGCTTGTGGCCTATCGGAAGGGGTTTGCTTTTTGTTGGGTTGTGTTTGCACACGGCTTCACTGGTCCTCAGATACTTGGCTACCGGACATCCGCCGTTTCTTAACCTGTACGAATATCTGCTTTCATTCACTTGGGCTGCAGTTCTCGTCTATTTGGTGGTCGAAGCAGCTTGCAAAACGGAGATCTACGGAGCCTTCGTAGTTCCACTAATTTGCGTGTTTGCCTTGGTGGCTTATTTCCTCCCAGGTGAAGAAGTCTACGTGATGCCTGCGCTCAAAAGCGCCTGGAGGGTGCCGCATATTGCTACAGCCATCTTGGCATATTCAGCCTTTCTGGTTGCTTTCGTACTAGCTGTGCTGTACTTGGTTAGGGAGCGTGTAGAGTCGCGCGTCGATTCGTTTTGGCGCGCTCGACTACCCCAACTGGACTCATTGGACCGAACGATGTATCGCGTCATGGCGTTCGGCTTTCTTATGCAGACGCTTCTCATAATTACCGGTGCGATGTGGGCTCAATATGCCTGGGGGCGTTATTGGGGTTGGGATCCCAAAGAAACTTGGGCGCTGGTGACGTGGTTCATCTACGCTGCCTATCTTCATACGCGCATAACTATGGGATGGCGGGGACGGAGGTCGGCCGTCTTGGCGATAATAGGCTTTGTAGCCGTGCTTTTCACGCTTTTCGGGGTTACCTTGCTCCTCAGCGGACTCCACAGCTACGCCTAGCGAGGAATCCGAGATGCATTTAGTCGTCGTCGGCTTGAATCACAAAACTGCACCTGTTGAAACCAGGGAGCAGCTGAGTATAGAGGAATCTCGGCTTCCCCAGGCTCTTAATGACTTGACAGCGCGTGCGCAGATCTCCGAGTCCGTCATCTTAAGCACCTGCAATCGGACGGAGGTCTACGCATGCTGCGCTTCCTCAGACCACGATCAGCGAATCGCCGAATGGCTTGGATCTTACTGCAACCTTGCTCCTCAGCGTTACGCTCCGTACCTGTACTTCCTCCACGAACGGGAAGCAGCAGCTCACTTGTTCAGGGTTGCCTCAGGAATTGACTCGATGGTGACCGGGGAAGACCAGATCCTCGGGCAAGTCAAAACTGCCTACTCAATCGCCCGGAAGGTCCGCTCCACCGGCGCCGTGTTGAATTATCTTTTTCATCACGCAATCTCCGTCGGCAAACGAGTCCGCACGGAAACCGCCATCGGGCGCGGTGCGTTCTCGGTCGGCTCAGCTGCAGCGCGGCTAGCTGAGTCTATTTTCGACAACCTTGCGGAGTGCACTGTGATGGTGGTGGGCGCCGGAAAAATGGCTGAGCAGACGGTTCTAAACCTGGCCGGCGCCGGCGCCAAACACATACTGGTTGCGAACCGTAGTCGTTCGCACGCTGCGGACTTGGCTCAGCGCTGCGGCGGCCGGCCGGTGGATTTCGGAGATTTGGAGGCGGTTCTACCGAGCGCTGACATAGTAATTGCCTCCACGAGTGCTCGCGAACCGATTATCAAGCAGCCAATGCTCCGGCGAGCGATCTCAGCCAGGAGAGGTAGACCGATGTTTGTTATCGACATCGCAGTCCCGCGCAACGTAGACCCTTCCGCGGCGAGTCTTGACGGTGTCTTCCTTTACAACATCGACGATCTCCAAGCCGTGGTCGAAAAGGACAAGAACGCTCGCAAAGCGGAAATCGAGCGGGCCGAAATCATTATCGGCGAGGAGTTGGAGCGGTTCTTCCAACAGTACCGCGCGCGCCAAGCTGTGCCGGTCATAAGCGCGATGCGCAGTAAGTTTGAGGCGATCAGACAAGCAGAAATCAACAAGCTCAAACGCCGATTCCCAGAACTTACTTCAGAGCAGATGGAAGCCATTGAGGCAATGACGCGCTCTATGGTCAGTAAGATATGTCACGATCCAACACTCCGAATAAAAGACTATCTCGCTTCCGACAAGCCTCCTGTAGATGTCAATGTGCTGTGCGAGTTGTTCGGGATATGTCCGGATGCTGCCAACTCAGAGGAAGGAAGCAAACAGTAGCCTATGTTGTCCGATATCCTGTGGATAATAGCTGTCACCTGTTACTCAGCGGCTGCAGCAGCGTTTCTTTGGAGCGCGGGAACGTTCTCGACGAAAGCCACTACAGCAAAAGCGGTCGCAGCGGCCGGACTCCTGGTGCACGCTGCGCTTATGGTCCTGTTGGGATTTGAACTCGGACGTGTGCCTCTTACGAACTTGCGAGAGTCGCTGCTGTTCGTTGGCTGGGCGGTGATGGCGTTTTTCTTGGCGACCCGCAGCACGCGAAGACCGGCCGTGCTTGGAGCTGCTGCTGCACTAATCTGCGCCGCGCTGGTGGTCTCTGCTTCTGTCGCGCCTGGGAGTACATGTCGGTTCGTTTTGCCTGTTTTGAGGAGCAGGTGGAGCGTTGTGCACGTTGCAGCAAGTTTGGGAGGCTATGCTGGTTTTGCTCTGGCTTTTGCTGCAGGGGCGCTTTACTGTGTCAACGACAGCCTCCTCAAGAACAAGCGTGTCGGTAGGTGGCAAACTGCACTGCCGTCGTTGGACACACTGGACCGCTTCGCGTACAAGATGGTTGCACTGGGCTTTCCTCTGTTTACCCTGGGTGTGGTCACTGGCTCAATGTGGGCACAGAGTGCTTGGGGCACGTACTGGAGTTGGGATCCTAAGGAGACCTGGTCTCTCGTAACGTGGTTGGTTTATGCTGCCTACTTACACGTTCGGGTGTTCCTTGGAAGACGTGGCAAGTTTGCAAACAGGCTGCTGTTGATAGGTTTTGCTTGTACACTGATCACGTTTCTGGGCGTTAGCCTGTTTGCCGGAGGGCTACACAGTTACACTCGTTAAGAGCCAGTAGAGGGCTTTGCAGTTGTGTTTCTTAAGCGCCGATCTTTTTCCGAAACTCATCTAACAGCGGATCACTCGTACTCTTCATCATATCGAGCATCTCCGCTCGGAGCTGATCTATTTCCTCACGGTGCGCGCGTGAGTCGATTAGATTGTTCAGCTCGCAAGGGTCTTTCGTTAGATCGTAGAACTCCTCGGGCACCCTGTGCAGGAAGAAGTCGCACCGCGCGGCTATCTTCGAGTCCTGCTTGCCTGCCCGCACCATGGCGTTCCAGGTAAGCCCGCTCATAGGCTCGTTTTGGAACTCAGTTTTCCCATCCGACCAGGCATTGAATATGTAGCTTCTCGTCGCTGTGCGGACGGAGCGCATCGGGTAGAATCTCCTGCCGGCGGTGCTCGTGATAAAAGTGAACACCTTATCCCTTCCCGGCAGCTTTACGCCTCGCAGTATGGGAGCGAACGAGGTTCCGTCCATGCCTTCCACCGGTTTCAGACCCAGCGCATCGATCAAGGTCGGCATCAAGTCTATTCCGCTGACAAAGTGCTCCTTGTCGACCAGCCCCGGCTTTATCTTCCCGGGCCAACGGATAATTAAGGGTGTCTTTGTGCTGTTTTCATAGCAGTTGGTCTTGGCGAAAGGAACCGATATCCCGTTGTCGCTTAGGAAAATCACCATCGTGTTTTCTTCGGCGCCTGCATCGCGCAGTGCTCTGAGTATCTGGCCTACCGTTTCGTCGCATCTGTGAACGGCCGTGTAGTACTGCGCAATCTCCTTCTGGATGTCGGGGATTCCCTGAGGCAGGAATCCCGGGACGTCGACTTCTTCAGGCTTATAGATTCGGCTTACGTTTTCCGAAGGCTGATCTATGCTCGGAAACGGTCGGTGCGGATCCTGAGAATTTGCCATCAAGAAGAAAGGCTTTCCCTGGGCCTTCGCCTGTTCGATTAGAGCTTTGGTGTGCTGATAGTAGAGCTGCGGGTTGCGCCCATTTCCGAGTTCCGCTCCCTTGACAACCACATCCCATGGAAACTTCGCCGGCGGAGCCATATGCTCCACCTTTGCCAATATGCCGGTGTAGTATCCTGAGGACCTGAAGCATTCGACTATCGTAGGCACATCAGTTCTTATCGGGTCGAATCCGAGGGCGCCGTTTCTGTGAGGATACCTGCCAGTTCCGATAACGGATCTGGACGGCTGGCAGATTGCACTGGTGACGTGTGCGTGCTCGAAGCGTATCCCTTGTGCGGCAAGCGCGTCGATGTTCGGTGAGATATTGGGCGCTCTGCAGCCAGTGCAGCCGAATGAGTCCCAGTTTGCGTCGTCGGCTGTGATCAGCAGCACGTTTGTGGGCTTCGGTTCGGCCGCAAATAAACCGCTTCCCAAAGCCATTGCTGCGGTCGATATACCGGCGGCGCTCAGGAACTCTCTTCGCGTAAGTCCGTTGTGCTTCATATATTTTTCCTCTGATATCCTCGTACCGCCTACTGCGGTCAAACTTCGCTGCGAATCAATCATATTCCTGCCTGAAGGACGTAGGGGCGACTTGGTTGAACCAATTAGAAGTGGTTCGGAAACGTCGCTGTTGCGGAGATACGCCTTACTCACTGGGTTGTGGAGGCTGACGGTTTATGGTGACTGCAAAAGAGCTCTACGAATGGTGCAAGATTCCCTACACTGAACTGGAAGGGCATCCGAATCTCAAAGTGCCCTTCAGGTTGGTCAAAGATTCCCAGGAAATGGGCTGGCTTATGGCTCGCGAATTGGTCGATGAGATCAAAGCCAAGGGGGAGCTTCGTGCTATTATCCCATGTGGTCCTGCGTGCTGGTACAAGCCTTTCACTGAGTTGGTGAATCGCGAGAGAGTCAGCCTTAAGGGACTAGTCGTTTTCCACATGGACGAATGCCTTGACTGGCAGGGCCGCGAGTTGCCTCGAAAACACCCTTACTGTTTCCGAGGCTTCATGGAAGAGCGTTTCTATGATCCTGTCGATCCGGCGCTGGCTGTGCCGGAGGAAAACAGAGTCTGGCTGACCCCGAACAATATCGAAGAAGTCCGTCGGCGCATATGGGAGGCTCCGATAGACATAACATACGGCGGATGGGGCCAGGACGGCCACGTAGCATACAACCAAGCTCGCCGCGAACCCTTCAGTCAGATAACCTTGGATGAGTTGAGGGAATCTACCATCCGCATCCAATACAACAACATCGATACGGTTCTGGCGCTGGCGCATCGCACGTTCGGGGCTGCATACCAGTTTGTGCCCCCTATGTCCGTTACTTTGGGTATGAAAGAATGTCTTTCAGCCAAGAAGGTGCGCTTATGGAGCGACACAGGCGCATGGAAAGCCACCGCTCTTCGAGTCGCTCTCTTTGGATATCCCACCCCGGAGTATCCAATGACTCTCCTTCAGGAGCATCCTGATGCTCTGATTACTGCCACAATCGATACTGCTCGGCACCCCATCAGCGAGCATCCTGAGTGGGATCTCGGTGTGTGAAGAACGGGTTTGCCGGTAAAGTGCAGAACATCTACTCTCGCTGGAGGCTGGGTGCGCGTCTATGAGTGCTGAAAGGTTTTCGGGGATGATCGGGGTTGGTGGGATTGGGGCAGGTGTCTTCTTTGCTATTCGCGGCAACGCTACACTTGGTCGTGAAGAAAGCCGGGGCGGGCACTTCCTGGACAGACGCGACTACTGCAAGCTCCACATCATTGCTCACTACGTCAAGGTTTTATCTCGGCCGAGGTTTGAGGTTATTCCCATAGGCAAAGTTGGAGATGACGAAGTCGGGCAAAGACTGCTGCGCGAGATGTCTGAGATAGGACTCGACCTGCGATACGTCGAGATCTCGCCAGGAGATTCCACACTCTTTTCATTCTGTTTCGTGTATCCTGACGGAAGCGGTGGGAATCTGACAACCGACGATTCTGCTTGTTCCAAGGTCGATGCGGATTTCGTCCGTCGGGCCGAGCCGGAGTTTCAGAGATTCGGTTCTCGGGGCATCGCGCTTGCTGTGCCCGAGGTGCCCATAGAAGCACGGGTTGCGCTACTTGATCTTGCGACCCACTATAAGTCCTTTCGAGCGGCATCCTTTACGTCTGAGGAGGTCACGCCGGCACTCGATTCGAACCTCCTGCAAAAGGTTGACCTGTTGGCTCTGAACCGTGACGAAGCGTCGGTGCTCGCCGATTTGCCGGAGGGGAGTCCTACAGAGAATATTGTTCGAGCTGCTGTGGAGAGAGCAGCATCTATTAACCCTGGTATGGTAGTCGTCGTTACTGCAGGACGTGAGGGAAGCTGGTCGTGGAGCGGCACAGAACTCCAGCACGTTCCGGCGATGGACGTGGAGCCAGTGGGCACTGCCGGGGCGGGCGATGCTCATTTGGCGGGCATGCTCGTGGGTCTAGCAGAAGGAATGACCGTAGCGCAGGCTCACAAGCTGGCAGCGGTCGTGGCAGGCCTGTCTGTGACTTCACCCCATACGATAAACAAGGACATAACGCGCGAACGTGTCTGGTCAATATACGCGCAGTTGGCCTAGACACTTAATCCATTTGTTGTTATACTGTGCGCAAGGCAATGGTGACGGGGTGAGTAACCGTTTATGTGCCGGATTTGGATTATTTTAGGTGGGAGGAATTTGGTTATGGGTGCAGGTGCAATCGGGTTGGTAGTGCTTTTATTGGCTGCGGTAACTCTACAAGCCGCCGACGTTCCGCAGGCTGTCCTGGGACAGCCGGGCGTTTACAGCGTTACCAGTTTTGGAGCAAGAGGAGACGGTACCACAGACGACACCGAGGCTTTTCAGAAAGCCCTCAACGAGGCGGGCAAGACGGGCGGTATCGTTTTCGTGCCCTCGGGTGCTTATCTCATCAAGGGTCATCTTGAGATACCGTCGCAAGTCACGCTGCAGGGAGTTTTTCAGGCGCCGCCGAGCTTGACGGGTGCAATCAGGGGTATCGACGTCGCCAACTACAAAGGGTCCGTGCTTCTTGCGGTTGAGGGAAAAGGAAAAGAAGACGGTCCGGCGTTCATCTTTATGCACCACGATTCGGTGATTAAAGGTCTCGCAGTCTACTATCCGGAGCAGGATCGGAAGAACCCCGTTCCATACCCGTGGTGTATTGCTGGGGAAGGCGACAACTGCTCTATAGTCGACGTCCTGCTTGTTAACCCGTGGCAGGCTGTAGACTTTGGCACCAGACCCTGCGGCCGTCACTACATCAAAGGACTCTACGCCCAACCGATCAAGACAGGCATTTTCATTGACAAGTGCTTCGACGTTGGGCGAATCGAGGATGTTCATCTCTGGCCGTTTTGGGACGTGCCCCTGATGAAAGATTACACCTACAAGAACGGCACAGGCTTCAAGATCGGACGCACCGACTGGCAGTTCATCCACAACACGTTCACGATCTTTTTCCGAGTGGGATTCCATTTTCTTGCCGCAAGTGACGCCGGTCCCGGCAACGTGGTCATCAGTAACTCTGGCGCCGATATAGGGCCGTGCGCGGTCCTCGTCGAGAAATGCCAACCCCACGCCGGTCTCCAGTTCGTAAACTGTCAGTTCATGGCGGGCATCGACATTCGAGATACCAACAATGGTCCCGTGAAGTTCACCAACTGCGGGTTCTGGGGCTTGCCCAAGGAGACCATCAACCATGCGCGTGTGTTGGGAAACGGTCACGTTATTTTCAATTCGTGCCACTTTATCACATGGGATGCCGAAAACAAGGGCGAACCATGTATCTACTCGAATGGCGCAGCTCTCACCGTGTCCAACTGCGACTTTATGAACGCAGACAAGAAGCAGATTGTGCTTGGAGAAAACCAGAAATCAGCTGTGATAATGGGAAACTTGCTCCGCGGCGGAGCCAAGATCGAGAATAAGAGCAAAGGCAACATTCAGATCGGGTTGAACGCGGAGGACTGAATTGCATATGACAGATTACCGTGCTCGATTAATCGGCGCTGTTGTGCTTTCTGTTGTTCTTCTCCGACCGTGTCTGGGTGAGCAGACGGCCAATGAGTTGTTTTGGGGGCAGCAGAAGGGTGTCTACTCCGTTATCCAATTTGGTGCAAAGGGCGACGGGGTTACCGACGACACCGCCGCATTCCAAAAAGCTCTTGACGCCGCAGCAAAGGATGGCGGCGGCATCGTGTTTGTGCCTACCGGCGACTACCTGATCAAAGGTCACCTCAATGTTCCTATGCACGTTACACTTGAGGGTACACTGCGCTCTCCGGGTACGTTGAATTCGTTCAAGTGCAGCAAGTTGTTGGCGGTCGAGGGCAGGGGGTCTGAACAGGGTGAGCCATTCATCTTTCTGAACTCCGGAGCTTGCGTTAAGGGACTAGCAATCTATTATCCGGAACAGGACCGGAAGAATCCGGTGCCTTATCCGTGGTGCATAGCTGGTGCTGAGTATGACTGCAGCGTAGTTGACGTTATGCTCGTGAACCCTTGGAACGGTATCAACTTTGGTCTGCGTGGCAACGGTCGCCACATGATCCGCAATGTTTCTGGGCAGCCGCTCAATATAGGCATCTTCGTTGACCACTGTTTCGATGTCGGTCGCATTCAGAATGTGCATTTTTGGCCATTCTGGGATGGTGAGCTGATGCTTTACACCCAGAAGCACGCAACGGCCTTCAAGTTCGCGCGAACAGACTGGCAGTATGTGGACAACTGCTTCTGCATTTGCTACAAAGTCGGCTTTCACTTCATTAATGGCAGCAGCGGACCCGGCAATGCCGTTATCACCAATTCAGGCGCTGACGGGTGTCCGACAGCGGTGCTTGTTGAGAAGATTCAACCGCATTCGGGAGTGTCTTTCGTCAACTGCCAGTTTATGGGCACTGTGGTGGTTACGGATCAAAGCAATGGGCCAGTTAAGTTCGCTAACTGCGGATTTTGGGGCGGCAAGGGTCCGTACCTCGATCTGAAGGGGCTTGGCACTGTTACCGTCACAGCTTGCCACTTCAATAGGCATCCTGGCGATGATCCGGTCATTCGCGCCGATTGCCGCCGACTGAACGTGTCCGGCTGCGACTTCATGGACGACGGAAAAGTCCAGGTAGAGCTCGGGCCGAACGTCTACGGCGCCACGATTGTCGGCAACAACATGCGCGGCGGCGCAAGAATCGAGAACAAGATGAAGGAAGGTAAAGCGGAAATAGGTTTCAACTCGGAATGATGTGCAGGTGTCCAAGCCGGCACGTCGGACCCGATATATGTTCTTGCCTTAGGGGTGGGCTATGTGGAAGCTTGATAGACCTTCAAAACCAGCTCTGCCAAGTTCATATTTCTGGACCTGGGACCACAGTACCAACTGGGTGCTTGATGACCCTGGCCTTCAGAATTTCGGTTGCGCCAATAAGTACCTCAAACGTCCCGAAACGTTTATTGAAGACTACCGCCGGCTTACGGACCTAGCGGCTGCGCTTGGAGTCAAAGGTATCGTGATCTGGGGCTTCCTGAGGGATTCACACGGCGGTGTGGACTATTCCAAAGCCGTCGCAGATTATGCGGCGTCCAAGGGAGTCGCCATAATGCCGGGGGTGGGTACCACGTGGTACGGAGGTATCTACTACGAGGGTGACCACCCTTACAATCTCGAGACGTTCCTCCGAGAAAATCCCGACGCGCGGATGGTGGATGAAAACGGCGAGCCCCAGGAGCACGGCGCTTGTCCGACTCATCCTGCATACATCGACTGGCTGACGGAAGGACTTCAGTGGTTGTTTAGGGAGTTTGCTGTCGGGGGTGCGAACCTGGAGAACGGGGACTTTGTTGTTTGCCACGAGCCGCGCTGTAGGGCACACAAAAACTCCTGGCCGGCTGATGATCCCGATTTCTTCCGACTTCAGGCTCTCAGTTACGTGCCCGCGCTCGACGCTTTGTCGGGCCAACTTCGAGACAAACTGGTGACTTATGCTACATACACAGGTTTCCTGCCAGGAACCGACCCAGAGGGAAAATCACATCGGTTTATGAACTGCAATCGGCCGGCGATGTTCGACAAGATCCATCCTGACGGCGTTTGCCAGTGGACGATCACGGAGATGGTGCACTTCGACCAGCTTCCGCTAAAGGTTTTTCTTGACAATGGCGCCCCTGCGGAGGCGTTTGACAATCCGCGATGGCCAGTAGATGTGAAACCGCCAAGTGCGCGTAGTGCGGGTTTTCTTCATCAGGCGAGTCAGTGGAACTGGGTTGGCAGGTATGATCTGGCTGTGAGCGCAATCAAGGAGGGTTGCCTCAGGGCTTACCGGACGGGATTTGAAGGAGTAAGTATTCACGGCGAGGTTACTGCAAGGCACATTCCGTGGGCGCTTAACTACTTGGCATTCTCGCACTTCATACACTGGCCTGAGGACAGCCTGCTCGACTTCGGTCGGAAGACGATGGGCCAGGTTCTCGGCAGCGAAAGTGATGGCGAACTGTTCGTAGAACTGCTGGCGGATTGGGATGCAGGGCAACTGAATGAACAGCAGAGAAAAACCATCAACGAGAAGGTCCGCGGGGGCATGAATGGTTTAGCTACGCTCGAACAACTTGAGCGTTGGCGGTTTTGGGATTGGCTTCGCCGCGTAAGCCGCGAGATGCCGGAAAAGTATACGGCAAGCTGGTTCTAGTTCCTTAGGAAAGGATGTGCTATGGCGAAAAAGGTAAAGTGCGGTGTTATAGGTCTCGGCTTAATGGGGGCTTCCGGACACGTTTATAACCTGACGCAGATCCCGGACGCCGAAGTTGTCGCAATATGCGACATTAACCCGGAGCATCTGGAATCTGCCCGACAGTACGTGGGTCCAGAGTGCAAGCTCTATCTTGATGCTGATAAATTGATCGAAGACCCTGATGTCGAAGCTGTGGTTATCTCCACACCAAATCACCTGCATCGGCCTCAAGCAGAGAAAGCCTTTGCCTGCGGTAAACACGTCTTCACCGAGAAGCCGATGGCACCCACTATAGAAGATTGTTTGGCTATGATGCAGGCTGCAGAGAAAGCAGGCAAGATCCTTGAAGTGGGGCTCCTGTGCCGATATAACCCGCAGTTTCACAAGTTCGTCGAGATCATTCAGAGCGGAGCTATCGGCAACCTCCAGATGATGTTCTGCAAAGAGTTCAGAGCGCCTTTTCAGAACTTGCTCATCCAATATGCTCATACGCTGCGGACAAAGAGCCGGCAGTTCGCCGACAGCGCCGAAGCCGCTAAAGCTGCTCAAGAAGCAAGGACCGAAGTCTCGTTGGAAGAGCAGAAGGCATGGTGGCGAATGCGTGAGATTTCGGGCGGGGCCTTGGTAGAGAAGAACTGCCACCACTTCGACATTTTCAATTGGATGCTTGGGGACAGTGTGCGCGCCGTGCGCGTGTTTGCTACCGGCGGCAAGAACGTGCACAAAGAGTTCGAAATTATCGATCACGCTTGGGTGACGGTCGACTACGAAAACGGCGTAAAGGGCTGTCTTGGCTTGTGTTTCTTTGCACCTTGGGGAGAAGAAGTCGAGTGGTGGGCTATCGGAGACAAGGGAAAATGCGAGTGTCACCTCCACAAGGAGGAAATCCATTTGATCACCTCTCGGGACCACCGCGAGATAATAAAAGTGAAGTTTCCGGAGCCGAAAGAACCGGGTCACCGCGGTTCTCGCGTGGAGCTTGAGGAATTCATCAGATGCATACAAACAGGCTCGAAGCCATATGCGGACGGCACTATCGGCCTAAGAAGTGTCGAAATACCTATTGCCGCTGAGCGCTCTATAAAGCTGGGCCGGCCTGTAGAAATAAGCGAGCTTTATGCATAGTGTCGGCACAGCACCAAATGCAATACACACGCAGACAGTTGATCAAGGCTGGATTGACTGCACCGATACTCCTACTTCGGTCGAGCGAGGATAGGCCCGTGAGTGATAAAAAGGCAGCGTCGCAGTCTATTCGCGTATCGGTTGTTCAGTTTCGGTCGTCGCGAGACCTCGAGGCGAACGTTGTGCGTCACAAGGAGTACATTGAACGCTGCGCGGCACAGGGGTCGCGGGTAATAGTTTTCCCAGAATGTTCGGTTACCGGATACTTTGCGGATGCTATCGAGAAGCTGGACAAGAGTAGGCTTGAACAAGCTGAAGCAGAGCTTTGCAAGGCCGCGGCTGCCTCAGGTGTGTATGTCGTAGCCGGAATACCGACGTTTTTGCCCGACAAAGCCTTCAATTCTGCTGTGGTTATCACTCCGGCGGGCAGAATTATCGAGAGATACCACAAGATTCAGCTTGCAGGTGAGAAATGGGCTGTTCCAGGTGATCACCTCAGTGTTTTCTCGATCGATGGCGTTCTCTGTTCCATCATCATATGCCACGACGAGCGATATCCCGAGTTCGTTCGGCTGCCTGTGTTGGCGGGTGCAAGAATTATCTTTTACATTTCTCACGAGTCCGGCTTACAAGCGCCCGAAAAGATAGAGCCCTATCGAGCACAGATTGTAGCTCGTGCGGTGGAGAATACTGTGTATGTAGTGCACGCTAATGCGCCGTGGGACAAATCCAAGAACGAGGGTTCCCATGGGCAAAGTCGAATCATTTCGCCCAGCGGGCAAATTTTGGTTGAGGCCGGTATCGAGGAGGAGCAGGTGATCGCCGCCGATTTGGATATCAAGAAAGCTGACCGATGGTTAGCACTGCGCAGCTTGGACACCGAGTTCCTCAAGTCTTGGTGGGAGCAAGGCATTCGACTCGTTCGGCGAATAAACGAGTGAACGCGGACCAGAACCCATCGTGTCCAATAATATGCGGGTTTTGCAAGCACTGATTTGAAATGAACGCAGCAGGAGGTGTGACTGTGAAACTGTTTGCCGCGATCCTTGTACTGTTTGTTCCTGTAGCTGTCTGGGCATATCCGGTGAATTTTGCATCGCCTAAGATGGGCGCCAGCGTTATTTGCACCGCTAAGCTGGTTGGCGATCAGGATCCCAACAAGCTGTTGAGCGATGCGCCAGTGCCTAAAGGCAGGCTTGTGTTCGCAAAGGAGCCGCAGAAGCAAGTCTTCATTGTGGATTTGGGGCAGGAACGCATTTTCGACCGCGTGGATTTCGGTACGGCAGGTGCCGGTGAAGACCGAAACGCCAAAAGGGTTCGTATAGAAGTCTCCTCAAAGTCTCCTCAGGGTCCTTATAAGCTTGTGTTCGAGAAAAAGGACCTGGGGCTCTTCCAGGTGTTGCGGCTTCCGAAGGTAAAGGCGCGTTGGGTAAAGTTCGACCTGGGTGAAGGTTCGGAAGGAGCTCTGGTACACGGTCTGCGCATCTACAAGGGTTATGAGCACCCTCGGCTTAACGAGGTGACCCGTCTGCTCTACGAGCGCATCAAACCCGGTGTTCCAGGACTGGAGGATTTCTACAAGTACTGTGAGGCTAAGAATTGGAAGGCTGCCTGTGCAGCGCTTAGAGCCTATTGTGCCAAGAAGTACCCGGCTGAGCCGCGGAACCCGAAGATCGACCTGTCTCGGCAGGAGGCATTGCGGCGAGGCGAACTCGACTTTGCCGGAATAAAACGTATTGAAGTCGTTCCAATAGACTGGGCATATATGAAGAACAGCGACTGGTATGAACACAAGAACTTCCTCAACCGTGGGTCGCCGATCGGCGCTCCGGTTGATGCCGCTTATCACACAGGTGACGTAGGATGGGCTCGCTACCTGAAATCGATCTTCTACGACTGGATCGATGCCAACCCCAAACCGGAAGTGATGAGCGGTGCCGATTATCCGACCTGGCGTACACTCGATTCGGCGGCGCGAGCGGGCTGGCTTACCTCCCGCTTTGCTAGGCTGACCGCCACGAAGAACGTGGACGACGAACTCTGGGCAAACTGGCTTTATTCCATTTGGGAACACGCGGATTATCTCAAAAACGACAATTTCACCGGGGGCAACTGGCTTGCACATTCAACCGCGGCCGTCCTGGGGATAGCTATGGAATTTCCATTCTTTGCCGACCGCCCAATATGGCTTGAGTATGGCAAGACCAGCTTCGAGCGCAACGTGCTTCGCGATGTGCACCCCGACGGAAAAGAAATGGAGGATGCCCCGGGTTATGTGTGCTTCGCATATAACGCCATGCTGGGCACTCTGCAGGCACTTGATGAAGCCGGTATTGCCGTTGATCCAGAAGTTCGGTCGCGCCTTAACAAGACCCAAGATTTTCTTGCTGCGGTAACTCAGCCGGACGGGAACATGCCGGCGATCGGTGACTGGGGTGGGGGTGCAGCATATCCTCTCCCGAAGGCCTTCGAGTACTTCAAACGCGAGGACATCAAATACGTCTGGACGAGGGGCAAGGAAGGAAAGATGCCCGAAAAGGCGTCTGTGAACTTTCCTCACGGCCAGTGGAGTATTATGCGAAGCAGCTACGATGAAAAGCCCTACGAGCACGCGAGGCATTTGGTCTTCAAGACAAGCCGAGGGGCTCACGGGCATGACGACGTGCTGAACATAACCGCCTATGCCTACGGTCGCGAGCTGCTTATTGACCCAGGCATCCGCAGCTATGAGCGCGCCGACGTCCAGTTATATCCTCAAACGTCTTACCACAACACCATCACCATCGACGGCAAGAATCAGCCCGGGGGTGCTGGTAAGACGCGTCGCTGGGTGTCGAACGACGGCTTTGACTACGCACTCGGTTCGTTTGACGGCTATGAAAAGCTCATGCACATCAGAGGAATCGTCTTTGTAAAGCCGGACTACTGGGTCGTCATAGATCGCGTTGAGGGCGAGGGTGAGCATACCTACGACCAGAATTGGCACTTCGCCGAGGATGCCGGGCTGACCGAAGACCCGGCCACTAAAGCCGTGTACACCAGTTTCCCTATCGAACAGGCAGAGGGCTACACCAAGGAAGGCCAACTGCTGATGCTGCCGGTCGATACCGATGGTCTTGTTTCGGAGCCGGTTGAGTTCTTCATAGCATCGCACCGCATGGACTCCGATAAACCCATCAAGTCCAAGGGGTGGAAGTATTCTAGGAAGGGCGGAACGCCGGCAGTATTCGATATTGTTCTTTATCCGTACAAGGGACAAACAGTTCCCGATGTGAAGGTTGCCCGCCTGGCTGTAGAAGGCAATCCTCCAGGGGTATCGGCAATTAAAATCGTGCGCGGCAACGAGACGGACTACATAATCGTTTCCTGGAAAGACACGCGCCGGATCTCTATCCCCAGCGAGAACCTCAGCGCCGATGCCGAAGTTCTAGTGCTGCGGTGCAAGGACGGCAAAGTGATTCGTCTGTCTGGAGCGGATGTGAAACAAGTAACGTTCCAAGGCCAGCCGATTCAGGTTCCGGACCAGGGATCGGGAAGTGTAGACGTAATTTTTTGAAAAAGTGTTGCAAAGAGATTGAATTGAGGGTATAATAAACAAAGCATCGGCATAACCGGCGCACAGCAAGTGCGCCGGGGTAGTGGTGTTTGGCTTGGAAGCTCTGTGTAGGATCGTCTTGGCCATTCCCTTGACCGTTGCAGATTACAATTCACGGGGTTGGTCCCCAGAAAGAAGGCATTGAATTGGCCAACAAGACACTGTACGTCGGAAACATGTCGTACGACACGACTGAAGAAGACCTGCGCAGACTCTTCGAGCCGCATGGTCCGGTCGCGGAAGTAAGAATCATCGGCAACAAGGGATTCGCGTTTGTGGAAATCCCCGAAGACAACATGGCTGCAGCCATTGAGTCGGCAAACGGCAAGGAATTCGGCGGACGCACTCTCACCGTTAACGAGGCTCGCCCTCGCAACAACGATCGTGGAAACGGTGGTTTTGGCGGACGAGGCGGTTTCGGAGGCGGCGGCAGACGTCGCTGGTAGGTCGCCGGTAGATTCCGGTTTTCACTAGTCGTCGAAGCGACCCTCGAGATAGAACTCGGGGGTCGTTTTTGCATGAGCTGTTCGGGCGGAGGCGCGACTGCAGGCGCTTGCAAACCTCAAGATAGAACTCAGGGGTCGTTTTTAATGAGCACTGAGAGACTGTCTCGTTTACGCAACCCGGCCACTACGAAAGCACAAGGTGCGGCAATACCGAGACAGCCTCTCACTGCACATTCCGTGCTTTTGAGTTATTCCACATCAGACCTGCATTGTCCTATACAAATGCTCAGTGGGTGCCCCAAGGGGCACCCACTGAATCACAATCTGTTCTGAGAGGTCAGTTTCACCTCTCAGGTTCCCACACTAGTACTTGGTGTAATCCGTGGTCCACAAGTACCGCAGACCGTTGTCCACTCCGAGCACGCCTGTCACGGCGATGTAGTCGCCGATGTTCGCAAACATCATTAGGCTGTCCCACTCAGGCACTCTGCAGCGGATGCCGGACGCGGCGGGCTGGTTGACGCACGAACCGTCCTCGATACGGAACCAACCGTCCAGATCACCGGTGATGTTCATCTCGGTGATCTTTCCGAAGATGCGCACCAGCAAACCGACGTTGTTGAGCCCGACAGCCGGCGTGGACACCGTGAAACCGTCTACTTGCAGGTCGTCAAACAGAGCGTAGTTGTCGGTTAGAGTCGGCTGGTCGTACACCATAAACTCGACTCTACCAAGAGTGTCGTTCCCGGTGAGGCCTGTGATCGTTCCCTTCGATACACCGTCGAAGAAGAACTCGGCCGTGTTGTTTGCAAACGTGTACTTGATCGTCAAGGTGTGCCAATTGTCGTCAGTCAGCACGATAGATGGCAGGATGGAACCACCGATTCTAGGTCTCGCGCTCGTGCCCGAACCGTACCATCTTACGAGCTCAACACCCTGGGAATCGTATGCAAAGAGCTGCCATATGTTCGCGGTGCCTACTCCGCGCTTCATCTTCACACTCATCTCGAACGACTCCGCGCCGACTGCAGTTCCCGCAGCATGTGCGGCCGTAAAGGCACCAGCACCACCCTGAACTCTGATTACACCGCCTGTCACTCCCACGCGTGATGCAGGAGCATTTCCGTACCACAGGTTCTGGCCGATGAGAGCTCCGTCAGGGTAGCTGAACGTCTCGATTGCAGGGTGCACGTCCCAAACGTTCGGCTGGGCTCCGAACGCTCCGCCGCCTGTCGCTTTCTGGTTCATTGCAAGCGGCGCGGGAACGTCAAAACCGGTGCCCAAGCTTGTGATCTCGCTTGCTAGTATCACGCGCTCTCCATTCACGGTAGCCGTGAAACCGATAATCGAGACCTTCTCACCCGGCGCCGTGGCATAACCGCCGTTCTGCACAACCCGAATTCCCGCGGTCCGGTCGGGCTTCTCAATCGCGAAGCCGATCGGCGACATCTCGGTCAAGTTGTTCGTGAACGACGCTGTCACGACCGCTTCCGGTATCACGACCGGCGTGCCGTCTGGGCACGTCTTCGCGTCGTCTATAGTGCTTACAGGTGCACCGGGTACCAGGCTGTGACCCAGCACGTTAACCTCTTCGCCAGGTGCAAACGCTCCACGGTTGGTTGCGGTCACCCAGTCGAAGTAAACGTCCTGCTGGCCCATCACCGACGTAGAACCGAAGCCGAAGAAGTTGTTTGCCCATCCGGTCCACGCCGGGGAAGCAGGCGATATCGTCAGAACCGGCTGCGGATTCTCGTCAATGTAAAGCTTGATCGTGCGGAAGCCCTCGGTGACGGGAACGCCGTTGACCGTCAAGTTGTCGAAGTACAACAGGTTCCTGCCTTGGTAGTCCCACGGGCTCCGGATAGCAATCTGACCTATCCGGTCTACGCAGGGTCCCACCCCGGGGCGGTTCGTATAGTCTAAGCCGTCGGGATAATTCGGGTCAACCTCACCATTGAGGTAGAACTTGGCTAGCTTCGTCTGGGTGTTGATGACGATCTTGAGGTGGTCCCATTGTCCATTACAGGTCAGGTTGCGCGGCGTACCTACATTAACCGTGCCGGCTATTCTGGGACGACAGGTTGACGACGCACCGTACCACTGACAAATATTCACGCCGTTGATGTCGTTGACGTCTAAGAACCAGCATGTGCTGCCGTCTGCTGTTCCCTTGATGTCGAATTCGACTACCATTTCGTTGGTGTTGGGGTCTGGCGCTGCCAAGACACGCACATAGCCCTGGAACACAGCATCGCCGCCTGCGAACACCGTCACCTTGCCGTGAGTCGGCCGCGTGGCTTCATCAGGGTCGTCGACCACAGTCAATCCCGAGAGGAGTTGCGTCGGGTTATTCGGGTCATATCCGCCTCCGGCAGTTCCGATCCATTCGTCTTGGCCGACCAAGGCCTCGCCCACGGTATAGCTTTCAAAGTCCTCACTCCACGGGCACTGCTTACCATAGACGTTTCCCTGAGCGGTCATTCGCAGAATGTGATACTTGCCATCCGCCCCAGGGAACTCTGCAAACTGCCCACGAATTGTTTCACCAACGTCTCCGTTGGCTCCGCCCCAGTGATATCCGCAGCGCAAGCCGCTGGCTTCAGTCGAGTCCAATATGCTGAGGTTTGCACCAGCGCTGCCGTCCTCGCCATGAATATCGCTGGTCACCTTGACGCGGCCAACGATCGTTACACCGCTTGCATTGTCGAACACGCACCCAGGCTGGCTTCTGTACCAAACCATATCGGACGTAGAATTGTCGCTGATAAAGAGCGCTTTGCCATCGGTTGCCTCGGGGTCATCTACAATGACACCGTCCAGTAGACCGCCGCCTGTGGGGTACTGTTTGATAAACTGAATGCCGGGTCCCGCTGAGTTGGGGTTTGTCGGTAGAGTGTTGCCGAGATACCACAGCAGGAACCGATTGGCTGGCGGCACGTCGCAATAGCCACACATCGATGCTATTGCGAGCAAGGCGAGACTTAACAGGATTACCTTTCTCATCACCGCTGATCCCTTCCCTTTCTTCGAAGTTTTTGCGAACTGCACAAGTGCTATACCACGTGCGCCCTGTCCGCTGATTCAACCATTGTCTCTTTGGTTGTACCATACCTTGAAAATGCCTGCATGTCAACCCAGTAATATTACCAGTATTTTCGATTAGTTTCTCTGTCCTTCGGCAGCTGTTTGGGCGACCGTTTTGCTCTCTTAAACCCGGAGCCGAACCAGCAAATGCCACACAGAGTTGACAAATTGGCCCAGATCAGGTAAATTGGTTGAGGAATT
This sequence comes from Armatimonadota bacterium, assembly GCA_029907315.1. Lineage (GTDB taxonomy): Bacteria > Armatimonadota > UBA5829 > UBA5829 > UBA5829 > CALJES01. Next base: position 16,134 of record JARYME010000014.1, on the reverse strand, counting down.
GGACTAGTCCAAACGGCGCACGCTGAGGGAAGTACGGTTGCGCTGCCGCCTCGAGGAGGGGTATATGCCGATTATCAGAGAACCGGGAGCACCTGCTCCGTACCAACAAATACGCGAAATATTACGCAAAGAGATTCTCGAAAATATGTCCGTTGGCGACCGCATACCGCCCGAGCGAGAACTGGCGGAGCGCTTCAATGCAAATAGGGCTACCGTCAGCCGCGCGCTTGCTTCGCTCGTAAGCGAAGGGTTGCTCGTTAGAAGGGCTGCTCGCGGCACGTTTGTTGCTGGAGGGCGACAAAATACCGGTGTGAGAACCAAGACCGTTGCGCTGGTCGTGCCGGAAATAGTCGGCCCGTTTCCAACTGGCGTTGTAAGAAGCGCTGCTCGCGAGCTCCGAAAACGCGGCTACAAGCCGGTTCTTTTTGATTCGGATAACTGCGCAGCCACAGAGCACGGAGAGCTGGAGCGTTTGATGGAAGAGGGCATTGAGGGGGCTATGGTTATTCCGGTGGCTCTGCGCGACAACCTGCCGGTATTCGATCGCTTGAGACGACTCGGGTATCCGTTGGTGTTCTTGGACCACAAGCCGGTCGAGTTCGAAGTGGATTATGTAGCAAGCGATCACTTTTGGGGCGCCTACGAAGCTACGCGCATACTAATACAGAGAGGCCATAGGCGCATAGCTCACTTTACATACGTTGAGCCCAATTTGCATACTTCGATATTGGACCGCCGCCGCGGATACGAACAAGCTCTCATAGATCACGGAATCGAGGTTGATCCTGAGTTGATCTGTCCTCCTATAATATTCTCAAAGGACTACTACGAGTACAAGCACGTCCTTGCGTATCTGCGGCAGCTCAAGGAGCCGGTGACTGCAGTCTTCGCTCTGAACGACTTCTTTGCCATAAGCACCATAAGCGCTGCACGGGAACTCGACCTCAGAATACCTGAGGATATCGAGCTAGCAGCTTACTTCGATGGCGGCTTTCCGGCGGTGGCAAATATGCCGCCTTTGGTCAAAGTCGTCCAAAAGCAGGCAGAGATAGGCAGGGCAGGGGTAGACCTCGTCATCAGCCGGATCGAAAAAAACGGTCCGGATGGCCCACAGACAATAACCATCCGGCCCGACATAGTTGACGAACTTACTGAACCACCTCAGTAAACCGGGCGCTTTCCAGTTCGTGTGTTGCTGACTCCTTGAAAACTTGAGTCCCGCTGCATAACGCCGCAGCGGGACATATTTGTATTACGTATCCGGTCAGCCTTGGTTCGTTATCTTGCGGAGTAATCCGGTTGGATGGGGCACTCCTCAGGGTACAACGCCGACAGAGCGATTTGAGCAAGCGAGTGCAGCAATATGCCAGGCCCCATTTGTGAGTCGTAGTAATCGATGTGTGCTTCTCCGCGCGGCAAATCGCGGTCAAAGTAAACGCCGATAATGTCGTCCGCTGTTCTCAGTCCTTCTTCTAACCAAACTTTTTCGCGAGTGACATCGTACAGATCGGCGAAAAGTGCGATCACGGTGCCCGCGTCGGATACCGGCACCACGGCGTCCCTGGGAAGCTGTTCGGTCTTATAACCCTTCGCCACAGCTTGCGCAAACTGCAAGAATCTCTCATCACCGGTCATCTGATAGAAGCCGACACAAAGCCTTGCAGCCCCCGCCGCGACGCCTGAGCCGTAAACACTTCCCCAGCATTTCATTGTGCCCGCGATCTCTCCGGTATCGAATCGTGTGCAGCTGACCCAGACTCCGTTAGCCAGGTCATGTGGCAGCGTCAAGAACGAGTTCGCATAAGCTGTGGCTCGCTCCCACATAGTCTGTGCCAATTTTTCGAGGTGCCTTTGTTGTTCTGCGTCTGAGACGCCATACGTTCCCTCGTCTTGGTCTGGTTGTTCGGCTTCGCTAATACTGCGCCTGATGAATTGGGCAGTTTCGAACAGACTCATCGCCAGCGACATAGCCTGTCCAGGCGATGTCAAGCCGTATATGGCGGTTACTTCGGGTGGTGTCTTACTCTCAAGTGGGAGCATAGCCGTCGACGGATCCCGCTTTTCCCACCAGTAGTCGAGCATCTTGTGGATTTGCTGCAGAAAGTCCTGGCGGCCGGTTTTCAGGTAGGCGAAAGTCCAGTCCATTATGTAGAATCCGCCGTGACGCGGGAAATCACATGACCTTGCTTCTCTGGGAGGCCGCTCTCGTATTTCAATATTTGCGTGCCTGCAGTACTCTATTGGTTCTCCGTCGCGCCAATGATAGTCTAAACCTTCCGCAAAGCGCTCAACGCACCTTGGGTTGAATTGATGTAGCTTTTCCCACAGCCAAAAAGGTGCTGCGGACAAATGATCGTGAATCGCCGGGTTAGTCCACCAGTCGTAAGCCAAGGGGAAACTGTTGCCGATCCGATCGTGCTTTACGTCCCAAAATGCGTGTTCTCCCCAGGGGAAAAGCCCCGTAGTGGTGTTCGTACAGTGGATAGCAAAGCGCTGCAAGTAGCGATCTGCGACTTCGGAGTACTCGCGCCTCGTCAAATTAGCCACTCCGTACATTGTCGCCAAAGCGTACTTGTCGTGCATTAGGTTGCTGCCTGGATGTGCGCGGTCCTCATTTCGTTGACCGGGTATCTTTGGCGGCAGCTCTTCCGGCATACGCAGGGTCTCCAAGTCGATAATTGAGGGGAACAACCCCTGGAAATCATCCGCCAACTTGCTCAACGTGTCCAGGGCTCGGCACACTTTCCCAAGAATTCTTTCCGGCTGATTCATCTCACATCTACTCCGCCTATTAGTTGCTTGTATCATTCACAAACTTCGCTTGCAAGCTACCGCATACCTGCATGCGACATGATTTGGTCGAATTGAATAAACCAGGTAATCTTACCAGTTGACAGTGTGCATACTTGGTGATACCAAGATAGTAGCCTTCCGCAAGCGTGATTGTACAGCACGGCGCCGACTGCAAGGGTTGGTAAGTCGGCGCGTAGGAATATTCAGGAAAGGGAAGGAGGTGATAGGGAATGCGCTGTGCACTAGCATTATTGGCAGTTCTGGTCGCAGTTGCAGCTAGCCCGGCGGCAGCTTGGTTCGAGGGATTTAACTATCCCGATGGTCCTCTCGCCGGCAACGACGGCTGGTACGGCACCGGCCAAGGTATCAACGTTGTCAACCAAACCGTGCAGATTGGCCTCGGCGGTACGGCATTCAAAGCGACCGTCGACATCACGCCGATCACGGGCGATATCATTGCGTGCAGCCTTGAAGCCTATCCAGGCATCAGCTCTGGCGGCAACATTTGGGCGGCTTGGTTCAACGACGCGGCCGGAAATAATTTCGCCAGATGGTACGGATATGGCAATACTGCCAGACCGCGCATCGGCGGATACGGGCTGGTTTTGCCGACGGTTACTCTGGTAGAAGACCAGTGGAATCGATTGGATGTCGTCATCGACCAGGTTGCCAAGACTTCCACGTTCTATCACAACGGTGTGCTGCTCGGTACGCTTAATTACAGCGTCAGTGGAGCTGCCGGCGGCGTCGGTCAGGTGCAGTTGGAGAACTTCGGACGTTCAGACCTGCCTGAGGACTGGATTCTCGTAGACAACATAAGCGTAGTTCCGGAACCATCCAGTTTGGCGGGTTTGAGCATGCTCGCACTCGGCCTCGTCGGGTGCCTGCGGCGCCGCAAATAGAAGCAAAGCGAACTTTGCGCTTGCGGTTTTTTAGGATGCCCCGCGCACGGCGCGGGGCATTTGTCTTAGTTGCACATGCGAAGAAGCTTGTCCGTCCCCGCGTTTTGGACAGTAATCTTCCTCTGAGATTCCCATGACACGACCAACGACTTCTCCTCGGAGCTTGAGTAAGCTTTGACCTTTGAGCCGTCGAACGTGACCGCCACCCAGGACAAAGGCTTCGCGGCACTGATAACACGCTTGCCGTCTACTATTAGCTGTGAGCCGTTCACCAGCAGCGCCGACCTCAGCTTACCGCCTACACGTCGAACAAACAGCCGTTCCCCGTTGAATGCGATCCCCTTTTCGGGAATGTTTTTGAACCGAGGAGCTCGCTGGTAAACAAAAAGGTCCTCAACACGTCCCTGCTCTATGGTAAAAGCAGTATCCAGCCCATCGGAACTGCGCTCCAACGTGCGTGTTGAAAGAGTTGGCATGTTTTGCTCGTCAAACGGCAGCAGCAAAGTGTCAATAGCAGCAGGAAGGGACCGACGAACCACATAGTTGACCGTCGGAATCTGGCAGGGGGCGGTGTCCAATTCGTTGCGCCAAAGCCATACGTCGGTAGTTGTGCGCTCAAGTTTCATTCCTTCAAACGGCGCAATCTGGACTATGGCGAGGTTGCCACCTGATTGATGCGATGTTTTTGTCAATAAAGACTTCTCATCGGTTTCGACAGGTGTCTCGTAAACGAACCGCCACCGCTGCTCAAGCGAGTGTTCACCGCTGCCGTTCGCGGTGTCGCGAACCAGCCAGTAGTCCCATATCCCGGGATCACCGTTTGCGCGTATATAGAAGATCTCTCGAGTGTAGTCTCCACCTTTGTACGCGTCGACCCAGCTTGACACGTAATCGACAACGGGAGTTGTGCACCAGTTTTTGAATTCGGCTTTGGCGCTGCGGTTTTGGTCCTCACCGTCAATGGTCATCAGGTTATGTGAGATTGCCGTGGTGAGCTTGAAATGCTCTGGCGAGCCATAGATATGCGACCCCGGGTCATACAACAGCTCTCGACCGTAAGCGTACAACCCGGCGATTCCGTTTAGATCCTGATGACCGTGCGCTCCGAAATGAACGCCGTGCAGCGTGAGATACCTCGCGTCCTCGAAAGGCCTTCCCTTGTCGCCCCAGTCGCTTCTCATCGTAACAATGCCGGCGCACGGGTACAGTTTCGACAGTTCCTTTGGCTTCACCCCTTCCTTCCCTGCGGTCGCCACATACAGCATGTCTTTGCGGTTGAAGCGCTTCGCGTCTGCTAGGATTGCCGGGCGCTGATTTTCATGCGCCCAGTCGCCGAGATATGGAGTAACACCGTTCGGCATAGCTATGTACATAAAATACTCGGCTTGGCGCTCGAGGATGTCACGAAGCTCCTTGGCGAACGGCGTTTTAAGTCCGCGCTTCACTATCAGTTCGTCGTACACACCTGTTGCAAGCGGGTTGTATGCCATCCGCTGATAACTGGGTGCCGACTCCGTTTCCACGCCGTCAGGCAGTATATCTCTTTTGATTGACGCAGCCAGCCTTTCGATCGCCGTTTGTTTCCAGACTTCGCTTTCTTTGAACTCAGGGAAGTTCATTGCGAACGTCAGCATTGCACAGTTTTGGGTGAACGCCCAGTTGCCGCCCGCGTCGGCTCCGTATTCAACGAGCGTGTTGCAGTGGTCGGCAAGCCCTATGATATATGCCATACGGCAGTCTGTAGAGAAAGCCGGTGACCTGCTCATCCACGAGTAAGCCACAAACCCGTGTCCAATACGCAGTCCGGTCGAGAGAGATGACCACGTATCATCCCACGGATGACCGCCTATTTTTGATTTGCTGGGCGGGGGGCGATGCACATACCAATCTATCAAGAGGTCGTTTAGCTTCTTTATGTACTTGTCGTCACCGGTGGCATTGTAGGCGTTTATCAGAATCTTTCGACCCTCATAACCCTCTAGGTCGGCATGGCGCCAGTCCTTATTCAACATCTCGTTCGCCTTTGTGAGATCGAAGTTCGGGTCGCGTTTTGGTGTTTGGGAGGGGTTGATGATGGCACAGGGTTCCTTTCGTGCTTCGAAATATGCCACCGTTTCCCTGATCGCGGTTTCAAAATCTCCTTTTTCGACCGCGGCTTTTACCTTTCTAAACCCTGGAAGTTCCAAATTGAGCCGCGAGAACATTTCTTTGAGGTTCCTAACGGGATCGTAAGCTCGGCGCGAGTGTGTTTGGAAGCAAATATCAAAATCCGCCTCTTGCCCGTTCAAGTAACCTTGGCCGTACCTGTAGGCGTCTCTGCCGTTCATAACGCCCACTCTTCCAAGCTTGCCATCCCCAGAGCCTGTGTATGTGAGCTCGAAGTAGTACGTTGTATTGGGCTTCACATCGACATTCAGATCCCACTCCACTTGATTGTAGTGGAAAACTCTGTCTTCGTACGTCACGACAGAACTGCCAAGCCGTTTCGTGCGCGCGGGGCTGTCCCACAGCGTAAGTTCGGCGCCTTCACCGGGGGTCCAGTCTGCCGTCGGGGCTAGGTACGCTCTGACGCGTGCCAGCCTTGCGGTATTCGGACCTGTTACGAACGTTTGACCGATACGCGTGTCCGCTGTGAGCTGGATTTCGCGCTGAACGTCAAAAAGCAACTGCGGACCGCGCATCGGAACGCTCTGGTCCATAAACATATAGTCTAGCACCCTATCCAGTTCGGGCCCGGCACTGACTGTCGCGGTGCTTACAACGAAAACCGCCAGTGCGAGAATCACAATTCTTGCTTTTCCAAACACCCCAACTAACCCCCGTTTCTATCTATGGCTTAATGCGTTAAACCACTACAGCGCCCGCCAGGGCTTATACATGGTTCTACGGAATTATAGCATAACCTGCGTTTCACTGACATACTGTGTTGACTGCTCTTCGGACTAGCGGGTATACTGCGGTTGGTTGGCACAGTCCAATAATCCGAATGCGCATGGCTGCAGTTTTTTCTGAGGTAGTAGCGAATGAAATGGATTTCGCCTAACAGGTATCGCGTTGTAGCTGAGATTGACCACCGTGGCGTCCGAAGGCTTAAGCGTCCCGCAAGCGTGCGTGTGGATCTGGCAAAAGCTTTGCAAGAAGCGGGTGGCAGCGGAAGAGTGGATCCTTACACTGTGGAAGTCGTCACCTACAACGCAGACGGACTGCCATTTGTCTACGATAATTCGTCTCCCCATTACCATCGTTACCTTGTGCCCCACTGGTTTGAGCCTTACTACGGGGTGGACTACGCGGATATCTCGTTTGTCATCCCAGACCCGAGCTGCACACACGCGGCCGTCTATTTCGACACTGTGGAGTCTGGTCTGGGATCTCCGTCTCGCTATACTGGAATCGTTGGGGATGGAGACTGGTTCAGGGTCGGCTACGGAAGAAGAGAGATCGGTGCCAGCCATATGGACTGCTTCTTCGACCTTGACGGCGACGGGGACCTCGACTTGTTTAAAGTCACTGTCGAGCCTTACATCTACTGCTACGAAAACGTTGGCGGGAACAAGTATGTCTACCGTGGTCGCCTTACCTCTGGCGGCGAGCTTTTTGTGCTTCCCAGAAACCCCGACAAGCACAGGAGCTGGGCGACCATAACATTCGCTGATTGGGACGGCGACGGTGACGGCGATCTCTTTGTTTCCATCTGTGACGGTGAAGATTTCGGCCACGTGATTCGCTTCGAAAACGTCACTGAGCCCGGGGGCCTGCTCACTTTCGTCAACCGCGGACGATTCCTCACGGTCTCTGGTAAGCCTCTCGGCGATAACTGGTTTGCAGCCGTAACCGTTGTGGACTGGGATGGCGATGGCGTCAAAGACATACTTGTGGCTCGCAATGGAGGCGTTGAGTTCTTTCACAACCTAGGCGACGATTCGAGCGTTTCGGACATCAAGTTGGCAGACGGCGTGCCCATAGAGCTGCCTGGTAACCTACGGCTTCGTGCCCCTCGGGTCGAGTGCGTAGACTTCGACGGCGACGGAGACCTCGACATCGTAATAGCCCACCAGGGACCCGAATTGTACTATTTCGAAAACATCGGAACCAGACAATCTCCCAGATTCAAACCACCGGTGCTTCTTCCGTCGTGCGGCGGTGGGCACTGCGGCGTCAAGGTTGCAGACTTCGACGGCGACGGCGAACTGGAATACGTTGTTAGCTCGCTGTGGGAGAGGACCGAGAATCGAGGCACGAAGCGCAACTACGCTCGGCTGTATAAAAGGTCCAACTCAGGTGCCGACAACAACTGTGCGCCGGAATCGTGGCAGTGGGAAGAGCAGGATGCCTACACAGGTTGTCCGTATACGGAGCAGAACCAGATCTGCGATGCCGGCAGGCAAAACACTGTGCGGGCAGTCGACTGGAACAATGACGGCAGAATGGATATTATTGCCTGCGGAGAGCGCGGCACGATACGCCTTTTCCGCAATCGAACCGACAATTTAAGACCTCTCTTCACAGATGGGGAAGTCGTCCTCGACGAACTTGGGCCAGGGCTGAGATGCTGCGTTTGCGACTGGAATAACGACGGCAAGAAAGACCTTGTCATCACCAACTGGAGTGGGCACGTCTACGTCCTGCTCAACACCGGTACGGACGAGGCACCAGCGTTTGGGAAACCCGTGCAGGTCGAGGCAAACGGCAAACCCATAGACGGTACGCTCTGGTGCAGCGTTTTGGTTTGCGACTGGGATGGCGACGGGCGCAAAGATCTCATTCTCGGCATGGGCGGCGAAGGCAAGAAAAGTGAACACTACGATTGGCCCCATCAAAATGAAGATCCTTCGCAGGACAGAGGGTTCCTGTTCTTCAGGAATGTCGGTACCGATGCAGAGCCGGTGTTCGAAAGGCCCAAGTGGATAACGGCAGGACCGAATGGTCGACCTATTACCCATGTTCGTCCCAACCTTGGCTCGTTTGTTGACTGGGACGGCGACGGCAAGAAAGACTTCATTGCGTGCGAATTCGAAAGCGTAATTCGGCTCTACAAGAACATTGGTTCGGGGTTGCCCGGCGAGGAACCAGTGCTTGAAGAGGGAATAGAACTCGTGCGTCCTAAGACCGTGATGATGATTTCGGGCGCTGATGTGGTCGACTGGCACGGAGACGGCGACCTGGACATAGTTACCGGACAGGGACACGGCGGCTCGGGTATAAGGTTTTTCTGCAGGAGTTTTATTGAGGATGTTCAGCACAATACAAGGCCCATTGTGGTAGTAAGATCGGTTGAGTGCCGGAGTAATGGCTGTGGGATGGATGAGTGATCTTTGAGACTGCACGGTTTTCTTTCTGTTTGGCAAACTCGATGTGGAGGAAATAGACGAATGCGATCTATTTTGTGGGCGACTTTGGTAGGGACGTTGATCTGCTGGGTATCATTAACTGCTTGGTGTGCTTCCACGCCTGAATGGACCTCACCCTGTCGCTGGCGAGTTTTGGTAACGGTAAACACTAGAGGCGTGTCTCGTTCGATGTCGCCTGCAGCGGTCGATATCGACCCGCAGGCGGTTTTGTCCTCGTTTGGTGAGAGCGGCACGTTCGATCCCGACACTGTAGAGGTCATAGCATACGACAGTTCAGGCAAGCCAAGAACGGTGGACCCATCCAGATCCGGTTACGAGAAATACCTGCTTCCTTCCAGAGTCGAGCGGTATTATCCAATTAGCAAGATCACCGTACACTTCGTTATTCCCAACCACACTTACACGACCTATGCAGTCTATTTTGACACGGTCGAATCTGGCATGGGCAAACCTCAGCGTTACAGTGGATTGGTCGGCGATGGCGACTTCTTCCGCGAGGGCTATAAGCGCCGCGAAATTAACGCGAGTCACTTCGACCAGTTTGTCGATTTCGATGGTGATGGCGATCTGGATCTGTTTAAGGGAGGAGTCGAACCATGGGTTTATTGCTATGAAAACGTCGGCGGCAATCGGTTTGTAGACCGCGGGCGCCTTACGTCGGGAGGGCAGCTGTTCACTCTCCCCCGAAGCGCGGACAACAGAAGTTGGGTGACTGTGGCATTCTATGATTGGGACGGCGACGGTGACCTGGATTTCTTTCCGAGTTTTTCCGATGGTCCCGATGCGGGCAAAATCGTATTCTACCGAAACACTACCGTGCCCGGCGGACCGTTGACCTTCACGCGCGTGGGACCTTTGCAGACAGCCAACGGAACGCCCATCCCGGGCGGAGCTTCTGCCGGAGGATGGTTTCCGTCTATCACGTTTGTGGGCGATTGGGACGGCGACGGCCATGCCGGAAGCGACATTTTGGTCGGCAGCAACAACAAGTGTTGGCTCTATAGGAGCTTGGGACGGGATGCCAATGGCGACCCGCGACTCTCCGAATGCGTCGCTGTCCAAGCCGGTGGAACGGATATCGTGTTGTCCACCCCGCGCTTTGATGTTGCCGATATGGACAATGATGGCGATCTCGACTTGTTTGCCGGGTGCCAGCCTGGTCCTATCTATTGGTTTAAAAACATCGGAACCAGAACCAACCCGGTCTTCGCAAGCGGCGTGGTTGTTGCCTACAAGACTCCATACTTTATCTCTGACGCCCATTCAGGAGTCAAGGTCGCCGACTGGGACGGCGACGGCCTGCTTGATATTGTCGCCGGGCGCTTCTGGGAGCGCACTCCGGCTTCAGAGGCGAGCCTGCCAAGGTACTACGGCGGGCTTCACAAAAACGTTGGTACGGCGTCGGAGCCGGTTTTTGAGCGGCGCGACGAGTATAACGGATCCCCTTATACCGAGCGCTTTCAGATCTGCGACGCTGTGCGTCAAAACAGCGTCCGCATGGTTGACTGGAATAACGACGGCAAACCAGATCTCATCGCTGGAGACACAGACGGTTTCGTCTGGTACTTTAGAAACACGACAAATCGATTGTTTCCCGTGTTCGACACAGGGCAAAAGCTGTATGCAGGCGGTGAGCCGATATGTCTGATGTCCAGTGGCGGGCACGCACGGCCTGACATCGTCGATTGGAACAACGACGGCAAGAAAGACCTGATTGTTGCCGACGGCAGTGGTTGGATAACGCTTTTCCTTAACATAGGAACCGACGACAATCCGGTCTTGGCGGCGGGAACCAGGCTCTACGCGGGTGGTCAGCCTATCGATAGCCCCGGGTCGCGTTCTAGCGTGCTTGTGTGCGATTGGAACAACGACGGCAAGAAGGACGTCGTGCAGGCAGATGACGACACGTCTTCCGGAGGTTACTACTGGTACAAAAATATCGGTACCGATGCTGCGCCCGTATTGGCTAGCAGAGCCGTGATAACCTTTGGTGGGCAGAAGGTCACATACACCAGACCCAATCTAGGATCGTTCGTGGACTGGGACGGTGACGGCAAGAAGGACTTCATCGGATGCAATTTTGAGAACAACGTCCGCTTTTACAAAAACATCGGCAGCGGTGCCGCAGGTCAAACACCGACGTTTGCTGCGGATGCTGAAGGCGTCATAATCCTCAAAGATTATTGCTTGCAGATGATCTCAGGCGCGGACGTCAAGGACTGGAACGGGGACGGAGATCTCGACATCCTAACAGGTCAGGGCCACGGCGGATCCGGTTTGCGGTTCTACGAGCGCGACTACATCAATGATGTCCTGAACAACACGCTGCCTATTTGCACGGTCGGAACAGCTGAGCGCGCAAGCTCCATACCGGACGCGAAAGCTTTGAACGATTCCAAAACTGTTGTAGTGCCGCGAGTTATTGTGTCTGCCTGCTATGACTCGTTCTTCTATGTTGAGTCATTGGACCGAACCAACGCGATAAGAGTGGTTCAGACGAACCACGGTCGCAAGGTTGGGGAGCGAGTCGACGTCCGTGGAACAATGCGCACCAGTGCATCCGGCGAAAGGTATATAGAGGCAAGCTCGGTTGTGCTGAACGCGTCTTAGCTGATCGAATTCTGCGTGCTGGGTGGACGTCGCCAAGAGGAGCATACTGTGTTGAGCCGGACTAAACACTGCAGTGCGCTTTGGTGGGGGTTTGCACGTATTGTTGGCCTTTGCGTTGCGGGAATCGCTGCTTGGCCGACAGCAGCGACAGCCGGTCCCGTAGGTGCGCCGGTCATCGTGTGCGAAAAGGGAGCTTTTTGGCCTGCCGTATGCTATAACGAGACCTCCGACCAATTCCTCGTCCTATGGGTGGATGTAACTGATTCCAACGGCTGGCAGTTGAAAGCGCGCCGCTTTGATCCAAACTCGGGCACTCCCGTTGGGCAGGCGTTCTACATTTCACCCGACCCCACCTCCGTCAAAGCGATCATAGGTGCAGCTGCCTACAATCCTTCCAACGGGGAATGGTTTGTCGTGTACCAGGGCACCATCTCAGGCGTGTCGGGTGGAGAAGACGACGTGCTGGCTCAGAGGATCAGAAGCGATGGCAGTAAAATAGGGAGCTGCATAGTCCTGGTGAGCAAACCAGGATACCAGAACAGCGCCGATGTGGCATACGACCCCGTAAACAAACAGTTTCTTGTTGTGTGGTCAGAAAAAATCGGCGGCGGCAAGCAGGTAATGGGCAGATTCTTCGATGCTGAGGGGAAGCCACTCACCTCCGAGCTGCGGTTGAGGGATTCGACTGCTCCTTATGACAGCCACAGTCCGAAGGTAGTCTACAACCCAATAGCCGGGGAGTTCTTTGTGGTTTGGCAGGATTACCGCAACTACGTCGGCACGGGGCAAGATAACGGTTACTCCGACATCTACGCTCAGCGATTACGAGCCTCCACGCGTGCCCTTATAGGAGCAAACATACCGTTGTATTGGGGTGGTTTCCCATACACGCCTAACGGCCAGGATATTCCGACGCATCTGGTCTGCAACACGACGGACGGTAGCTACGTCGTGGTAGTTCAAAAGCTTACTTCGACCGACTACTACCGCACATACGCCCTTGTCATTGACAGCAAAGGAAACTGGTTGTGCTCCGATCTGCTGGCTGTGTCGTATCCGGATTTTGGTGTTCCCACCGGTGCTGTTTTCAATCCTCAAAGCAGCTCTTATCTAATCACCTACGAAGACCTCACCGACGGTCACGCCAACATAATCCGCGGCAGAGTGTTCAGCGCCGAAGGTTTGCCACTTGGTAGTCGCGTCGATGTCAATACTGCTGCCGGTGGTGTTCGTGATGGTTGCCTAGCAATTCGGCCTAGTGACGGTTTGTGTGTTCAGCTTCTTTGCACGGACAACGGCGGCGCCGTGTATGTCCAGCGCTTTACGTCTGACTTTGCAGCGCCCTCGCCGGCCGCCCCGAATGTGGTTCACCCGCAGGCGGGTTCGCATGTGGAAGGGCCCAAAGTTCGCGTAGAATGGGCAGGCCAATGGCACGATAGATACGAAGTGCACGTCAACACTTCGAACGTACCGGACGACGGATCAGTCTATGACTCGGGAGAGGTGATTAGCTGCGCAAGTTGTCACAAGACGGACGCACTCCAGGCAGGCAAAGCCTACTACGTGTTCGTAAGGCTTCACAATTCAGCTGGGTGGGGCGCATGGAGCAGCCCTGGAGTTTCTTTCTACCTAGACGCCGATAGAAATCCTCCGAGTCTACCCTCGGATCTATCGGTTGAGGGAACCAACGGCGCAGTGACCATCTCGTGGACGAATCCCCTGGACAAAGATCTGGCTGGTATTGTCGTTCGTGCGCGCGCCGACCGCTTTCCGCGTTCTCCCCACGACGGCGAACCGGTTGCTTTCATCTCGTGTGCTGAGCTCGGTGCCCGGTGCAGCATTCGCCACAGTCCACTTATCAATGGGATACCCCGCTACTACTCAGTATTTGCAATCGATGACGGCGGTCTTGCCTCTGCGCCGGCGTTCGGCCGCGCAGCAGCTGAGGCTTGGCAGGTGGAATACCACGCCTATGTTCTCCCGTCCGCATCGGTTCCTCCATGGACGGCCCTCGAAGACGGAGGTAGTGAGTTCTGGGCGCGCATCGATCCTGAGCTGGGCATCCTTGCCATTACAGACATCTCCACCTCTGTCGGAAGTAAGATACGATGGTACCGAAGCTGGAACGCTATCAACTCAGTCGGCACCACCGTACTGACCCGCGCAAGGTGCAGCTCAGCCTCGATGGGTTCCGAAAGCGCTAACGTCAGCTTATACGACGGTCTACGCTACGTTAGCTTTGTCGTGTTGCCTGATAGAGTAGCTGCCAAGTCTGACGGAACTTCGCGCCTAGATGCCCAGTATGCGCTGGACGGCACGATCTGGCACCAATACAGGTTTACGCTGAAAGGCAGCACGTACGCTTGTTACGTGGACGAAAGTCCCGTACCGGCATTCGTGGGTACAGCCTACCCTACCAGTGTAAACCGCATGATTTTTGGGGCAAATGGCTCGCAGGAGACTCAGAGCATAGAGTTCGACTACGTGCTCTACAAAACAACAGGTGCGACTCTGCCTCCCCTGGACGGCGACAGTGTCTCGGGCGTAAAGTCCAAACCCGACGGCTCATCGGTTTCGCTCGCAGGTGTGGTGGTAACGGCCTGTTTTAGCACGTTTCTGTATGTGGCAGATCCGGACCAAGCCGCAGGCATTCGAGTTGTCAAACCCGGTCACGGCGCATCTGAGGGGCAATGGGCAGACGTCAAGGGCATAATCTACACTAACGCAGCCGGTGAGCGATACATAGACTCAACAAGCCTAGTCTTGCGGTAGCAAGATTTTGCGTTCTTCGGTGTCGGAGGCCACACCCAGAGAATCGCTCGGAGTGCGGTCTCATCGGAAGCCGACTACCTTTTCCACGGTGTTTGGGCATCCCACTCAAGAACGCGCCGACGCAGCCGTGATGCCACTTCGCCATCGGCTTCTGTGTGGACGAGGTTTTCCATCTCGTAAGGGTCATCCACCACGTCGAAGAACATAAACCTTTCGTCCGTTACAACACTGGTTCGCGCATCGGGTGTTCGCTCTTTGCGGATGCCGTAAATATGCCTCAACGTTCGGATTCCAACTGCTCCGTTTGAAGTTTCGATGAAGGCACAGTTTTCACCCACTACATCTGCCTGGCCTCTAGTTACTGTTGAAAGGTCGGTTCCTTGACAAGACCCGGGAGCGTCGACACCAACCAACGACAGCACGGTTGGAAAAATGTCCACCAGCGATGCCACCTGCCAGCTTACTTTCCTCGGTTTCAGCTGACGCGGCCACCAGATAATCAGCGGTATCCGAATGGACTCCTCGTACAGCTGGTCCTTGTTGAACAGCTGGTGGCTGCCCAAGTTGTCGCCGTGGTCGGAGGTAAACACGATAATCGTATCTTCGGCGACTCCGGCTTCTTCTAGCGCCTGCACTAGCGCACCAACTTGTTCATCAGCCCAGCTGACCGAACCGTAGTAGAGTGCAGTAAGGTGTCTTAGGTCGAAGCCATCCGGCAGGGGCTCTTCGGTGTAGGGCAGATGCTTTTCGTAGTACAAGTAATCATATAAATAGATCCGGAACCAGTTTTCGTCGAATGCCGCTTTGCCATTGCTGTAGACATTCGGACGAAGCGGGACCTCGTCCGGCGAATACATCTTCTTGAATCTCTCCGGCATGTCCGCAAGAGGCATATGCGGCTGAGATATATTGTGGAATAGGAAAAACGGTCTACCTCGATACTGCCGTATAAACCTGGCAAGCTCCTCAACTTCGTAGTCTGCGCCGAATTCCTCAACCACGATGTCTTCGCCGAAGCTGCGGTGGAACGTTTGTCCAGTGTAGCGGTGCTGATGATGAGGGTACACTGCGAAATCGAAACCGACAATCTCCGGTGCCGGCGCGATGTGCCATTTGCCTACTAACGCGGTCTTGTAGCCGGCTTGCTTCAGAATCTCTGCCAGCGTAGGTTCCGGCAGCTGGATGCGCTCGCGCACCGGCTCGCCGCAGTTCACCAATGTGCCTTGGCAGGTGCGGCTGTATTGACCGCTTATCAGAATCGACCTGCCCGGCGTGCATACAGGGTTGTTGCTGCATGCTATTTCGAATCGCACTCCCTCCGCTGCTAAACGGTCGATGTTGGGAGTCTTGACCACTTCGTTTCCGTAGCAGCCGAGTTCAAACGCCCGCAGTTGGTCACACAAACACACAACTACATTGGGTTTTTCACTAAGTCGTGCCATACTGAACTAATGCTAACAGTTTCTAACTTGAATCGTCAACCACAGCTTCCCAGTCTTCTTCTGTCTACCTGATGCACGCCGTCCGATCTCGCATTGGGCTGCGAGGACAGCAGCGGACTGCTTTTACTGCGATTTCACTCTCACTCTTCCACAGGGTCGGCGATTCTTACCCGGCTTGCCTACCAATGCGTCACCGAGATCCTCGCGCATTTCTTCTACGTACGTCATAAGTCGTTGAACCACGCTCGGATACTCGGCGCTGAC
>JARYME010000149.1 GCA_029907315.1 Armatimonadota bacterium | reverse complement strand
CGCAAGAGGATGAGGTAGCCTTCCGGACACAAGCCGCTCAAAGTCGAATTCTAGCGCGATTTACGGGCTATTTTTGCATAGGGGCTAGACCCTTCCTGAATCAAGTTCAGGACAGGGTTCCAGTTCCCATTGGGCAGGACTGGTCCTGAACCATACGCGTCTGCCATTCCGCCACTTCTTGGACATTCGTGCTAATTTGCGCAACTTGATTCGCCGCCATGTTCCTCTCAGAGACGTCCCGTCTTGCACCAACCATATTGCGTAACAGCCGCCATAACGAGGCAACATGGTGTGCGGCATTGTTTGTTGAATCGTACCCCAAGACCTGCGCAGGGTCAACCGGTTCTGTCAATCAGGGGGCTTGTTGCTTCGGCTCCACGCAGATGCAGTGGAAGTCTTCATCTATCTGCCTGCGCGTCTTTTCAGGCGCTTTCTCGTAAGCTTCAAAGACGCGCCCAATATCCCTCTCGCTTAGATGTTGCCGGGGATATCGCCGCTCAGCCCGTGCTGCTCATAGTACTCCTTAAGCAGCCTGTTAGGCGCTTCAATCATGAGTGCGTTCGGTGAGTAACGCCGAGCCGCAGCTGCGGTTCCATGCCGGACTCCTAACAAATATAATCTGCTTCGACTAGTTTTTTGGCTCGCCATCTGGGATCGTTTATTGCCGCGTCGATCTCGGTGCCGGTGATTCTGACCTTTCGCCGGTCCTCCTTCAAGTTCCTTACGTATTCATCTATTTCGGCCAGCTCGTCTTGCGAGAACGCGGGCAACCCACCAAGCAGAGTATTTGCTCGACGGTACCGTCCGTCAGATCGATTCTCTTTGGCGCACTGCGCATTGAAGGTGGAAATCAGATCGCCCGCGTCAATACAACGCAGTGTGCGTGCCAGTTCCCTGAGCAAACGATTTCTAGCGGCTAGTACCTGACTCTCTATGCCATACCGCTCTCGCTCAGCGAAAATGCGCTTCATCTCTTGCACTCGCCGCTCAGCTTTGGCCCGCGCTTCTTCGCTCGCTTTGTGAATCGCGGCTTGCGCAGGGGGAAGACCGTCCCATCCAGACATGAGCTCTCGCAGATGCTTCATGCACCGGACCCGCTCAACCCGTTCGCCCTGTACCCATCGAGCTTCGGCGGCACGGAACGCACCATCAGCGAACTCTGCTACGACCAGGGGCATACGGCTGTCAGGCACGTCCAAACTTTTACTCAATCTATCCACGAGCTCAGTGCCGGGCGTTACAGGTTTAACTTCCTCCCTTTTCTCCAGCACATCAAGTGAAACTGACACGCACTCGGTTTTGCCAAGGCCGCTTATACTCCATGCTTGACAGTTTCTAAGTTTCTTCGCCTTGATCTTCCCTCCGATCCCCTCTAGCAAGCTCAGCGCCCACTCAATATCCTCTCGCTTCAGGATTGGTTCCACCTGACTGGTATCTTGCGCTCCGTCGTCTTTGAACACACTTGTGGCGACTGAGTCCGACTCTATCTCTTTTATTCTGCGATCAATGCTGTCCAGAAACTCCTCAGCCCGTTCGTTGCGAAGAGCTTCTCTCGCAAGCGACAACACCGGTTGCATACGCCCCACAAAGTGGTGGAATAGCCCGATCCGTTCTCTGAGCACCTGATAAACGCGCATGTCTACGCTATTCTTAAGGAACATATTGCGTATGGGGAGTTTCTTTTCAACCTGCCCGATTCGGTCAATGCGCCCGATCCGTTGCTCTACTTTGCTCGGGTTCCACGGCAGGTCGTAGTTGATCAGCGCGCTTGCTGCCTGCAGGTTCAGACCTTCGCTAGCCGCGTCAGTGCACACTAAAACTTTTAGCTCACCGCTTTTCAGACGTTCTGTTATTTCACCCTTGCTTACGGGAACCCATTTGCCGTCGTGCCAGATCTCTCCACCCTCACCGCTGAAACAGCCTAGCGTGGAAGTGTAGATTGGCTCCAACTGCTCACGCAAGTATTGCATCGTGTCATAGTACTCTGTGAAAACGAGCGCCGCACGACCGTCCGAGGTAACTTCGGCTAGCACTTCTCGGAACTTCGCAAACTTGCTGTCGGTGTTTCCCAGTGCGTTGAGCTTGTCAAGAATCGCGAGTATCTCTTTCTTCTCAGCTTCTGCGTCCTCAGGCGTGGCGGGCAGCGCAGGATCCACATCCTCGATGTCAGCATCTCCAAGGTCTCGCAAATCCAACTGCTCGTCCTCGGGGCGCCACACCCCAAGCCACTGACGCCTGATCACCTTTTCGCAGGCTTCGAGCCGCCGTTCCATGCTTCGTCGCAGTGCATACGGCGAGCTTGCCGCCCTCCGCCGGTATATCGTCATCACGAGGCCTTTGCCGCTCTTTTCACCTTCGAGTCTCGCAAATCGGGTGTCTATATAACGCTTGACGGCATCGTAGCAATCTCTTTCTGAGGCAGATGTGTAATCGAAGATCACGTCCTGCACATCACGATTTGGAACATCGTAATCCAAGAAGCCTTTGCGGTGATACTCTCTCAGTGTCTCTCGTGTGTTACGATGCATTCTGCGCCAAAGTGGCGAGCCGCACCTCAGCCACTGCGCATACTGCTTCCTCTCATCAGGCAGCGCCACCTCAAGAGCATCGCTCAGTCTTCCGCCCAGTTTCTTGGGTGGCTCTGGAAACTCCTTGTCGGTTGTAACCAGCTTCTCAACAGTCCGAGCCGCGTGCCAGTCGGGCGGTTTCTGTTCTAGTTTCGAGATAACATCGTAGTAGGTCCGAATATCCGCAAATTCGACCATCCAGTTTCCGCCGACCCCTAGGACGGAAAGCAAATCCCAGGGCTCCCAGGGATTGGTCTGCATCGGCGTGGCGCTGAGCAGAATGATGCCCCTGGTGCGCCGTTCTAACTGCATCTCGCGCAGCAGCTCCAATAGCAGATTGCCGGTGTTGAACTCGCCTTCCTTGGGCCACCTCCTGCGAGCAGCGTGGGCCTCGTCCATTAGCACCAGGTCCCATCTCGGCGCAGCGAGCAGTATCTGACGATTACTCTCCAGCCTGGCCCACTCGCGGCTTACCAGCAGGACATCCTCCTGGGCGAACGCCTTTGCCGCCTCCATTTGGATCTTCTTCTCGTGCGGGCGATACAAATAGCCGTCCTCCCATCTTGGAACCAGCAGTCCGCCCTTCTCCCGAAGTTCATCCTGCCATTGTTTGAGCAACCCGGCGGGCACAAGAAGCAAGGCTCGTTTGACACCGCGGCCGCACAGCAAGCGCCTCAGCACAAGTATCGCTTCTATCGTCTTGCCCATTCCCACTTCGTCGCACAGCAGTCTGCCTGCTGGGAACGCACGCGCGGTATCCTCCACCACCTTCCGCTGATGGGGCCACATATCCACGGGCGCGGTTGCATCGCAAGCAGTCTCGCCATCTGGCAGGTAGGGAGCGCGCGAAATGAACTTCCACACCATCGCCGCCTCGAGCCTCTTCTTGTCCAGCCTTGGCTCTTCGGTCGGGGCCTCAACGGGCGCGAGCTTGATCAGCTTGGCTTTGACCGCCTCCGGCAGCGGGATGGTCATCACGTGCTCGTCACGATCCGCCCAAAGCTTTTCGAAGCAGTCCTGATAGTAGTCCGTGTCCGACTTCTCTTTCCACGACCGGAACAACCGCAGCTCTTCGTAGTTGTCCAGCAGCCCCTCTCGGGTTTCGTTTCCGCTTCCCATAAACGCTAGCGCGTTGCCGCGCGAATCCCGGACTATTCCGTATTTGGCATGCAGCATTCCGCTGGTTCTTCGCATCAGGCCGACCCGCACCTCCAGCCAGCCGTTCGCCACCAGCCACGCAAGAGCTTCCAGGCGTTTGTGCTCCAGAACGTCTTTCGGAGTCTTGAACTGCTTGAGGAGCTTTCGTATCAGCGGCTCGTAATCCCCGGTGGAAAGAAGCGCTTCCATGTCCTGCGAATCTAGCTGCTCGTTAACTAGCAGCCGCACCGCAGGCTTCGGGATCTTCTCGCCGTACTGCAGTATGTTGCGAATGAGCCCGCCGAATCCGCGCGAAGCAGCCGCCAGCACGCTGCTGGAGAAGTATGCGCAGCACCTGTCGTAGTGCACAGCGCGCTCAAGCGCCGGGCCATACAGGTCGTCTACCAACTGCGAGTCTGGCGCCCGAAGATGCTCCTTCCACGCAACCGACCGCAGGCTTGGTAACCGGCACTCGCCCTTCGTCATACATCATTCCTCCAAGTCCTCGTCCTCTTCATCCTCATCGTAGATAGCCAGCACCTGCTGAGCAGCCACTGGCGGCTTCCACTCGGGAGGCTCAATGCCAAAGAGAGGTTTTAGCATAGCGTGCCACGCCCGGAACTCAGGATACGCATCAGCCGCGGCCTTTTGTTTCTTTGTGCCGGCAAACCGCACAGCCGGCGGTGCTGCGTTGACCAGCGCGGTCATCAATTTGCAGCAGGGGCTATCCGCACCCCAGCCCATCTGCAGCGCCATCGCTTTTGCTGATGCGATGCCATTGTCGCTTCCCCCTGCGTCTGCGTACCGCAGCGCGAGCGCGTGACACATATCTATCGCGCTGAGGAAATACTCATCCTGCGGATGGACCTTGCGAGCCGTGCCACTGCGCCTTCGTCGCCCTGAGCCGTTTGCCTCTCGGCTGAGCAGCGCTATCTGTTCTTGCTCGCTCTTGACTGGTTTCTCCCGCCGCCGCTCCGAAGCGGGCAAAATCCTTACATTTTCGCCTTCCGCTTGAATTAGTCCGACTTCCTTGAGGCGGCTCACGTCCATACCCACGCTTCTGCCCAGCAGCATAGCCTCGTTGAACCTGAACTTGCCCGCCTGTAGCACGTCCCAGCACAGCAGGTAGAATCGGCTCTCGGCGTCAACACCTTCCAATCCGCGAGAAGCAAGCTGCTCCACGCGCCAGGCCATCACTTCGTCCGCAGCCGCCTGGATCGCCTCCGCCACGCTGACTCGCTCGCCGGTATCTCGCCGCACTTCATTGTATTGTGTAAACACCTGCATGGCGGGGCCGAACGTGCCCACGAGCTGGTCCACGGGGTTCAGCCCCTCGTTTTTCAGACGCTCGGCGGTTTGCCTGGCGGCCCGCCTAATCTGCGATTGCATCTCTGCGTCGTAATAGGCCAAGCCGGCGTTCGGATGTCGCTTGCGGGCTACCAATATCACAGTGCTCTCAGCGGCGTTCTTGTTCGCGATGTGCAGGCTGTGCCGGCTCTCGGTCTTCACAGGCCAGGTCGCCGTGATGGTGAAGCCCGCGTCGATGAGCGATTCGAACAGCGCAGCCCACGCCTCCTGCTTCTTGTGAGTGAACATCACAGTCAGCACGCCGTCGTCGCGAAGCACCCGGTTCGCTTCCTTGAACACTTCGGTCATCAGATTCTGGTAGAACTCGTGTGACTTCTTGCGAGCGTCGGCTGTCTTCACGGTCCCGTTGTTTTTGAAGCGGGAAACGTTCACAACCGCTTCTTGGTCGCGGTCGCACAGATACGAGCTGAACCACTCGGGCCTGCGGTGCCCCTGAGTGCGCTTGAGCCACACGTAGAAGAAATCGGCAAGCTCCGAATACTGAACGTTGTCCGCGTATGGCGGATCCACGACGACGGCGGTGATGCTCTTGTCTTCCACGTTCACAAGGTTGGTCGCGCTGCCCTGCGTAATTGTGACCGGCTTTGCGCCCTCGGCCTTCGGCAGAGCCGCCAGCTTCTCGTATGCGTCCAGCACGTTGTCTATCGCCCACTTCAGCCCGCTGCCCGCAACACAGGCTGCCATTTCGGCGTAGGTGGGTTTGAACGAGTAGTCGTGGCGGTCAAATACGCCGCGCATTACCTGGCGCTGCGCGTTCCAGGAAGCAAGCATAGACGTATAGTTGGCGAACTTATCGACAACCATCGCCAGCAGGTGGACGATTGCCTCTCCCATCTGCTCGCCTTCTTGGGCGATGATCTCCGGCCGCAGGCGCTTCAGTTCTTCAACCAGCGTCCCCAACGCCAGGAGCTGGCGAGGGGAGAACATGTCGGCGAAGCGTGGCAT
>JARYME010000148.1 GCA_029907315.1 Armatimonadota bacterium | reverse complement strand
CCAACCCTCTTCCCGAGCAGATCGACACAGATGGCGAGTGGCGAGTGATGGTGGCGGCATACAGGAGGTTTCTCGATACACTGTTATACAAGAAATATGCTGAGGCGCGCCGTCTAGTCCGATCTGTAGACCCCAACCATCTCGTTAGCTTCCGAATGGCTGAGGCAGGGAATCCGACGTTCAGATGGGGAGGACGGATTCCCTACGACTTTCCATACCTAGCCGGAGCAGTAGATTTCTTGGCGCCGGAGGCATACGGCAGGATAGGTGATTGGGAACGTACCAAACCCGGCTGGTTTGAACGTGAGTATGCTCGGTGGGCTGCACCGACAAAGCCTATGATTTGGGCTGAAGCCGGTGTCAACACGTGGGACGTTTCGCGCATGGAGAATTCTCGCGAGAGGCTTACCTTCGCCGCGGAAGCTTATCGTAACTTCTACAGGCTTCTTATAGAGAGTGCCGCAGATGGTGTTTTCTTCTGGTGGTATCCGGGCGGATTTCGTGTCGGCGAGAACTCAGACTTCGGAATAATTGAGCCCGACGGTACCGACAGAGAGGTAACCCAAGTGATCCGAGAGTGGGGGCCCAAGTTCATCAACGGTCCCTCGCTCAAGCCTGTCGATTATTGGATAACAATCGACCGCGACCGGCACACGGACGGCGTAGCAGGCATTTATCGGGAGGTGCAGGATTCGTTCTGGAAAGCTATCGAGCAGGGCAAGACGCCTGGTCTGAAGACCAGTGGCACCGGAACGGATTCGTGTAGCAGTCCGGATCTGGCTGTAGGGAATACTAAACCCAACGGCAGCAACCCTCTCAAGTACCTTGATGCTGCTTTCGACTTGGTTGAGGTGATGGGTCCGGACGGCAATTGGAAGCGGGTTGCACCTAACGAGAAAATCCGTCCCAGCCGTCCCGGTAAGCTTGTGCTTCATGTAATGCTGACCAATCTTGGTGAGTCGACCTGGTCTGCTGATCCGAAATGCAAAGTGTCGCTTCTGGGGTTGGATTCCGAAGGCAGGATCATCTCGAGAGTTGATCTAACGAAGCCAACTACCCGATTTGAGTCCATAGACGTGACAGGATTCGAGGTGGACCTGCCTAACTCTTCCGGCTCATTCAAAATTACGCTTCGTCTGTCCGCCGCGAATAAGGGTATGTTCGGCGAAGCATTTGCTATGGTAGTTGAGCTTTGAACGACCGAGAATCAACAGCACAAGTTGATGACGTTCCAAGCGTTCCGGCGCGGCCCCGCAATCACGCTAGCGAGATCATCGTTTCAGGTCGCATTTGGAGCGCTGTGTGGTATTTAGCCTGGCCCACCGCGGTAAACACGCTGATTCAGTCCGCTTATGGAGTCGTTAACACTTTCTTTGTAGGCCGCCTGCCGCATTCGACTCAAGCATTCGCTGCCGTGGGCATAGGCGGCCAGGCTCTGATGTTCCAGTTTGGGATGATGATTGGGCTTTCCGCCGGAACATCAGCCCTCGTGGCAAGATTCCTGGGTGCCCAAAAATACGACGATGCCGACAGAGTTGTCGGACAAACCATCGTCCTCTCTGTTATAGCGGGTGTCATTACCGCGCTGCCGTTCATAGTTTTTGCAGTGCCGATAGTCAGCATCATAGGTGCAAGAGGTGAAGCCGGTAGGTTGGCTGCGGACTACACTGCTCTGATTGCCTGGTTTTCCGTGCCTATGTTCTTGATGGTGAACATAACGGCAGCGCTGCGAGCAGCAGGCGATATGAGAGGTCCTCTCGTGGTCAACGGTGGGGTAATCCTGATCAATATCTTCCTAGACTGGCTCCTGATCTTGGGCAACGGTCCGTTTCCGCGTATGGGGGTGCATGGCGCAGCCGTTGCAACTTCTATTTCGCGGGTGTTGGGCATGGTGATGGCGTTCGGTTTGCTGCAGCGCTCTGTGCTCAAGGGTGGGTTATCCTACCTGAATGTCGATTGGCATTGGTGCAAAAGGATCCTAAACATCGGATGGCCTGCTGCGATTCAAAATCTCCTGTTCTCAACAGCATCTGCGGGCTTTCGCTGGGTTTTGGGTTCACTGCCGCCGCAGCAAGTGGACCCTGCCCAAGCGGCTCTGACGGTTTCGATCGCGATCGAGTCTTTGGCGTTCATGCCCGGTATCGCTTATTCTATTGCGGCTACACCGTTGGTTGGTCAAAACCTGGGGGCGGGCAAGCCGGAGCGCGCCGAACGCAGCGCGTGGGTTGCGGTGAGCCAGGCGATGTTCATAATGTCGAGCGTAGCACTTTTGTTTCTCTTGGTGCCCGAGTGGCTTGCAAGGAGATTTACTCAAGAGGCTTCCGTTGTGCCCCTTGTTGTGTCGTATTTGCGAATCAACGCTGTGTCTGAACCTTTTCTTGCGCTGAGTATGGTGCTCAGAGGCGCCTTACAAGGTGCGGGAGACACGCGCACCCCCGCAGTCATCAGCGTGGGAACCATGTGGGTTTTGCGGCTGCCCATGGCTTACCTGTTGGCACGGACTTTGGGTTTTGGAGCCGTCGGCGCCTGGATTGCCATGTCTGCCACCACGTGCTTTTCCGGAATACTGATGGCTCTTTGGTTCAAATGGGGTACCTGGCGCAGCATAGAATTGTGATATTACGAGCTGTCTGGCGGGTCAACACTGCAGTCCTATCCGTACAAGCGTCGGTAGAGGTCTAGATAGCGTTTGTAGACATCAGCGTAGATGTGGTGACGCGAAAAGTCAGGCTCAAACACTTTTTCTCTTCTGTACCACGCCTCTGATGCCTCGGCGATACTTCCGAATTGGCCTGTTCCGGTTGCAGCCAGCACCGCTGCTCCCAACGACGCTGCGTCCGAGCAGGCAGGGCGTTCCACTGGTAGCCCAAGCAGATCTGCCTTGATCTGCAGCCATACATCACTTCTAGCGGCGCCGCCGAGCGACCTGACGCTCTCTATCGTAGTTCCGCTGTCGGCAATGGGTTCGAGGCACTCTTTCAGCGAGCACGCACAAGCTTCCATAATAGCGCGTGCTAGGTGAAGCCGAGTATGCCCCAGCGCAAGTCCAGAAAAGGCTCCTCGTGCGGACGGGTTATAAGTGGGTGTAGCCGTTCCCGCAAAATGGGGTATCATTGTTACTCCTTCGCATCCAGGGGGGATGTTCTCGACTCCAGCAAGGAACTCGTCGTAGTCCTGCTCTGGTGCGCACAAGTCACGAAACCATTTCAATACGACAGCCGACGTAATGGTGAACGAAAGGCTGAACCATAACCCCTCTGCTGCGTGGGGACCCACCGTAACTCGTGGATCATCAAGCAGATTAGCCGTCGTTGCAACCACGGCCAAAGCTGTTCCCGTGGTCTCGCTCACGATTCCCGGCCTTGCATTACCTGCCCCAAGTGCTCCGGCCAGCTGATCGTTCGTGCCGATGCACACTACAGCCTCTGAGTTGATGTCGAGCTCGTTAGCGGCTTCTTTTGTCAACCTGCCAATAGGGGTGCTGCTGCTTACTACTTCAGGAAGCTGGTCGCGCGAGAGTCCGGCGGCTTCTGCTAGCTTCAGATTCCAAGATCGTGTGCGAATGTCATACATCCCGGTAGATTGTGCGGTTACAGGATCGGTAGCAGTCTCGCCGGTCATCCTAAATGTTATGTAATCGGGCAAACAGAGTATCTTCCAGGCATTCAGCGATTCGGGCTCATTGCGCGCTAGCCAGGCGATCTTGAATACAGAGAGAATAGAGGGAATCCAGGGGTAGCCGGTGATGCGACGAAACTCTTCTCTGTTGAGTAGAGATTCTTCCCACTCGCGTGCTATATCCTCGGCGCGGTTGTCCACCCATACAATAGCCTCCCTAAGAGGCTTCCCATTTCGTTCAATGGGTATAAATGTCTGGCCCTGCGAGCTGAGTCCAATCGCTTTGATTTCCTTCCTTAGCAATGCTGCGCTGCCAACTACTGCTCGCACCCCAACTTTTGCTGCATTCCAGTACGTGTCTGCCGGGATCTGAGCCCAATCCGGGTGCGGCGACTCGAACGAGTATTCCTCAGTATGCACGGCAATAGGAATACCGTCTTCACCTATCAATGCGGTCTTACAAGCTGTAGTGCCGAAATCGAATGTAAGATAAGCGCTCATCTAGTGACCCCAAAAAAGTGGTGCGTGTTTGGCGGGGAGATTTGGCTTGCCTGCCTCTTTCCACGCTGCCACGTACAATCCTCCCAAGGCTTCCGATGCGCTCTTCAGTCGTCCAGCTAGGATCGATCCTGTTTTCCTCTGCAGAGATTGATAGTATTTGAACCCGTGGTTGGGATCAATACTCCTTGCTTCGTCGTCGGCTGCCAATATAGCATCCACTAGCTTGTAGCTTGATATGCACCAGCCGAAAGCTGACTTGAGCACGTTCCGAATCTGTTGAGGTTTGACAGGTCTGACGTCCAAGCGCCGCAGTGCAAGCGACGCCAGGTTCTCTTCCCACCGAAAGTGGATTCCTTTTTGTTTCGGTGTCTTGCCGTCGTAGTATTTCGTGTTGTGAAACGGCACGTGCGCGTCGCCTACATAATGCGCGAGTATCGCCGATTGCACCACTATCTCGACTGTATCCGTCTTGCGCATTGCTCTGACCAGTTTTTCGTACCGTTCGGCTATAGTCCAAGGTAGCATGCCTGCCTCAAGTAGTTTTTGTCTGCCGAAACGTTTCTCTGCAGAGGCTCGGTCTGTGACAAGTTTCTTGAACGGCGGCGCGTCTAGCAAATCAAGATCGATATAGTGTTCCGGTCCTACTTGAGCCTTGTAGGTTTCGCGCCAGTCGTCCGGCAAGTTGCTCATAGGTACGATGTATCTGGAGTTGAGTTCGTAAAAGGTCTTAAGCTCTTTTGGTAGAATGGAAATTGCCTTGCTAGTAATCAACTCGTGGGATTCAGGTCCCCACGACCAACATAACCCTGTGCTCAGCAGAAAAACCGCAATCGTCGAAACCAAACCTATCCTTCGCATCTGAACCTCCGAGCACGCTGCGTGCAAAAAGGTTATTGCGTATTTTGAAGCGTTGTCAATCTCTTTGGGATCTTGTCCTTGATGCAGCAATTTGGCTATACGGTCTCGGGTAGCGCTTTGGTGTAGGAGTCTGCTTGCGTGCGACTACGAGCGTCCGGCGGATTTCTGTTTCGGGAATGCATGCGGATACGGTCTTTTCGATTGTTGCGCCCAATTGATGAATTACTTCTTCCGCCTCGGCGATCTCGGCTTCTCCAGCGGGGCCCTTGGTCGCTACCAATGTGCCTCCGACTCGAACGAACGGTAAGCACAGCTCAGCCAGGATGCGCATTTCGGCCAACGCGCGCGCATATGCGGCGTCAAATTGCTCTCGGTACTCTGTATTGTGTGCAAGCTCTTCGGCACGAGCGTGAACGACGAAGACGTTATCCAGTCCCAATTCCTTGGCGACTGCTGCTGCGAATCGAATTTTCTTCATCGTGCTGTCGACCAAGGTCAGAGTCACATCAGGTCTTGCGATCTTGATAGGTATGCCCGGGAATCCTGCGCCCGTTCCGATATCGACAACTGCTGATCCGGGTTTCTGCTCAACGACGCTCAAACACATCAGCGAGTCAAGGAAGTGCTTGGTGACGATATCGAGGGGGTCTGTAATACGAGTTAGGTTGAAGCGTTTGTTGGCTTCCAAGAGCATTGATGCGAATGCATCGAACTGGTCCAGCTGGGAACTTCCCAGTTCTATGCCCAGTTTAGAAGCTCCCCTTTTTAGGGTTTCTACAGGTATTACCGGCATCAGAGTAATATCATAACCCAGCACTGGTGATTTACGCACTATGCTGGCGGCCTATACTTTGCCTGGCTTCTCCGGCTTCTTCATGCCGCCCGGTGTCTACTTACATGCCGGTGCCCTTCCATCCCCGGTGCGATTGCTGCGTACTTGAGACCGGTGCTTCCTAATCGCGTGGCACCCCGCGCCGGTGGACCTTTGCGCATTGAGCGTGTTATCATCTCAGCAAGACCCAATCAAACGAGGAGGAAAAGGCTTTGCACCGAAGTTCCATTACGCGTTGTTTTATTCTTGCCGCGGTTGCGGTTCTGTTCCTTTGTTTTTCTTGTTGGGGTGATTCGGCTCCGAAAAATGTTATCCTGCTTATAGGGGATGGTATGGGCATCGGAGCAATAACAGCGGCTCGGTGTTCCGGACCGGGACGAGACGGCAGATTGGCGCTGGACACTATGCCTGTAACTGGCCTTGTGCTTAC
>JARYME010000147.1 GCA_029907315.1 Armatimonadota bacterium | reverse complement strand
CGGCGTATTTAATAGCGAGCTCGATTTGTTCTGCGACATCGCGCGGGACGCAGCCATTTCCGCCGTTCTTGGGTTCGCTGACGGTTTGGTCCGGTGGCAAAACCCGCAGGATATCCGCATATCGAACTTCAGGCCTGCGTAGCAAGTCCTCAAGCGAGCAAGCGCGGTCCGAAAGCTCGATACCGAGCGCCTCAAGGATTGTCCTGTCGGATGGTTTCACCATAGTTCGTGCGAGGCGCTCACGCTCGGCCTGGATCAGTCTTTGCTTTGCCTGGAAGATTTCCCACCGGTGGTCGTCTACCAGTCCCACCTCTCGTCCTATTGGGGTGAGACGCAGGTCGGCGTTGTCCTGTCTCAGAAGAAGCCTGAATTCTGCACGCGAAGTTAGCAGACGATACGGGTCGGTTACGCCTTTTGTTACTAGATCGTCGATCATTACCCCTACATAGCCTTCGCTTCGGCGAATTACGAGAGGCTCCCGGCCCTGGATTTTCAGACAAGCATTTATGCCTGCTAAAAGGCCTTGCGCTGCTGCTTCTTCGTAGCCGGATGTGCCGTTGATCTGTCCCGCCAGGAAAAGCCCTTCGATTCGTTTGGTTTCGAGTGAAGGTCTCAGCTGAGTCGGTGGAACAAAATCATATTCGATTGCATAGCCGGGACGTATCATACGGACCTCTTCCAATCCCGGAATCGTTCGCAGAAACTCAAGCTGTACCTCCTCGGGCAGGCTGGTCGACATTCCTTGCACGTAAATCTCGTCGGTATCCCAGCCCTCCTGTTCAAGGAACACCTGGTGGCGAGGTTTGTCGGGAAAGCGCACAATTTTGTCCTCGATCGAGGGACAGTACCTCGGACCGACACCCTGGATCCTTCCACCGTACATCGCGGAACGTTCCAAGTTGCGGAGTATAACTTCCTTGGTGGCATCTGTGGTGTAGGTCAGGTAGCAAGGCAGCAGGGTGTCGCGCTCTATCGGACCAGATATGAACGAGAACGGTCCTGCTTCGGGCTCGGATTCCTGAATCTCGCACTTCGAGAAGTCAATTGACTTTTTATCAACGCGCGGTGTAGTTCCCGTCTTGAGTCTGCCCAGTTCAAAACCCAGCGACCTCAGGCTGTCCGAAAGACGTTCAGCAGCAAACTCGCCTGCCCTGCCGGCTTTGATCTGTGTTTCTCCGATATGGATTAAACCGTTCAAGAACGTGCCGGTCGTCACTATCACGCACTGGGCGTAGTACTCGATTCCTGTCTGCGTTCTGACACCTACTACCCTTGCCGGTCGATTCTTGAGTGGAGCGGCTGGGTCGGTGAGTATCTCATCCACCATAGCCTGCTTGAGATCTAGACGCTCCTGAGACATGAGGGTGCGGCGCATGAATGCTTCGTAGAGCCGCTTATCGACTTGTGCGCGCAAAGCTTGCACTGCAGGTCCTTTGCCCGTATTGAGCATTCGAATATGGGTATACGTGGCATCGGTAGCGAGCGCTTGTTGGCCGCCGAGCGCATCGATCTCCCGAACCAGGTGTCCTTTTGCTGGTCCGCCGATGCTGCAGTTGCACGCCATCTGGGCAATGGTGTTAATATTTATGGTCAAAAGGAGAGTGTTGAAGCCCATGCGTGCGCAAGCGAGAGCCGCTTCGCAACCTGCGTGGCCCGCTCCTACAACTATCACGTCGTAAGTCCGCATAGCAATTACATTATAGCACGCGGTCGTAGCCGACTTGTTGTGGCTCAGCTAGCGTTCAAGTTTGGGCTGTGTGGGGAATCTGAAAGCTTGAGGGCTGCGTCTAATTGAGCGTGTGCAATAGACTTCGCGTCAACTTGTTTAAGGCGGTGTGTTCTCGTAAGCGAATAGCTGCGACTGTGCTACTTTGTGTTGTGGCAGTGGGCTTTCCTATCAAAGTGCACGAAGCTGCCGAAGTAGTCACACTGCCTGTGCGATGTCTTCCTACCAGCCAGCGAATTGTAGCTCTCACTTACGATGACGGTCCGCATCCAGTGTACACACCAAAGTTGCTGCGCATACTTCGTCATTACGGCGTGCGCGCAACGTTCTTCGTGATTGGCGAGCGAGCTCAGACTTGGCCTGATATTGTCCGCCAGGCTGCGCGCGAGGGACACGTTATAGCGAACCACACCTATACGCATCGGACCGATCTCGAGTCCTTATCGCCTTCCAAAATAACAAGAGAGCTGAGCCGTACTCAGTCGGTCATCGGCAGTCTAACTGGCCACCGATACGACTTCTTTCGCCCACCGAAAGGCTTCGTCAACTACAATTTGGCGATGACTGCGCGAGCCAACGGTTACCGAATCGTACTCTGGTCGGTATCCGCTGATCATCATGAGGCGAAAACTCCGGAGCAAATGGCTGAGCGCGTTATCGAACGAGTGCGACCCGGCGCCATTATTCTTATGCACGACGGCAAGTTCGCCGTTCGGTGGCGAGATGTGGTAGCGACACCCCTCATAATACGCGCTCTCCGAAAAATGGGCTATAGGTTCGTAACCGTTCCGGAACTGCTGGATAGGTTGGAGGCGAATAAGAAACAGCGGACTCGCTAGCCGACCACGTCTTAACGCGTTTATTCTGTCTCTGCATTTTCTCTAATCACGTTGTTGCTAACAATCACGTCTTTCAGACTAGGTTCAATATCGAAAGCCTTCGTAGAGGATACAACGACACAGCCTGTTATCACGCACGACTTGCCATTGGTTATCCGCACCGCAGGAAAGTCGCGGCCAGCTTGAACTCGACGTATTTGACAAGATGAGAGTGTAACAAGGTCTCCGCCTTCGACAGTCAGGGCTGGAGCCGCATTTGCTGCTATTTCTGCAGCGCTAATTCGGACTTGCGAATTTCCGCTCCGCACTATTAGCCCTCCGAAATGGGACCAATGCGAGCCGCCTGCAATGCTCACAGTATGTGTGCCTTTAATTTCGAAACCAGTACTGCAGAAGTCGGATACACAATTGGAAAACGTGCCCCACGTTCCGCCTTTTACACTGCAGCCGGGTATTTCGTCGACTAGTTGGTATCCTACATTTGCGCGATAAACAAAACAGTCGGATACCAACAGCACGTCATTCTTTCCAAATTGAAAGCCTATCCCAATAGTTGGGAAAGACTTGCTTGCCGGTGACCAGACCTCGACCTTCGATATCCACGATACGTCCCAAGTACCGGTGATGCGCACGCCGATGTGGTGACAGTCCACTATGAAGCAGCGTTCAACACACGTGCGTCCGACGTTTGACTTGCCGTCAGCAATTATCGCGTCCCACGCGTTTTGTATTCTTACTTCGCTTATTCGGCAACCTATGCCGCTGATCTCGATGATCGGAGGTGTTGGCGACGGTTCAGCTCCCTTCCAGTCGTAGACTATATTGAGGCCGTGGATACACGCTCCTTTTGTGAGGCGAAATGTAGGGGCGTCGTTCACCGAAGAGATTATAGTCGGCATAGATACGTCATCTGCGCCCCATGAACAAATATCTGCTCCCTTGAGGGTTTGTTTGTCCAGTGCAAGCCCCTTGCTTATGCGATATTTTCCGGGCGGCACATACACCTGCAGGCCTTTTTGTGCTGATGCAGCGATTGCTTTAGCGAACGCTTCTGTGTCGTCCTTCTCGCCGTCGCCTGCTGCTCCGAATGACTTGACGTCTATCACAGACGTAGGTTGTTCGCATGATCCACTTAGTGGTCGAAGTGCGAATGTGATGGCAACAGCCGCTATTACAGTGGTCGCAATACTGAGCCGCTTCATCATCTACACCAATCCAAAATAAACCTCACGGTCGCCTCTGCTGCCTTCGCGATATCGCTCATCGCGATTTTTTCTCCTCTGGCGTGTGCTTCACTGACGGATCCTGGACCAAACACTACCGTGGGCATTCCGCCCACCTTTGCGTAAAGCCTTGCATCGCAACTGACGTTCCAGCCGAAGACCTCTGAGTTCAACCCTGAGTCCGCAGCCGCTTTTTGCAACGTTGTCACTACCGGGTGGTCGTAGGGTATTTCGTAAGCGTCATTATGCAGCTTTGGGAAGGTCAGCTTGTAATGAGTTCGCAGCCACTCATCGTCAATTGCTTCTATTACTTCCTCGATCTCGTGTTTGACTTGTTCCATTGACCGATTTGGCAGGAACCCGACACCGCCTTCAAGCACTGCATCGGCAGCGACCTGAGACGGCCAAGACCCGCCGCGCAAAACACCTACATTCACCTGCACTGGGCAGGCGTATCTCTCGAACCCCGGATAGTTCGCGCTGTCTGCTACTATCTTCTTTTCGTAGTCGTACAACGCCTGGATAACCTTTACAGCCAGGTCTATAGCGGATATGCCTTCGTGTTTGCGCCCCATGTGAGTTGGCAACCCTTCAATTTCTATTCGAAACCAGATCGCTCCTCGGTTGGCAGGGTGAATGTTCAGGCCGGTGCTCTCAAAGACTATCGCTGCGTCCGCTTTGTAACCCTGTCTTATGAGCGCAAGAGCGCCATTGCCACCCAACTCTTCTTCAACTACGGCTTGCGCCTGAACTTCTCCAGCCAAGCTGACTCCCAGATCATCAAGGATCTTCATCGCCAGCCAGATGGCTGCTACCTGTCCCTTGGCGTCAACCGCACCCCTGCCGATAACAAAATCTTCCTCGTCCATTGGTGTGAAAGCTTCTTTCCAGTCGCCACCAGGAACCACGTCAAGATGGCTCTGCAAAATTACACTTCTGCCGCGGGCATGCCCGCGTCTTCGTGCGACCAGGTTTGCGCGTCCTTCATAGGTGATCGGCTCGTCTGCAAAACTGTACTCCGGATCCCTTATTATATCGCTGGGGATCTCAGGAAGTTCGCATTCGCAGCCTGCCCTAGCGAACCAGTCACGGCTCAGGGCAACAGCTTCCGATTCGCAGCCCGGTGTGCTTTCACAACGGATCAGCTCCTTGAGAAACTCTCTACTTTCATCCAGGTGCTGTTTCGCTAGTGCTTCGATATTATAGGCTTTCATAGCGCGTTTGTAGTCCTCCCAGAACTTGTTCTTCCCCGCTGCAGAGCTGTCCTTCGCCTGATGCCGTACTAGATGGAGTCTGACTAATGTTGCGCGACGCTCATATTAGAGCACTCGAACACGCTGT
Source organism: Armatimonadota bacterium (assembly GCA_029907315.1). GTDB lineage: Bacteria > Armatimonadota > UBA5829 > UBA5829 > UBA5829 > CALJES01. Next base: position 1,136 of record JARYME010000147.1, on the reverse strand, counting down.
GTTAAATGATTAAGCCAGAGATGCTTGACAAGCCGAATTGCCTGGGGCATAGTGAAATTGGTAGAGGAGGATTCTACGACGCTCGAATGGAGGTATGTTGCTAGATGAAAATGTGTTTCTCTCGGAGTCTGTGTTACTGCGTTCTGGTTTTCCTATCTGCTGCTTGGGCCGTTTCTGCCGACGTGATTGTCGTTGATCCGAACAATATGGGGAACTGGGTGGTTTGGCAGAAAGATGCAGTCAATGGTGGTACCAAGTATGAGTTTGCTAATTTAGCTCCGATGGGAAGCGTAATTGGTCGTGGAGCATTCTACGCAAAAACAGGTCGAGGAGGATATGTCAGTGCTACATCGGGTGGTCAGGTGTGGCTTGGGACGGATCAGTTTGCGGGGGTACGTCTTGCCGATATAACAAAGCTTGAGTACTCTACCTATACCTACATCTGCGGCAACAATCCTGCTCCCAGCAAGAACGACTATGTTCGACAACCTATCCAGCTGCAGATTGTGGTGCAATTGTCACCCGGAGGATCTTATGGCTACCTTATGCACAGACCTTGGGGAATGATAGGGAAAAGTGATGCGAATCCGAGTCGTATGGAGCGTTGGCAGACTTGGAACGCCATAGCTCCTGACGCGGAGTGGTACTTGGCATTTAGCAGCTCAAGCGGTATCTGTGGGACTTGGCAGGATATCCTTGCTGCATACCCGGATGCTGTTATTGCCACTCCACCGTCTTATTCTGAACCCTGGAAGTGGGCTCCGCCGTTTACTCCGACCGGCTGCTCGCTGAATTTCGAGGTCGGAGCTCGAAAGAGATCCAATGCAATAGTTTTCTGTTTGAACCCTTACAATGAATGGTGGAAGGAGTCAGAAGACTTCCGCGGCTATATCGACAAGTTTACTATCGAAGCCGTCAACACGAGCGACCCCCAGAATCCGATAACGATTATCCCTGAAACTACTTTCGACTTCGAGGGTAGTGATCCGACAACCCGTACTGTGTTTATGACCAATCGTTCGGCATGGGACACCACCATAAGTGTCAATCGAGATGAGGACTACATGTTCAAATTCTCCTTCGTGCGAATGTTCGGTAGAGTGCTGCTTGACGGCTGGGATCTTTCCGGCGGGACG
>JARYME010000146.1 GCA_029907315.1 Armatimonadota bacterium | reverse complement strand
ATTCTACAATCGGGTAGAGACCACTCGAAAGGAGGCCCGAGAATGGCATACGACAACAGCGGCGGTACAATGAAAGGAGCCGGTGGAGCAATGGATATCCTGCAAATGCTTCGAAGCTGTCACACGTCACGTAATTCCCCACGCGTGATCGGCGCCCGCGTCACATAATTCCCCACCCCCGTGTCACATAATTCCCCACCCAAAAGGTGGCACTGTGTTCTTGTGTAGAACACCGCCTCCCGTACATCTTGTTGGTCTTGGAGGTGTCGGGGTGGCACGGAGGTCATGGAACTTGAACCAAATCATCGAGATTCTGGAACACTGGCAAGCGGGTCGGAGCGTCAAGTCGATCGCTGAGAGCCTTGGGGTGGATCGCAAGACGGTCCGAAAGTACGTCAACGGTGTGCTCAGCGCAGGCGTCACCCGGGAAAGCTATCTCGAGCGCGAGGAATGGGTCGCGTTGCTCAAGCAGCGGTTTCCCGAATTGGACCACGCTCAGCGTTCGCCGACGTATTTTCTTTTGGAGCCGCACAAGAATGAGATACGCGACGCGCTGGGCAAGAACAGAGTGATCACAGTCTGGAAGAGGCAGGTGGTACCCACGCTGCCCGGGCTGAGCCTCAGTTCGTTTCGACGCTGGCTGCGGGATGTCATGCCCGAGGTCATAACGGGAAACCAGGTCACGGTATGGAGGCCGGATGTGCCGCCGGGAGAAGAGTCCCAGATAGATTTCGGCTATCTGGGCCCCTGGCAGGATCCCGCGACGAACAAGCAGTTGAGGGTATGGGCCTTCATCATGGTATTGAGCTACAGCAGGCATATGTTCGTGGAGCCGGTGTTTCGGCTGGACAGTCCTACCTGGCTTCATTGCCACATAGAGGCGTTCGAGTTTTTTGGCCGGGCACCGAGGAGGCTGGTGCTCGACAACCTGAAGGACGGCGTGGTCAAGCCTGACATATACGATCCCGAGATCAATCTTGAGTACGCGCGCCTGGCCAGGCACTACGGCACGTTGGTAGACCCTTGTCGAGCCGGTCATCCAAAAGACAAGCCGCGGGTCGAGAGACAGGTTAGTTACGTTCGGGAAAGCATGTGGACTGGGATGCGGTTTGGCAACGTCGCGCACATGCGGCAACACAGCCGGCGCTGGTGTGTTGAGGACGCCGGCGCCCGCATTCACGGGACAACACGCTGGAGACCGTTCGAGTACTATGAGCAGAACGAGAAGCAGCATATGCTCCCGTTGCCCGCCGAGCGCTTCGAGGTGTTCGAGTTGACCACGGCAAAAGTGGCCCCTGACTCTCACTGCCAGGTGAGAAAGGCCAGGTACTCAGTGCCGTTCAGGTTCTTGGGTCGGACACTCTCAGTACGCGTCGGCGAGAAGACGGTTGAATTTTACCATGGTGAGGACCTGGTGAAGACGCATATCCGGCGGTTTGACCAGGGAACCAGTACGGACATGAGGGACCTGCCCGAGGAGAAGACAGCATTTTACCTGCACACACCCCAGGTATGCCTGCAGAAAGCCCGGCAAATCGGGACCCCGGTTCACGATGTGGTGCTCGCACTCCTGAACCAGGGGGCGCTCATTCACCTGAGGCAGGCCCAGGGGATACTGCGGCTCGAACAGAAACATGGCGCTGGGAGGCTCAACACCGCCTGCAAGATGGCGCTTTCCTGTGACGACCCCCACTACCGCACCATCAAGCGAATCCTCGATAACCGGATGGACATGTCCTTTACGGAGGAACCCACGGACCGCAGTGCGCGGATCGGGGCGTACCTCCACGGTTCGAACGCGTTCGCGTTCGACTTACCTCAGAAGGGGGTATGAATCGTGCACACACATCATCTTGCCACCAAGTTGAAGGCGCTCAAACTCGGCGGGATGCTCGATTCGCTCGAAACGAGGCTTGAGCAGGCGCAACATGACAACCATGGTTACCTGGTTTTCCTGGAATGGCTCCTCGAAGACGAGATACAGCGCAGGAACCAGAAGGCTCTCGCCATGAGAGTGAAGAAGGCGCGGTTCGATGAGGTGAGAAGCTTGGCCGAATTCGATTTCAGATACAATCCCAAGATCCCCGCGGAGATGATCCGTGATCTCGCCACATGTGGCTTTGTGGAGCGCGCCGAGTCCGTGGTGATCTGCGGGCCGGTGGGCGTCGGCAATTATGCAGAGTTCCTAGTTATGAAAAGGAGCGGAGCCCAAGGTGCGAATAACCTAGGCGCCGCTCCCACATCCTTGACATAACTGGCATCGGCGCTAGGACGGTGGTGCACAGACCTGGCGGAGCCAGCGCATCAAATCGGGGTCGTCCGTCCAATCCGACGTGGTCCCTTCCGTGATTACGAAAGAACCGGCCTGGGCTAGCGCCTGGCGCTTCCGTTCTGCATCCGCGCGTGCGTAGATCTCGGTGGTGGTGACGTCGGCGTGGCCCAGCAAGTCCCGGATGTAGACCAAGTTGACGTCAGCTTACACGAGATGCATGGCCTTCGTATGGCGCAAGGTATGTGGCGTCACGCGAGCAGGAAAGGCCACTGCCGTACAGGCCCGGGCCTGCTCCACGTATTTGGCCAGGATATAGGTGACGCCCGCTCGGGTGAGTTTACGCCGCTGGCGATTGTAAAAGATGGGATGGTCCCGTCGGTCCGGTTGCATCAGCCGCCGTTCCGTGAGATAATCCCCCACCAACTGGGCGGTAGGAGTCATGAGGGGCACCTGACGGGTCTTGCGCCCCTTCCCGGTCAGGGTCACCACGGCGGGGGCCTCCAGACGAATGTTGCGGACCACCAAGTCAATCAGTTCCTGCACGCGCGCACCGGTATCGTACAAGAGAGTGAGCAAAGCTGCGTCACGTCGTCCGTCCGCCTTGGTGCGATCGGGTTGGGCCAGCAAGGCCTGTAATGCCTCCGCCGTCAGATACCCCACAGTTGGGTGGGCCGTCCGCTTAAAGGGCATGCCCAGGATGCATTGAGTTGGCGCCAACTGGTCGGGCACTTCATACTGCACGTAGCGAAAGAAGGCGTGGAGGGCGGCCAACCGCTGGTTGCGCGTGGCCACACTGCACCGCCGCGCGTGCTCTAGCCAGTCCAGGAATTCCTCCATGCAGTCCCGGTCCAGATGCCGTAGGGTCACCTGGTCGGGATGCCAGCCTTTCCGTTCGTGACAAAAACGGAGCAGCAGGATGAAGGTGTCGCGATACGATTGAATCGTGTGGACGCTCACGTTCCGCTGGCCCGGCAGATAGTGGGACAAGTAGCGCGTCAGCAGGTGGGCGAAGTCGGTGGGCTTCATAGGGGTGACCCTCCAGGCAGTATCGCACCGAACCGGCGCTCCATGGCGGCGATAATATGGGGGTGGAGTTCCGCGGTCAGGCGCAGGTAGTCTTGGGTGCCTTTAAGTCCAGTGTGGCCGAGGTAGGCCGACAGATATGGTAAGGCGATTGAGAGATCCACCCCGCCGGCAACCCACCGTTGTAGACAGTGCACGGCAAAGGTATGGCGCAAGTCGTGGAGCCGCGGCCCTCGACCCCGCCCTCCGTGGGATATTCCCGCCGCCCAGAGAAACCGCCGAAAGTAGACGTAGATGGTACTCGCGGCATAGGCGCTGCCTTGCGGTGACGGAAAAACAGACTGGTCGGGGTCGGTCAGGGCTGGCGAGGTGGGGAGATACTCACGAAACCGTCCCACCAGCGAGGGATGAAGCGGGACGATCCGTTCCTTCCCAAACTTCGCGTCCCGGATGTGGATCGTGCCGACAGCTAAGTCGACATCCCCCATTCGCAATGCCAAGGCTTCTGAGACGCGCAAGCCACAGCCGTAGAGCAGGCGGAACAGCATCGGCAGCACACGGTGGCGCTGGGGCGAGGCCCGGTCGGGGCCGCAGGCGTCAATGCTGGTAAAGAGCCGGGCCAGTTCCGCACGGGAAAAGATATAGGGGATGTAGCGGGGCGGCGTTCGGCTGCCGGTGTGGCGGGGGTAGACGTAAGCGGGATACCCGCATCGCTGCATGTACTCCCCGACAATCCGAATCAGCGAAATACGGTGTTGGCGTGTGGTCTCCGTTTCATGTGCCTGCTTCGCTGTCCAGCGGCACACGAGTTCCCGGGGCAGGCTGGTCTCGTGATGCCCGACAGCCACACAAAAACGGTCAAGATGGAGGAGGTCGCCGGCGGTTGCGTCGTATCGATAGCCTGCACCCCGCTTTTCGGCGACCAGGCCTTGAAGGACGGCTGCCAGCGGGCCGGAAAACTTGGCGGGAGCCTTAGGCACGGTCGACATAGGCGAACACCTCCTCTGGATCGAGTGCGCACCGGCGCAAAGCGTCGAGGTCCACGTGCAGATAGACTTGGGTCGATTGCGTGCTGAGATGGCCCAAAATGTCGGCAATCACGGGAAGCGGCGTGTGCTGCTCAAGCAGTGCACTCGCCAAAGTATGCCGGAGTGAGTGCATCCCGTGTGGTCCGCGCGGGACCGGAATTCCGGCGCGGCGCGCATAAGTCGTGATGATGTGGTGCAGATTGGCATGCTTACCGAACGGCTCAAAGGGTGCGTTATGCCTGACAAATACGTACGGTGATGCGGTCACGGGCCGCCCATGTTGCAAGTAGTCGATGAGGGCCCAGCCCACATCGTCTAGAAGCGGATACGTCACCGGCCGTCCGGCTTTTTGCTGCACACAGACAATCGTCTTCGTGTCCCACTGCAGCGCCGACAGCATGAGCGCCTTGATATCTCCCACCCGCATGCCGAGCCGAGCCGCGAGGAGCAAAATCGCATAGTCCCGTTTGCCGGTGGGGCTCCCCCGGTCGACGGCTACCAGGAGGCGTTGAACGGCATCCGCCGGCCAAATGCTCGGAAGGCGTTCATAGTGCGTCGATCGGAGCCGGGGCACGGCACCACTAAGGTCTTGTGCATGATAGCCCGCGTAGTGCTGGAACCGCAAGAACGTCCGGATGGTGGTGAGGGTAGCAGCGACGGTTTTGGCATGGTAGCCGATGAGGGTGGCCGTGTAGTTCGACAGATGCTGGGAACTGATCCCTTCGGGCGAAACCCCCAGCGTTGCGAGATAATCCACAAAGGCCCGGAGACGGTTCCAACGAGTTCGGGCCGCCAGCGGTGAATAGCCGCGCCGGTCGCATTCGCGAGCAAACGCCTCAAGCACCGCCCTAAACGCGGGTGGCGGCTCATAGGGGCTCTTCTGTATCTGGCGACGCACAATGGTACCGTGAAGTTGATAGTCACCCAAACACCGGAGATGGCGCAGCGCCGGACGGAACTTCCGAGGAACGGGTTGCGGGAGATCTCGCATCGCGCACTGGAAAGTCGTCTCGAAGAACTGGCGGCCGAAGTCTTCAGAGTAATAGCGGATGCCGTGTGCATGGGCGTAGGCGAGCACGCGCTGATAGAACCGTCGATAGCCCGCCTGGGTGTTACTGGAGTACTGGAGCCGGTTGAGCTCAACCAAGACACGGGCAACCAAGTCTTCGAGGGGCAGTCGATTGTCCACGGAAACCCTCCTCACATGGGATATTGAGCTGCAGCTCAAATCCATTATGAGGAGTTATGAAAAGCTAAACTACTCTCTACCGCACGTCTTGCTCCATGACCATGAGACTACTTCGCATAATCTGCGGCTTTGCATAATTCCCCTTATGCAAAGCTTTCCATAACGGCAAGAGCCACGTGGCCCAGGCGATTGGTCATGCCGCTTGCCAGAGGGGATACAGCGTGCGCTACGTGAAGACAAGCCGTATGCTGGGAGACCTCGCCGGCGGCCGAATCGCCGGCAACTGGGAACAGCGACTGCACGCCTATGTCTCACCTGACCTGCTCATCCTGGACGACTTCGGGCTCAGGGATTTCGACGCCAGGAACTCCGAGGACCTGTTCGAACTGGTATGCGAAAGGCATCTTAAGCGTTCGACGGTCGTAGTATCCAACCGCCCTACGCAAGAGTGGTACGCGCTGTTTGCCAACCCCGTGCTCGCCGAGGGCGCGCTCGACCGCCTCATCAACAGCTCACACTACGTCCTGATGGACGGGCGGAGCTACCGCGCCCGCGGCCGGCCCGATAGGACTCAGGGAGGTGAACCGGATGGACTAGCGTAATTACAGGAAACGGGTGAGGAATTCCCTGACACACAGGGTGGGGAATTCCTTGACGCGAGCGGTGAGGAATTACGTGACGCGCGACAGATGCCAAGGCCGTGTCCATGGTGGTGTAGTCGCCTGACGTGCCGGACAGCTTCCAACCACCGGGCCG